>DATFRA010000001.1:0-4046 GCA_035263705.1 Allostellaceae bacterium
CCGCACTGCATTTCGCGCATCCGGAGGAAGGCGAGCACCGCCAGGCGCAGCGCGGCGGGAGCGCGAACGGGATCGCCCGAATCGAACGGGGGATCGGGGTCATATTCCAGCCCAAGCTGGATCGCTTCGGCGACCCGACGACCGGCGAGCTCGGCCGCAAGCGCCAACCCGAGATCGATCCCGGCCGAGACCCCGGCCGCGGTGGCGTATTTGCCGTCGCGCACAACGCGCTCGGCAACCGGCACCGCGCCGTAATCGAGGAGGCGCTGGCGAACCGCCCAGTGGGTGTTTGCGCGCCGCCCGCGCAGCAAGCCGGCGGCGGCGAGCAGCATCGCCCCGGTGCACACCGAAGCGGTGATGCGGGTCGTGCGATCGATCGCCCGAAGGCAGGCCAACACGCGCTGGTCGCGCTCGAGTTTGCGGGTGGCAAAACCGCCCGGGACGAGGAGCAGATCGCAGCCGGCGATTTCGTCGATCGCCGTGTCAACGCTGAGGTTGAGCGCCGAGTTTTCGGTCCGGACGATGCCTCGCTCAGGTGCTGCGAACGTGGCGCGCGCACCGGGCACCCGCACCAGCGCTTCGTAGGGTCCAACGGCGTCCAGCGCGTCAAAACCATCGAACACGAAAAAGACGAAGTTCATGCATCTGCTCCTCTACCTCTCGCGCCGAAGCGGGCGCGGTACTCCCTCGGACTCAGCCCGACCCGGCGCGCGAACGCCCGGCGGAGCCTCTCGGGAGTGCCGAAACCGGAGGCCTCGGCCACGTCGTCGACCGATCGCTCGCTGGTCTCGAGCAAGCGCCGCGCGGTCTCGACGCGCACGCGTTCGACGTAAGCAGCGGCGGAAGGCCCACCTCGGCGCGAAAAATCCGCGCGAAATTTCGCACGCTCATCGCTGCTTGTTTTGCCAGCGCAGGCACGCCGAGCGCGGCCTCGGGATGCTCGAGGATGAACGCCTGCAGCTCTCGGATCGGCGCACGCTCCGCCGCTTGCGCCTGCAGTTGCGCGCTAAACTGGGATTGCCCGCCCGCGCGGCGAACAAAAACCACCAGCCATCGGGCGATCAGCATCGCCAGCTCACGGCCGAGGTCCTCCTCAACCATCGCCAGCGCGAGGTCGATCCCAGCGGAGACGCCGGCCGACGTCCAGACCTTGCCATCCCGAACGAAAATGGGGGCCGTCTCCACGCGGATATTGGGGTGGGCCTCTGCGAGCGAGTCGCAGTAGGCCCAGTGCGTCGTGGCGCGTCGCCGCTCGAGCAGCCCCGCCGCGGCGAGCACGAAAGCCCCGGTGCATACCGACGCGACCCGCCTTGCCCGCCGTGCGGCGCGGCCGACGAGGCGCACGAACGACGAATCGCGAGCCGCACGACGTGCCCCGCGGCCCCCTGCGACGATCAGGGTATCGATGGCTGGCGCGCCAGCGGCGGCGACACCTGCGAGCCTGGCCTGCGTCGCTATCTCGATCCCGCTCTGAGCGCGCACCGAACGGGGGACGGCGGCCACGATCGGTGCGTATCCCGGATCCCGCGCGTGCCGGCGCGCTTGCGCCTCACTGGCCCCGGCGAAGACCTCCAGCGGCCCGACCACGTCGAGCGCCTGGCAACCATCAAATGCGACGATGACGACGCGCCGGAACATGGGCGAAGCCTGCGCCGCTCAGCCGGTTGGCGCAAGGACTATGATCGGACGTTTTCGGCCATCGCCTCGCGCCCGCATCATCGGACGGTTCGTTGGGGCGCCGGTCTGGTGTTTAGCGGCTGCGCACGAGATCGCCGGAGAAGACCAGGGCGAGCCCAAAAAACGGAAGTGCGCCGCTCACCGTGGCCCCGGTGCGGTATCGATGAGACAGATACCATTGCGCGGTGAGCAGCAAGGCTCCGCGTTGAACGGCGCCCCCGTCGCTCTGGAGGAATTGCCAAGCCGCAACCGGTCCGAGCTTACTGGTCGGTGTATTGGGATTGTCTTGGGGCTCGCCAGGACTATACGCGTCGCTGGGATACCACGCGATGGTCAGCGTGTAGCGCAAGCCGACGATGAAGCTCGACGTCCAGAGATACATGACATCGGTCTCGTTCTGGCCGGCCCAACCGTCCTTGTAGACAGTCACATCGAGCACCGGTTCATAGAAGACGCGGTCGTTTCCCTGCAGGTCGGCAAAGAAGCGCGAGGCGCGCGTGGTGTTGCGCACGGCGATCGGCCCCAGGATGCCTTGTAACACAGCGTGCACGGTGAGCTGCTGCACCCAGAGCGCGTAGCTGCCGCCCGGTCCATCGCTGGGCGCAGAGAACGCGTCGCTTCCATAGTCCGAATGGGGCGATGGATAAGACTGCGCAAGCCCCTGGGTGCCGAAGTAATACGTCGCAAAATAATCGAAGCCGAAAGAAAGAAAGGCCAGTGGCTGGATCTCGAGACCTACTCCCGGGCGGACGCCAGCAGGTCCCGCAGCAATCGCTGCGAAGCCGCCGATGGCGCTGCCGCTGCCGGCTCCTCCCAACAGATGCCGATATTGCAGGCGCAAATCCACTGCCCCTAGGCGTGGATTGCCCTGTGCAAGGAGCGCGGCGGAGTATTGCAACGGCGCATCGCTGGGCATCAATTGAGCCGATGCTTCGAGCGCGATCAGAAACAGCGTGCAAGCGGCCGCCTTCGCGGTTTTTTTATTTGCCATTCACGGGAAGTAAGCGCGCGGCGCGCGGCGCGAAATGAGCCAGAAGTCATGGTCGTGGTCAGGGCGAGGACGTGACCTGAGCTCAAAGTTTTACGAAAGTTGGGTTCGCAGGTGGAGCTACTCATCGGCTTCTACGACCTTCCACTGGGCCATGCGCGCTGGCCGCGCAAGTAGGCCGCCGGGGTCATTCCCTCGACGCGCCGGAACTGTCGGATCAGGTGGCTCTGATCGGAAAACCCGACCTGCACCGCGACCTTTGCTGCATTGTCGCCGGCGCTGAGCAGCCGCCGCGCATGGTTGACGCGCACCAGGAGCTGATACGCGTGCGGCGGAAACCCCACCTCGGCCGAGAAGACGCGCAGCAGACGGAACTTGTCCAGGCCGGCCAGTGCCGCCAGCTCGTCGAGCGGAATGTCGCGCGCATAGCACGCGTTGACGTGGTCCTTCACCAGGCGCACCACCTCCTGATGAGCGCGGCGCCGGCCGTTGCTCGCGTCGAGACGATATAAGCGCAGCAGCTGTGCCACCCGGCCGCGGGTGCCGTCTCGCGCCCGCGGCACGTAGAAGCGGGCCCGAATTCCCGGCTCGCTCTCGATCGCCACGCTCTCCACCTCGAATACCAGCCGTCCGACGCGCGGATGGAGAAACACTTTGATCGGCGCTGGGACCCCCAGCTTGGCCTGCCACAAAGCGCGAAAGTCCGGGCTTTCGGCCTCCAGGTAGCGCCGCAGATCCGCGAGGACCTGGTCCTGCGGCGCGCGGTCGATCTCCGCCCGAAGGTGGGCGACGAGCCGGCGCGCCTGGTCGTCCCAGTTCGCGATGATCTTGCGAATTTCGGGCTGGGCGAAAATGAAGAGGTACATGTTTCGCCGGAGCGGCGGAACCAGGTGGCAACGATACACGGCCTCGGTGGCCTCATTGGCCGCGAGGATGTCGCCGCGCCGCCCGAACGCGTAGGCGGGGTAAGGGCCAGCCGCTTCGATCAGCCGGCGCACCGTCGGGCGGAGCGGCTCGATGAAGGCAGGCAGCTCCGGCACCTCCTCGATTCCGGCCAGGTCGAATGCCCTGCGTCGCGGCCCGCCGCGCAGGGCGAGCGCATCCGCCACCCACCCCAGCACCGCCGGCGACAGGCCGATGTTCCTCCCCGCCTCGAGCCAGCGAATCCAGCTCGCACCCACCCCCGCGCGCTCCGCCACCTGCTCCACGCTGAGGGGGCGCCGGCCGCCGCCGGCACCGCGCCGAGCCGCGGCGAGCATCTCGCCGAGCGCACGCCTCGCGCCGGGCATCGGTTCCCTCATGCGCTTCCCCGACCTTACTGCCCGACCTTACCAGCCGCCTCCGCCGGCGGGGAGGATGTTCTTGAGCCCCCGCGCCCCTC
>DATFRA010000002.1:0-6587 GCA_035263705.1 Allostellaceae bacterium
TCTCAATCGACGCGACCACGAAGGGCATCAAGGACAAGACAGCATTCTCGAATCCGCCGGTCGTGCGTCCAACCGGGCGGGTCGGCTGGCAGCCCAGTGTATCGACGAACCTCTCCTACCTCGGCCTGCGCGGCTTCCAGAGCCTCGGCGATTTCCCCGCCAATTTCGTCTGGCAGCTGGAGACGCAGGTCGACGTTGCCGCGACATCCGGCTCCGCCGAGACCAACAGCAACAAGAGCAACGTGGTCAAAGGCGCCTTGACGTCGCGCAACAGCTTCATCGGGCTCTCGAGCGAGCAATGGGGCTCCGTCTACATCGGCAAGTCGGATGCCCCCTACAAGCTCTCGACGAACCGCATGAACCCGTTCTCCGGCATGATCGGCGACTATCAAGTGATCATGGGCAATACGGGCGGCGACAACCGCGTCGAGTTCGGCACCCGGCTCGATCATTCGATCTGGTACGAATCGCCGAAGTTCTGGGGCTTCACCTTCAACGCGCTCTATTCGCCGGGCCAGAACCGGTCGAGCAGCAGCGACAACATCGCCTCGGGCGAATCCGATTGTACCGGCGGCAACATCCCCGGCAGCGGCGGCCTCCTCCCGCCCCGGTGCAACGACGGCGCGTTCAGCGACGCCGTCAGCGCCGACATCGTTTACTCGCAGGGCCCGCTCTACGCGATTGCCGCCTATGAGCGGCACATGAAGGTCAACCGGTCGAGCGACCTTTTCCCAGATCCGCTGGCCGCCCTGGACACCGCTGACGAGGACGCGATGAAGTTCGGCGTCCAGTACCAGTTCCCGACCCGGACCACGGTGAGCGGCATCGTCGAGCGCATGCACCGCTACGTGCCGAGCGTGCTCGAATTCCAGAACGAGCGGCAGCGCTGGGGTACCTGGCTCGCGATCAGCCAGGCGCTCTCCGATGCCGACACGATCGCCGTCGGCTGGGCGCACGCCTTCAAGACGCCGGGCGACCCCGGCCAGCACAACACGGTGGCGACGGCGCACGCGGACAATCACGCCGACATGATCACCGCGATGATCCGGCACCAGTTCAACAAGTACATCAGCGTCTATGCGGACTGGGCCATGACCATCAACGGGCGCTTCGCCCACTACGACTTGGGCGCCGGCGGCCGCGCGGTCACCACCGACTGCCACGATGCCAGCGACGATCCCGGCGGCTCCTCATCCGGCGGTGAGAGCTCAAACCCGCGCTGCTGGGCGGGCGGCCGTTTGATGGGCATATCAGCCGGCATGAAGTTCCAGTTCTGAGAAACTCCTCTTCGGGAAACTCAAAGGGGCCCGCCGGGCCCCTTTTCTTTGGCAGGAATATGCGCCGGCGCTCATGCCGGGACCGTGACGCGCTCCACCTTCGCGGCGCAGAACTTGAACTCGGGGATCTTGCCGAAGGGGTCGAGCTGCGGGTTCGTCAGCACGTTGGCGGCGGCCTCGGCGAAGCAGAAGGGTATGAAGATCATCCCCGAGGGGATGGCGCCGTCGGCGCGCGCCTTGAGCTCGATGGCGCCTCGGCGGGTCGCGACCCGGATCATGTCGCCCGGCTTGATGCCGAATTTGCGGAAGTCTGCGGGCGCCAGCGACGCGACCGCCTCCGGCTCCAGCAGGTCCAGGATGATGGCGCGGCGGGTCATGGCGCCGGTGTGCCAGTGCTCGAGCTGGCGACCCGTGGTGAGCACCATCGGATAGTCGGCGTCGGGCTCCTCGGCGGGCGGCACCAGACCCGCGGGCACGAACTTGCCGCGGCCGGTGGGCGTCGGGAAGCTGTCGGCGAAGACGATCTCGTTGCCGGGCTTGTCGTCGGCGTCGACCGGATACGTGACCGAGCTCTCGCGCTCCAGCCGCTCCCAGGTGATGTGATCGAGAGAGCGCATCGTCACCTTCATCTCCGCGAACACGTCCTTGGGATGGGTGTAGTTCCAGGCGAGGCCGAGCCGGCGCGCGAGCTCCTGGATGATCCAGAAATCCTCCCGCGCCTCGCCCGGCATCGGCAGCGCCACGCGGCCGAGCTGGACCTGGCGGTTGGTATTCGTGACCGTGCCGGTCTTCTCGGGCCAGGCCGAGGCCGGCAGGATCACGTCGGCGTACTTCGCGGTCTCCGTCAGGAAGATGTCTTGCACCACGAGATGCTCGAGCTTGGCGAGCGCCTCGCGGGCGTGCTGGACGTCGGGGTCGGACATCGCGGGGTTCTCGCCCATGATGTACATGCCGCGAATGACGTCGGCGTGGATTGCGTTCATGATCTCGACCACGGTGAGGCCGCGCTTGGGATCGAGTTTCGTGCCCCACAGCTTCTCGTAGGTGGCGCGGGTCTCCGCGACCTCGACGGAGAGATAGTCCGGGAAGAACATGGGTATCAGGCCCGCGTCGGAGGCACCCTGCACGTTGTTCTGACCGCGGAGCGGATGGAGGCCCGTGCCGGGCCGGCCGACCTGGCCCGTCACCAGCGAGAGCGCGATCAGGCAGCGCGTGTTGTCGGTGCCGTGGACGTGCTGCGAGATGCCCATGCCCCAGAAGATGATCGCCGCCTCGGCGCGCGCATATTTGCGCGCGACGGTGCGGAGTGTCTCTGCGTCGATGCCGCAGATGTCGGCCATCTTCTCCGGCGGATAGTTCTTCACGTTGTCGCGCAGCCGCTCGAAGCCGTCGGTGTGCGCCTGGACATACTGCCGGTCGTAGAGGCCTTCCTCGATGATGACGTTGAGCATCGCATTCAGCATCGAGACGTCGCGGCCGGGCTTGAACTGCAGCATGTGCGTGGCATGGCGCTTCAGCGCCTGGCCGCGCGGGTCCATCACGATGAGCGTCGCGCCGCGCTTCGCCGCGTTCTTGAAGAAGGTGGCAGCGACGGGGTGGTTCTCGGTCGGATTGGCGCCGATTACCACGATGACGTCGGCGTCCTTCGCCGCCATGAAGGGCGCGGTCACCGCGCCCGAGCCGATGCCCTCGATGAGACCCGCGACGGACGAGGCGTGGCAGAGCCGCGTGCAGTGGTCGACGTTGTTGGTGCCGAAGCCCGCGCGCACCAGTTTCTGGAAGAGATAGGCCTCCTCGTTGGAGCCCTTGGCGGAGCCAAAGCCTGCGAGGCCCTTGCCGCCGTGCTGGTCCCGGATGCGCTTCAGGCCCGCCGCCGCGCGGTCGAGCGCTTCTTCCCAGGTCGCCTTGCGGAAATGCGTCCAGGGATTGGCCGGATCGATCTCGTCGTTCGGGTCCTTCTTGACGCCGGCCTTGCGGATCATCGGGACCGTCAAACGGCCCGGATGGCTGACGTAGTCGAACCCGAAGCGGCCCTTGACGCAGAGCCGGTTCTGGTTCGCGGGGCCGTCGCGGCCGTCCACATAGACCAGCTTGTCGTCCTTGATCTTGTAAGTGATCTGGCAGCCGACGCCGCAATAGGGACAGATGCTGTCCACCTCGCGGTCGACGCCGTTCGCGTAGTGATTTCGCGCGTCGACGCGGGTCGCCGGCATGAGCGCGCCGGTTGGGCAGGCCTGCACGCACTCGCCGCAGGCGACGCAGGTGCTGTTGCCCATGGGATCGTCGAAGTCGAACACGATCTTGGCGCCGTGGCCGCGCTGGGCCATGCCGATGACGTCGTTCACCTGCACCTCGCGGCACGCGCGGACGCAGAGATTGCACTGGATGCAGGCGTCGAGATTGACCGCCATGGCGGGATGGCTGCGGTCGGGCGCGGGCTGATGCCGCGCGGGGAGCCGGCTTTCGGAAACGCCGACGCGATCCGCCCAGCGCCAGAAGCGGGAGTCGGGATCGTGGCTCTCAGCGCGCTCGGGCTGGTCGGAGACCAGAAGCTCGAACACCATCTGCCGCGAGAACTTCGCCCGCTCGCTCGCGGTCTTGACCTTCATGCCGTTGGCGGGCTGGCGGATGCAGGAGGCCGCGAGCACGCGCTCGCCCTCGATCTCCACCATGCAGGCGCGGCAGTTGCCGTCGGGCCGGTAGCCCGGCGCCGGGCTGTAGCAGAGATGGGGGATCTCCGTGCCCTTGCGCTCAGCCACCTGCCAGATGGTCTCGCCGGGCCGCGCCTCGACCTCCTCGCCGTCGAGCAGGAACTTGATCGCGTCGCTCATGCGAGGTCCTCCGCGAAATGCTTCAGTACCATCTTCACCGGATTCATCGCAGCCTGGCCCAAGCCGCAGATCGATGCGTCCGTCATCACCTTGGCGAGCTCCTCGAGGAGCGGCCCGTCCCACTTGGGTTTGGAGAGCAGGCCCACCACCTTCTCGGTGCCGACGCGGCAGGGCGTGCATTGGCCGCAGCTCTCGTCCTCGAAGAACTTAAGCAGATTGAGCGTGACCGCTTTCATATCGTCCTTGTCCGAGAGCACGATCACGGCGGCCGAGCCGATGAAGCAGCCATGGGCCTCGAGCGTGCCGAAGTCGAGCGGCAGGTCGCCCATGGAGGCCGGCAGAATGCCGCCGGAGCAGCCGCCCGGCAGGTAGGCCTTGAATTGATGGCCATCGGCCATGCCGCCGCAATACTCCTCGATCAGCTCTTTTACCGTGATCCCCGCGGGCGCGAGCTTCATGCCGGGATTCTTGACTCGGCCCGAGACCGAGAAGCTCCGCGGACCCTTGCGATCGCGCCGGCCCTGGCTCGCGAACCACTGCGGTCCCTTCTCGACGATGTCGCGCACCCAGTAGAGCGTCTCGACGTTGTTGATGAGCGTCGGGCGGCCGAACAATCCGACCTGCGAGGGATAGGGCGGCTTGTGACGCGGCAACCCGCGCTTGCCCTCGATGCTCTCGAGCATCGCGGACTCCTCGCCGCAGATGTAGGCGCCGGCGCCGCGCCGCAGATGGATTTCGGTGTGGCGCGAGAGCCCGGCATTCTTCAGCGCCGCGATTTCGGGGTCCAGGATCTCGCGGCACTGCGGGTATTCGTCGCGGAGATAGATGTAGACCGCGGGCGCCTCGACCGCCCAGGCACCGATCAGCATGCCCTCGAGGAAGCGGTGCGGATCGGTCTCGAGATAGTGTCGGTCCTTGAAGGTGCCGACTTCGCCCTCGTCGGCGTTCACGGCCATCAGCCGCGGCTTCGCCTCCTGTCGGACGAAGCGCCACTTGCGTCCCGTGGGGAACCCGGCGCCGCCGAGGCCGCGGAGCGCGGAGTCCTCGAGCGCCTTCATGACCTCCTCGACGCTCTTCTTGCCCGAGAGGCAGGCTCCGAGGAGCTGGTAACCCCCCTGCGCGCGATAGGCGTCGAGGCCGGGGTAGGCGGGGACGTGCGGATGCGTCTTGCCGCTGGCGACGGCGTTCGCGACGCTCTCGACCGTCGCGTGCTCGTGGAGGGCGTGGCCGATCGCGACCGCGGGTGCGTTGTGGCAGCCGCCCATGCAGGGTGCGCGCACCACGCGCACCCTGGTGCCGAGCTTCGCCGGCAAATACTTGAGCAGGCGCTGGGCGCCCGCGAGCTCGCAGCTCAAACTGTCGCAGACGCGCACGGTGATCGGCGGTGGCGGTTGCTCGTCGTCCATCACGATGTCGAAATGGGCGTAGAAGCTCGCGACCTCGTAGACCTCGACCAGCGCGAGTCGCATCTCCTCCGCCAGCGCCGCCAGATGCCGCGCATGCAGGCAGTGATATTTGTCCTGCAGCAGGTGCAGGTGCTCGATCAGGAGATCGCGCTCGCGCGAGCGGTCGACGAGCAGCGCCTGCACCTCAGCGAGCGCGTCGGGATCGACCTGACGCCCCTTCGGCACGTCGCGGCCGCGCCGCCGGCCCGAGCCGGGGTGGATCGCGCGCTTGGGTTCGCGGGTCGGAGCCGATGTCATCGCTTCAGCATCTGCAGCATCGTGCTCCCCAGCGCCGCCGGCGAGTCCGCGACGGTGCAGCCGGCGCTCCGCATCGCCTCGACCTTGTGGCCCGCGGTGCCCGTGCCGCCGGAGATGATGGCGCCGGCGTGGCCCATGCGGCGGCCGGGAGGCGCGGTCACGCCCGCGATGAACCCCACGATGGGCTTCTTGACCGGGCTCCGCTTGATGAAATCGGCGGCATCCTCCTCGGCGGAGCCGCCGATCTCGCCGATCATGATGATGGACTTTGTCTCCTCGTCCTTGAGGAAGAGATCGAGCACGTCGATGAAGCTGGTGCCGTTGACGGGATCACCGCCGATGCCGACGCAGCTCGACTGGCCGAGGCCCGCCGCCGTCGTCTGCGCCACGGCCTCGTAAGTGAGCGTGCCCGAGCGAGAGACGATGCCGACATGACCCTTGGTGTGGATGTGTCCGGGCATGATGCCGATCTTGCACTGCTCGGGCGTGATCACTCCGGGACAGTTGGGGCCGATGAGCCGGGTCTTGGAGCCCTGGAGCGCGCGCTTCACGGTCACCATGTCGAGGACCGGAATGCCCTCGGTGATGCAGACCACGAGCGGCACTTCCGCGTCGATCGCTTCCAGGATCGCGTCGGCGGCGAAGGGCGGCGGCACGTAGATCGCGGACGCGGTGGCACCGGTCTTGGCGACCGCCTGCGCCACCGTGTCGAACACCGGCAGGTCGAGATGGATGGTGCCACCTTTCCCCGGAGTCACGCCGCCCACCATCTGGGT
>DATFRA010000003.1:0-2783 GCA_035263705.1 Allostellaceae bacterium
TGGCTCAAGACCAAGGCGCCCTTCTGGAAACTCGAGGAAACCAGCGCCGGTCCGCGCTGGGTGGAGGCGCAATCCGGCGACGACGCAGCCACGAAGCGCTGGGTCGCGGAGTAGTCTCTATATCTCGACGGCGTGCGCCTGCACCGCGTCCTCGTTCCATTCGAGGCCGACACCGGGCGTGTCGGGGATGTGCAGCAGGCTGTCCTTGATCGCGTAGGGCTTCTGCAGGATCGGGTCGGCCCAGTCCTGCCATTCGAGCCAGTGCGCGGTCTCGGTGACCCGCATGACGTGGGCCGCCACTTCTGGATAGAGATGCGTCGACATCGGCACGCCCGCCGCGCCCGCGATCGCCGCCGCCTTGAGCCAGCCGGTGACGCCGCCGATCCGCATGAAGTCTGGCATCACGAAATCGCAGGCCCTCAACTGGAGCGCCGCCTGGAGATCGCGGGGTCCGTAGAAATTCTCGCCGATCTGGATCGGCGTCTTGAGCTCGGCCGCGAGCTGGCGATAGCCGTCGAGGTTGTCGTAGACGATCGGCTCCTCGATCCAGGCGAGGCCGGCATCGTCGATCGCGTGGCAGCACTCCAGCGCCTCGCCGAGGGTGAGGCCCTGGTTGAAATCGACCATGAGCGCCATGTCCGCGCCGACGGATTTGCGCACGGCCTCGATGGTCGAGAGATCGTCGCGAATTCGCGCGCGGCCGAGGCGGAGCTTCAGGCCCTTGAAGGCGCCCTCCTCGCGTAGCTCAACCGCCTCCGCCGCGACCTTCGCGGGCTCGTGGAGCCAGAGACCGTTGCTGTTATAGGCCTTGACCGACCCCACCGAGCCGCCGAGCAGCACGCAGAGCGGCACCTCCGCCGCCCGCGCCAGCGCATCCCAGGCCGCCATGTCGAGCCCGGAGACCGCGATCATCGAGAGGCCCTGGTAGCCCACGAAATGCAGCGACTTCCGCGCGGCGTCGTAGAGCTCGACCGGCGCGACGCGGCGCCCCTTCAAGAGCGCGCCGAGATCGCGCAGCGCCGGCAGCAGATACTTCATTGCTTTCGGAAGATAGGGCTCGAGATACGCGCGGCCGGTGACCCCCTCCTCGGTCTCGAGATCGATCAGGATCAGCGGCCAGTCCGTGATGGTGGCGATGCGCGCGACCACGGGACGCTTGAGCTTCAGCACCACCGGCCGTGTGCGGAGGCTTCGGAGAGTGAGGGATGGACGTGCCATGGTTCGCTCCTCCTTTTGTATGCGCATTATAGGAGGCCGCATGCCCCTCGCCCGCGAAGTGGGTGAGGGGTTTGATGCGTGGACCCGCGAGCGCTACGCCCGCGTCACCTTGTCGAAATCCTCGAGCATCTGCTTGCAGATGTGGCCGGGCGTGAATTTGTAGGGGCCGATCTCGCGCACCGGCGTCACCTCGGCGGCGGTGCCGGTCAGGAACACCTCCTGCGCTCGGCCGAGCTCGTCCGGCATGATCGCGCGCTCCACCACCTTGATCTGGCGGGCACGCGCCAGGCCCATCACCGTGCGGCGGGTGATGCCGTCAAGGAAGCAGTCGGGCGTCGGCGTATGGAGCTCGCCGTTGATAACGAGGAAGACATTGGCGCCGGTCGCCTCGGCGATCCGGCCGCGCCAGTCCAGCATCAGAGCGTCGTCGTAGCCCTCGGCCTCGGCCGCGTGCTTGGAGAGCGTGCAGATCATGTAGAGGCCGGCGGCCTTCGACTTCGTGGGCGCGGTGTCGGGCGCGGGCCGCCGCCACTTCGAGATCGCCATGCGGATGCCCTTGAGCCGCGCCTCGGGCGTGAAATAGGCCGGCCACTCCCAGGTCGCGATCGCCATGTGAATCTTGGTCGCCTGGGCCGAGACACCCATCTGCTCGGCGCCGCGCCACGCCAGCGGTCGCACGTAGCCGTCGACGATGTTGTTGGCCTTCACGACGGCGTTGGTCGCCTCGTTGATCGCCGCAAGTTCGATCGGGATCTCGAAGCCCAGGAGCTTCGCCGAGTCGATCAGGCGCTGGCTGTGCTCGTCGAGGTGGAAGACCTTGCCGCCATAGACTCGTTCCCCCTCGAACACGCAGCTTGCATAATGCAACGCGTGGGTGAGGACGTGGATCTTGGCATCGCGCCACGGCGCGAGCCTGCCGTCGAACCAGATGGTGCCGTCGCGGTCGTCGAAGGGAATGATGGCCATGGAAGCGTCCTCGTGCCTATAAGTCCGGTGGGAAGACCGATTGTGTCCGTAGCGGCGCCCTAGCAGTAACGATCGAAGCAGAATATGTCAACATGGCTGACGTAAAATCCGCGGCGAGCCCGCACCTGTTCCTGAGGGAAGAGGAGCTGCGCCAGGGCATCGAGCTCTTATTCTACGCTTATCGCGATTTCACCGCCGAGCCCGACGCCATGCTGGCACGCTACGGATTCGGCCGCGCGCATCACCGGGTCATTTATTTCGTCGGGCGCTATCCGCAGCTCACCGTGACCGAGCTGCTGGGCATCCTGCGCATCACCAAGCAGAGCCTGAGCCGCGTGCTGGGCCAGCTCGTGCGCCAGGGTTTTATCCTCCAGAAGCCCGGGCCCCGCGACCGGCGCCAGCGCCTGCTGGAGCTCACGCCCAAGGGCGTCGAGCTCGAGCGCCAGCTCTCGGAGAACCAGCGCCAGCGCGTGGCGAAGGCCTATCGCCAGGCCGGGGCGCAGGCCGTCGACGGCTTTCGCAACGTGATGCTGGGCATCATGAGCAGCGACTCCGACCGCGCCAAGTTCGCACGACCGCCGGGCGCGCGGCGCTGAGTC
>DATFRA010000004.1:0-8608 GCA_035263705.1 Allostellaceae bacterium
GCTTCACATCGTGACCTCCGATGCCTTCACGAAGGAGAAGCTCGATCACATGCGGCTCCTGGGCGCCAAGCTCACGATCGTGCCCAGCGACGCCGGCCGCATGACGGAGAAGCTCACGCGCGACATGATCGAGAAGGCCCGCGTCGTCACGGCCGAGACGGGCGGCTTCTGGACCGACCAGCTCAACAACGGCGACCAGCTCCGCGCGTACGACAAGCTCGCGGACGAGATCTGGACACAGACCGGCGGCGCGATCGAGGGCTTCGTCCAGAGCGTGGGTACCGCGGCGTCGCTCCGCGGCACCGGCGAGGCGCTCCGCCGCCGCAACGCGCGCATCCGGATCGTCGCCGTCGAGCCCGCGGAATCCCCGGTGCTCTCCGGCGGCACGGCGGGCGCCCACAAGATCGACGGCATCGGTGTCGGTTTCGTGCCCCCGCTCTGGCGCGATGGCGTCGCCGATGCGATCGAGGCCGTCTCGACTACCGACGCCACCACCATGGCGCTCAGGCTTGCCCGCGAGGAAGGCATCTTCGCCGGCACTTCCACCGGCGCCAACGTCGCCGCCGCTTTGCGATTGGCCGAGAAGCTCGGCTCCGACGCGACGATCGTCACGATCATGGCCGACACGGGGATGAAGTACCTCAAGACGTTCGGGGCGGTGATCGCAGCCGACTAGGGCGTGAACTCATAAACACGTCATGCGACAGCCCGCCGGTGTCCGCTTTGGAGCGATAAGCGGTCCTCCACTCAACGCAGGTGGCACTTCCGGGAAGTGCCACGAGCGGCCATCGGGGCATGACTATTCGATCACTTCATCGGCGCGGGCGAGTAGCATTGGCGCGATGGCCACGCCGAGCTCTCTAGCGGTTTTGAGGTTGATCACCAACTCGTATTTCGTCGGTTGTTCAATCGGCAATTCGGCGGGCTTCGCGCCATTAAGAATCTTGACGACGAATGCTGCCGCGCGCCGGCTCAGATCGGGAATGTTCGGCCCATAGGAAATCAGCCCGCCGTCCTCGACAAACTCCCGTCCCTCGTATATCGCGGGAAGTCGATGCATTGCAGCAAGCTCGCTGAGCTGGTGCCGCGCCCCGAAGAACTGTGCGTCAGAGAGGGGCGTGAAGGCATCAAAGCCGTCACGCTTGATGGCAGAGAGCACTGTCGGAAGCTCGTTCACATCTGTCACGGTGAACAAGCGGAACTCCAAGCCGAGCGCATCACCGATCGGCTGCAGGTCATCCCATAGGAAGCGGTGCAGCGGATTTTGGCCATTACCGAGCACCGCGATACGTCGGATTCCAACCGCCGCGTCCCTGAAAATTTCCATCCGCTTCCGCGCGAGTTCAGGGCCATACATCGTGACACCGGTCACGTTGCCTCCGGGGTTGGCTAGGCTCCTCGCAAGACCCACGGCCAGCGGGTCCGCAATAGGCGCCAGAATGATGGGAATGGTCGTGGTTTGCCGTTTCAGCGCGAGCGCTGCTGGGGTACCGGTGAGCACGATGGCAGTGGGATCGAGGCGTACCAGCTCCTGCGCAAGCTCGTCGTACGACTTGGTTTGACCGAGCGCGAACCGATATTCGATCTCAAGGTTCTGGCCCTCGACATAGCCAAAGTCGCGCAGCCCAGCCAGCAGCGCCTCAATGAGATTGGTGAGACGGGCGGGCGCGAGATAGCCAAGACGCACCATCTTTGCTGGTTGCTGTGCCCGAGCTGTGATCGAGTACAGTGCCGACATCGCGCCGGCGAGCTGCGACATGAACTCGCGCCGCTTCATGAGCTTCTTTCCCAGCCCCGTACTGTGCCGACCATGTTGGGGTATAGGGCGTCCGCGAGCAAGCAGAGTGCAGCCGTGTGAGAATTGGCCACGTCCGAATTGGGTCAACAGCGGGCATCGCTGACGCTCAGCGCTAGGTCCCCTTGACCTTCGGTAGCAGAATTCGAGCGACCCTTCTTGGCGGCGGTTTCGTGCCAAACGCGGACATGGCGTCCAACAGTGCGCTGGACTAGACGATATCGAGGCTCGCCATTGCTCCCGTCGCCTTGACGACCGAGCGCAGAGTCGAGGCCACCATCTCGGTGCCGGAGACGCCGACCGCAGGCTGGCGCTTCACGGTCGAAAGATAGGAACCATCCCGGCCCCAGGCCTCGACCTCGGCGACCGCGTGGTCGAGGCGCGGATCAGCGATAAGCCGGGCGCGGCAGCGGTCGAGCCCGACCGTCGCCAGCGCGCAGGTCACCATGGTGTTAACGTTGCGCGGGTAGAGCGCCGCGATGCCGCGCACCGGCCCGTCATAGAGGATGGTCTCGGCGGCGATCGTCCCTTCATGTCCGGATCTCGCGAAATCGAGGTTCCGCGGATGCTTGCGGAAGGTGATGGTGACGTCGCGCCACATGTGAGCCCACTGGAAGAGACCATCGGCGCCGACCAGCGCACCCTGCGGCAGCAGCAGACGACACCCCGATAGGGCGGCGGCATCGAGAAGGGCCTGGCGCAGCGCGTCATCGGCAAGCGCCGTCACCGAAAGCGGCATGTAGTCGGCCCTGCCGAGGATGGCGGCACCGTGGGCTCGCGTGATCTCGGGATGGGCAGCCTCGACGACGAGATCGGCGCCACGCGCCGGCGCTTCGGCGAGGTCATCGAGCACTAAAGCCGGCGGCACGCCGGAGAGCCGGTCGCGCGAACGGCTCCAGACGAACGCCACCTCCAGCCCCAGATGCGCCTCGACCGAGATCGCCCCGAACAAGGCACTGCCGATGAAACCATATCCGATGATGCCGATGCGCTTCATGATCGTTTGGCTGCTTTTTCGCTTCTCCGGGCGATCAGCTAACAGCCCAGAGCCCCTCGCCTCCAAGCACGAAATGGTTGCCGGCGTCTCAGCGAGTTGTGGCATTGTCCGGCGCGACGCTCTGCCCTCCTCGGAAGACGCGGGCGCAATCGGGAGGAAGCTCATGGAGTTCGACGTCACCCTCGCCGATGTCGAGGCGGCCGCGAAGCGGATCGCGGGCCGCGTTCGGCGCACGCCCACCTATGTGAGTCCGGCCCTCTCGGAGAGACTCGGCGTCGAGACCGTCGTCAAGTTCGAGGGGCTGCAGGACGCCGGCTCCTTCAAGGTCCGCGGCTGCTACAACAAGCTCCTCTCCCTGACCGAAGACGAGCGCCGGCGCGGCGTGGTCACGACGTCGGGCGGCAACCATGCGATCGCCGTCAGCCATGTCGCGGGACGCCTCGGCATCGACGCGCTCGTCCTCATGCCGAAGGTGACGCCCGCCTTCAATATCGGCCTGACCAGGGCGGCGGGCGGCAATATCGAGCTCTGCGAGGACGCGGCCGAAGCCTTCGCCAAGGCCGAGGCCTACGGCAAGGCCGGCCGCACCTTCGTTCACCCCTATGACGACCCGCTCATCATTGCCGGCCACGGCACGCTCGGATTGGAGATGCTGGACGATGGCGGGGCTTTGACTCACGCATTCTTCTCGATCGGCGGCGGCGGCTTCGGCGCCGGCGTTGCCGCCGCGCTCAAGGGCCGTAACCCGGCGGTCCGTATCCACGGCGTCGAGACCGAGGGCGCCGAGACGATGACGCGGGCGCTGGCCGAAGACAAACCGGTGACGATCAAGCCGAGCTCCCTCGCCCGCACCCTGGGCGCCCCCTTCGTCACCGATCGCACGCTCGCCGCGGCAAAACGCTTCCTTGAGGAGGTGGTGATCGTCTCCGACCGCGAGGCCGTCGCCGAGCTCCTCGACCTCTTGCGCAGCGAGCGCCTCCTGGTCGAGCCCGCGGCCTCCGCGGTCGTCGCCGCGGCGCTCGCCCGCCGTGACCGGTTCAAGAAAGGCGACCGCGTCGGGCTCATCCTCTGCGGCTCGAACGCGGCCTTCGGCGACGTGCTTGAATGGAAGGGCCGGTTTGGACTCTGAGCCTGCAAGTTTTCTTCTCCGGACAAAGGAACACGTGGATGCCCAGGACAAACCCGGGCATGACGGCTCTTTCAGGGCTCGGTAGCTCCGACAACGGAATGAGCAAAGGCGAGGTTGTGGCGCGCGGCGACGATTGCGGCTAGAGATGTCTCTCCGCGCCTCTTTTCCTTCCGGACCCTCCCCATATGCCGACATCGACCCGCGTTCCCGCGCCCGCGAACCTCAGTGGCCTGAAGTGGCGGTGCATCGGTCCACCGCGGGGCGGGCGGGTGGTGGCGGTCGCGGGCGCTCCCGCGGACAGGATGGTGGCCTACTTCGGGGCCTGCGCCGGCGGAATTTGGAAAACCATCGACGGCGGCGTGTATTGGCGCTGCGTCTCCGACGGTTTCATGGGGAGCGCCGCGGTTGGCGCCATCGCGGTGGCGCCCTCAGATTCCAATGTGATCTACGCCGGCACCGGCGAGACCACCATCCGGATCGACGTCTCCTACGGCGACGGCGTCTACAAATCGATCGATGGGGGCCGGACCTGGGCGCATGTCGGCCTCAAGCACTCTAAGCACATCGGCCGCATCGCCATCCACCCGCGCGACCCCGACACCGCCTTCGTGGCGGCGCTCGGCGACATCTTCGGCCCTCACGAGGAACGCGGCGTCTTCCGCACGCGGGACGGCGGGAAGACCTGGCAAAAGGTGCTCTACCGCAACGCCGATACCGGCGCAGTCGATGTCTCGCTCGACCCCGAGAACCCCCGCATCGTCTTCGCCACCCTCTGGCAGACGCGGCGCAACTTTTGGAACATCTCGAGCGGCGGGCCTGGCAGCGGCTTGTTCCGCTCCATGGACGGCGGCGACAGCTGGGAGGAAATTTCTGCGGCGCCCGGGCTCCCCGCGCGGCCGCTGGGCAAGATCGGCGTCAGCGTCTCGCCGGCGCGCTCCGGCCGCGTCTTCGCGCTCGTCGAGGCGATCGGCTACGCCGCCGGCCTCTACCGCTCCGACGACTATGGCCGGCGCTGGACCCAGGTGTCGTCGCACCGCGACCTCATGCACCGGCCCTGGTACTACATGCACGTCTTCGCGGACACGCGGGACGCCGAGACCGTCTACGTCTTGAACGTGCAGATGTGGAAGTCGATCGATGGCGGCGTGAGCTTCTCCGAGATCAACACGCCCCACGGCGACAACCACGCTCTCTGGATCGATCCCGCCGACCCCAATCGGATGGTCGAGGGCAACGACGGCGGCGCCTGCGTCACGTACAACGGCGGCACCACCTGGTCCTCGATCTACAACCAGCCGACGGCACAGTTCTACCGGATCGACACCGACAGCCGGCATCCCTACCGCGTCTATGGCACGCAGCAGGACAACACCTGCGCCGCCGTGCCCTCCGCCACCATCTGGGGCGCCATTACGCTCAGGGACTGCAGCTATCCCGGCACCGGCGAGAGCGGCTTCGTCGCGGTCCATCCCAAGGACGACGACATCGTCTACTGCGGCGCGATCGGCTCGAGCCCGGGCGGCGCCGGGGCGCTGCAGCGCTACGATTACCGCACCGGGCAGATCCAGCTGGTCAACGTCTGGCCGGAGGCGTCGCGGGGCATCGCGCCCAAGGACCTCAAATACCGCTTCGCCTGGACCTACCCGATCGTGTTCTCGCCGCACGAGCCGCACGCGCTTTACGCCGCGGGGAACCACGTCTTCCGCTCGCGCGACGACGGCATGAGCTGGCAGGAGATCTCCCCGGACCTCAGTCTCAACGACGTGACGCGCCAGGGCCACTCCGGCGGCGACGTCACCCGCGAGAGCGCCGGCGCCGAGACCCATGCGACCTGCGTCTCGGTGGTGGAATCGGTCCATCGCAAGGGTGAGATCTGGGCCTCGACCGACGACGGGCTCGTCCATGTGAGCCGCGACGACGGCGCTTCCTGGAAGAACGTGACGCCGCCGGGAATGCCGGCCCTCGCCTATGTCGGCTGCGTCGAGATCTCCGCGCACGACCCCGACACGATCTATTTGAGCGCCACCCGCTACAAGCTTGCGGACTACGAGCCCTATCTCTTCCGCAGCACCGATTCCGGCAAGACCTGGCAGTCGATCAACGGCGATTTTCCCGCGGGCGAGATCACCCGCGTGGTGCGCGCCGACCCGGTGCGGAAAGGCCTGCTCTTCGTGGGCACCGAGACCGGCGTGTTCGTGAGCCTCGACGACGGCCAGAGCTGGTCGCGTCTCGCCTGCGGCCTGCCGGTGGTCCCGGTCTACGACCTCAAGATCAAGGGGGGCGACCTCATCGCCGGCACGCACGGGCGCTCGTTCTGGATCCTCGACGACGTCTCGCCCTTGCGCGCGCTCGCCGACGGCAGCACCGCGACGCGCCTCATCCCGCCGCGCACGACGATCCGGAGCCGGCTGCGCTTCGGCTCGCTCCGCTCGGCCCGGCGCGGCATCTCCTTCGAGCTCGCCTTCGGCCTCGGTGGCGGCGTCATCACGACCGAGCAGCCGGACGGCCGTAAGACCCGCGAGTTCCTCGACGTCGGCGAGAACCCGCCGAACGGCGTCATGGTCTATTACTGGCTGGGCGTCGGCGAGACGGGCCCGGTCACCCTCACCTTCCGCGACGCCGCCGGTGGCGCCATCGCGACCCTCCGCAGCGACGACGACAAGCTAGGCCCCGACAAGCGGCCGCGCGCCGAGCCCGGCCTCAACCGCTATGTCTGGGACATGCAGTATCCGCCGCCGGTCCGGATCGACGCGTCCCTGGTCTCGCTCAAGAACAAGCCGCTGGCGCCCGATGCCGACCCCCAGGGCGGTCCCGTGGCGGTGCCCGGCGACTACTCGGTGGAGCTTGCGGTCGGATCGACCAAGGCCTCGGCGGCGTTCAAGATCGCGCGCGACCCGCGCCTCGCGACGCCGATCGACGGTCACCAGCAGCAATTCGACTTGCTGCGGGATCTCACCCAATCGCTGTCGCTCCTCAACCAGTCGGTCAACCGCATCCGCCGCCTGCGCCGGCAGCTCGGGGCACTCGCCGAGGCCGCGGGCGAGGCTCATGCCGCCCTCCGGGACAAGACGATGCGCGCGGCAGCCGGCTTGCTCGCCATCGAGGGCGTGTTGGTCGACGTGGACCGGGAGTCCTCGCGCGACGTGCTGCGCCACCCCGCCGGCCTCGACGACACCCTGATGGATCTCATCAACAACGTCGCGGTGTCGGACACCGCGCCGACCGCGTCGGCCGAGGCCGTCTCGCGCGAGATCATGGCCAAGGTCGCCGTCGAGATCGGCAAGCTGGAGGCGCTCCTCCACGGCGACATCGCGGCGATCAACGCCGCGGCGGTCGAGCGCCGGCTCGCGCATATCGCAGGCTGACTCTTGACACGCCTATGGCGTTAAGCAACCAGTTGCGAACAACCGGAGGGAGGGTACCCCGTGGATTTCATCGAGACCCTGTTTGGAATCTCGCCCGACGGCGGCGACGGCTCGCTTGAGGCGCTGTGGATCGGCGCGATCGTGGTCGCCGTCCTCGCCGTCGCGTTCCGCCGCCGCATCATCGCGGGGCTTTCGCGCTTCAGCTCTCGCTGAGCCGCTCCCGGGGCCGGCCGGCACCGCTGCGGCCGGAGACCAGCCTCAGCCACGGCGCCGAGTGGAAGGCGCTCATCAGCGCGTACATCGGGACCATTCCGGTCAGCGACAGCGCGCCGTCACCGCCGGCGCAGAGCATATCCGGCGGGCCGCCGAGCACGAGCGTCAGCAGCGCCATCACCGCGAAGGTCGGCGCGGCCGCGAAGTGCAGCCAGTCGGCTGCACCTCCGGCGGCCGCAACACCGCCTCCCACGGAGGTACCCGCGGTTTCACGCTGGGTCGTCATCGTGGAGTCCTCCCGCGAGATCGCTCAGCGCTTGCCGTACTCGTCGTGGCGGCGCCACCAATGGCCCGTCTCATTGCGTCCCTTGGGGGCGCGGTCGAGCCATTGCCACATCCCCCAGAGACCGTCCAGTCCGCGCGCGTAGGCTGAATAGGTGTGGTGGACGACGCCGTCCTCAAGCGCGAAGGCGCTCACCCCCGGCCTTTCTCGCAGAAAGGTCGGCCAATCGACGCCAGTCCCCCATACATTCTTGGCGGAAGCGGCATCGGCGCTGGATGGCTTCCAGGCGTCCTCGCGCCGATAGTTGTATTGGATGCCTCCATCACGTTGCTGCTCATCGGGAGTGAAGCCGACGCTATAGTCGGAATTGAAGTCGCTGCCCGACGACGACGCCCAGGGGAAGGTCCACCCCAACCGCCGCTTATAAGCCTGCAGCTTGGCGAGCGGCGCCCGCGACACCGCCCACAGCATCACGTCATGGTTGGCCAAGTGAATCTGGATGCCATTGAACCCGTCCGCGATCGACGAGCACGAAGGGCAGCCTGCCGTGTAATCGGGCCCGAACATGAAGTGGTAGACCAGGAGCTGCGAGCGCCCTCCGAAGAGGTCGGCCAGCGAGGCGCTCCCGTCATCGGTCTGGAACCGGTACTCCTTCTCGACCCGGACCCAGGGCAGCGCCTGGCGTCGCTCGGCCACCTCGTCGCCGCGGCGCGTCAGCTCCTTCTCCGCCTGGAGCAGCTCGATCCGCGCCTTGAGCCACTGGTCACGGGTTCCGGTCAAATGTGTCGTCATCGTTCTTCTCCGTTGATTGGTCGGTTGTCGTGAC
>DATFRA010000005.1:0-2482 GCA_035263705.1 Allostellaceae bacterium
ACCTTGGCCTCCGCACCCTGCTGCTCGAAGCGCTGGCGCACCTCCGGATCCGCGATTGCGGCCGCCATCTCCTTGTTGACGCGATGGACGATCTCCCTCGGCGTGCCGTGCGGCAACTGCATCGCGAACCAGCCGGAGGCCTGATAGTCGGGCAATCCTGCCTCGATCGTGGTCGGCGTGTTGGGCAAGGCCGGCAGGCGGCTCTTGCCGGCGACCGCGAGGGGCCGCGCGCCGCCGCTGTTGAGCGGCGCGAGCACGTTCGGCAGCCACTGGAAGCCGAGCGGCACCGTGCCGGCGATCATGTCGGGACCGTATTGCGAGATATTCCGATAGGGCACGTGGGTAAGCTTGGTGCCGGTGACCTGCTCGAAATAGACGCCGCCGAGGTGCTGCGAGCTGCCGATTCCGACCGAGCCGTAGTTGAGCTCGCCCGGGTGCTGCTTGGCATAGGCGATGAGCTCTTGGAGCGATTTCACCGGCAGCTTGGTGCTCGCCACGACCACGATGGTGAAGAAGGCGAATGGCGAGACCGCCTCGAAATCCTTCTCGGGATCGTAGCCGAGATCGTGATAGAGCGTCTTGTTCGCGGCGATCGGGCCAGAGCCGCTGGCGATCCAGGTGTAGCCGTCGGGCGCAGCCTTCGCACCATAGGCGGTGCCGATATTGCCGCCGGCGCCCGGGCGGTTCTCGACCACGATCGGCTGGCCCATGCTGGCGCTCATCTTGTTGAGCATGATGCGCGTGACCACGTCGCTCGCGCTGCCGCCCGCGAACGGAACGATCACCGTGATAGGGCGTGACGGATAGGTCTCGGCGCGGCCGGGTGCCGCCTGGATGATCGCCGCCAGCGCGGCCACCGCGCCCAGCATCAGGCGCCTTGCGGGAAATTTCGTCATGCCTCTCCGTCCACTCTCAGTCCGACAAAAGGCCCGCTGATCGGGCCGCTCCCCCAGTATGGAGCGCCGCAGGCGCGCGCGGAAGCCATCGGCGCGGGCGCAAATGCGGCAGATGGTCCCCCGTGTGCGTCTCCCCGCTCAGCAGCAGTCGCAATCCACGCCCTCGGAAACAACCAGTGCGCTCCTGAGCCAGCCGAACGGGAGGTCGTCCATGGCGACGTCGGCGACCGGCTTGAACACCTTGAAATGATGCCGCTTCTCCTCGACCCAGAAAACCACCACGGTTTCGAGCGGCGGGCAGCCGGCGAGCCTGCACGCGACCTCGGACACGAGGATGACAGCGTCGTCGGCGAGCGCGAAACGCGCGCGCGTCCATCCCCGCACGCGCTCGATCGCCTCCGAATGCTCCGCGCTCCGCTTGACGAACCCGATCGGTCGCGGCCTCGCGCCGGCGGCGCGCTCGCCGGACGCATCGGTTCCGGCCAGCCAGTTCTGCAGCGCGGTGTCGGCATTGGTCATCGCAGGCTCACGGCAATTCCGGCCACAAATATAGGCCTCCCGCTCGAAAATTGCGCTCGGCCGGGCCGGGGTGCTAGCTACCGCTGCCTCGACGAGGCGCCTTGAGGAGCGGAGGAATTCGACGTGGCAGAGAACGTGCTGGCGGCGGTGCGGACGGGTCCGAGCCGGACCGAGATCCGCGAATACCCGATGCCCGACATTCCGGAGGACGCCGCGCTGATGAAGATGGAAGTCGCCGGCATCTGCGGCACCGACGTCAAGCTCTACAAGCATCCGCCCACAACCAAGCCCACCATCATGGGCCACGAGAATATCGGCATCATCGCCAAGGCCGGACGCGAGTTCACCAACCGCAAGGGCTTCCGGGAGGGGGACCTCGTCTTCGTCGAGCACTATGTGAGCTGCGGCAAGTGCGAGTGGTGCCACGCGGGGCAGTACCGGCACTGCGAGAACACCAACTGGCGCACCAATCCCGATGCCATCCGCTATGGATACACCTCGGACGAGAAGCCCCCGCACCTGTGGGGCGGGTTTGCGCAATACGTCTACCTGCCGTGGAACGCGGTGGTGCATCACGTGCCGAAGGGAGTCACGCCCGAACTCGCCGGGCTCGTCACCCCGATGGCGAATGGCGTCGAGTGGTCGCTGTTCGACGGCGGCGTCGGCTACGATTCGACCGTGCTGATCCAGGGCCCGGGCCAGCAGGGCCTGTCACAGACGGTGATCTGCAAGCAGGCGGGTGCATCGCTCATCATCGTCACCGGCACCTCGAAGGACGCGGCGCGCCTCGCTGTGGCGAAGCAACTCGGCGCCGACCACGTGATCGACGTACAGCAGGAGAACCCGCTCGAGCGCATCATGCAGATCACGGGCGGCAAGGGCGTCGATGTCGCGCTCGACTGCACCGCCGGCGCCGGAACGATTCCGATCCTGCTCGGCATCGAGGCGCTCAAGCGCAAGGGCGGCATCATCGTGGCGCAAGGCGAGCTCAAGGAGTTTCCCAACTTCCCGCTCGAGAAGTTCACGGTGAAGTTCATCACCATGAAGAGCGCGCGCGGCCACAGCTA
>DATFRA010000006.1:0-9090 GCA_035263705.1 Allostellaceae bacterium
CAGCTGTGGCCGCGCCGAGGATTTGGGATTCGTGCTCGACCACCTGCCCGAGCTGGTGGTGAAGGAGGCGCGCGGCTCCGGCGGCTACGGCATGCTGGTGGGACCGCGGGCGAGCGCTGCCGAACTCTCGGCGTTCGCCGAGAAGCTCAAGGCGCGGCCCGCGGACTACATTGCGCAACCGACGCTTGCGCTCTCGACCTGTCCGACCTTCGTGGCGAGCGGCGTGGCGCCCCGGCACGTCGACCTGCGCCCCTTCGTGCTCAGGGGCAAGGAGATTCGAATCGTGCCAGGTGGACTCACCCGGGTGGCCCTTCGCGAAGGCTCGTTGGTGGTGAACTCGAGCCAGGGCGGCGGCACCAAGGACACCTGGGTACTGGAAAGCTGAGCAATGCTGAGCCGCACCGCCGACAGCCTCTACTGGCTCGCACGCTACGTCGAGCGCGCGGAGAACACGGCGCGTACGGTGCTGGTGGGCCACTGGATGGCGAGCATGGCGCGCTCGCTCGGCAATCCCGGCAACGAATGGGAGTCGACCCTGATCGCCAGCGGCTGCGCGCCCGGCTATCGCGCGAAATACGCGAAGGTGACGCCGGCGAGCGTCGTCGACTATCTCGTGCGCGATCCCGAGAATCTCTCGAGCCTGATCTCCTGCATCGAGACGGCGCGGCGCAACGCACGGGCGGTGCGCACCGCGCTCACCGCCGACATGTGGAACGCGCTCAACGAGACCTGCCTGCAGATGCGCCAGAAGCTGGCTTCGGGCTTCACTCCGGACCAGGTGAGCGAGATGCTGGAATGGGTGAAGCAGCGCTCGCAGCTCTTCAACGGTTCCTACGCCAACACCATGCTGCGCAATGACGCCTACTACTTCACGCGGCTTGGCACTTACATCGAGCGTGCGGACAACACGGCGCGGATCCTCGACGTGAAATATCACGTGCTGCTACCGCAGGACGCCGGCGTCGGCGGCGCGCTCGACTACTACCAGTGGCAATCGATCCTGCGGTCGGTATCCGGGCTGCGCAGCTATCACTGGGTCTACCATGAACGCCTCCAGCACTGGCGCGTCGCCGAGCTGCTAATCCTGCGGTCGGAGATGCCGCGCTCGCTGGTGAGCTGCTACGACGAGATCGCGCGCACCCTCGATCTCCTGGCCGAGGCATATGCAGGCAAGCGCGGCGAGTGCCACCGCCTCGCAGGCGAGGTGTTCGCGCGGCTGCGCTACGGGCGGATCCAGGACATCTTCCAACAGGGCTTGCACGAGTTCCTGACCGAGTTCATCAATCGGACCATGATCCTCGGGGACGAGATCGCGTCCCTCTATCTGATCTGAAGGTTTGAATCACCGAGTTCCCTCACGCAGCGCATTGCGCCTAGACACGCCGTCGATTCGGCTCTTAGGGTGCCGGCCCTGTGAGCCGCGACTTCTTGGCGCCTTGGCGTCCTGGGTGGTTCCACTTTCCTTGTTGAGAGCCCATGAAACTTCGCGTCCAGCACCAGACGGTTTACCGCTACGAAAAGCCGATCCCGTACTCCATCCAGACGCTCCGCGTGAGTCCGCGTCCCTACGAGGGCTGCGCGGTGCTGAGTTGGAGCGTGCGCGGTGAGGGGCGGCGCGAGCTGCCGTCGCTGATCGACGGGTTCGGCAATCTCACGCACTGCCACACGGTGACGCGGCCGCATGCCGAGATGATTCTATCGGTTGAGGGCGAGGTCGAGACCTCCGACACCGCGGGCGTCGTCCTCGGCGCCCATGAGCCGTTGCCGCCGCTGTTCTTCCTGAAGGAGACCGCGCTTACCGCTGCCCATCCGGCGATCGCCGCTCTGGCGGCGAAAGTCGCGGGGGCGCCGGCCGTATTGCCGCGGCTGCACAACCTCATGAGCGTGGTCCGCGACGCCATGGACTATCAGATCGGCGTCACCGACGTGCAGACCGTGGCCGCGGACGCGCTGCAGAGAGGCGCGGGCGTCTGCCAGGACCATGCCCACGTCTTCATCGCGGCCGCCCGAGTCCTGGGGATCCCCGCGCGCTACATCGGCGGCTATCTCTGGACCGGGCACGACGGCCGGGACTACGACGCGAGCCACGCCTGGGCCGAGGCCTTCGTGCCTGATCTCGGCTGGGTCGGCTTCGATCCGGCCAACCGCATCTGTCCGACGGCGTCCTACATCCGCGCCAGCGTCGGCCTCGACTACTGGTCAGCGGCGCCTGTGCGCGGCGTGCGCAAGGGCAGGTCGACCGAGACGATGGCGGTCAAGGTGACGGTGGGCGTCGGCGACCAGTAGGCTTGTTTCAGCGCCCGCGGAACACCGGCGCGCGCTTCTCCTTCCACGCCGCCAGCCCCTCGATGAGGTCCTCGGAGCGCATGCAGCGAAGCACGTCCGCGTCCACCTCGGCGGGGCTGGCTTTGCCCCGCGCGATGGCGTTGAGAGCCCGCTTCATGCCCTGGACCGCGAGCGGCGCGCGCGAGGCCAGCAGAGCGGCCAAGGCGTCGATGCGCGCGGCGAGCTCGCCAGCCGGCACCACCTCGTCGAGGTAGCCGATCTCCAGCAGCTGGTCGGCTGGCATGGGCACGCCCGTCAGGAACAGGCGCTTGGCGGCGCCTAGGCCGAGCCGGGTGACGTAGCGGCGCATCCCGCTGAGGTAATAGTGCACGCCGAGGCGGCTCGCCGGCATGCCAAGCTCCATACCGCCGACGCCGATCCGAAAATCGCAGGCGAGCGCCAAGTCGGTGGCGCCACCATAAACGCTGCCGTTGAGCGCACAGATCGTGGGGATGCGGAGGTCCTCCAGCTGGTCGACCATTCGCTCGAAGACATCCGGGCCGGGGTCGACCGTGGCCATCTCTGCGGCTTCCGTCTTGAGCGCGCCGAGGTCATAGCCCGCGCAGAACGTCGATCCGGTTCCTGTCAAGACGAGGACTCGCAGGTCTTGGTTCCGCTCGACCAAGGCCAGCAGCTCCAGAAACACCTCGACGTCGCCACGCTCGATCCGATTGCGATGGCGCGGCCGATTGAGCCGGATGGTGGCGCGGTCCCGGGCCACCTCGAGGATAGGCGGGCTCGACGCGGCGTTGTCGGGTGTGGGCTCAGCGGTCACAAGATGGCTCCATGACAAACAGGCGGGGATCGCAGCGCGACTCGGGCCGATTCGCATCGATTCCAACCGCTGGCCTACCCGAGTCGACGGCGGATATCCACGGAGTCGCGGGCTTCCGATGACGGCCGGCGGGAAGCGGAGTAAAGGGGATTCCGATGGAGGGCAGACGCACCTTAGGGTTGGCGCCGATGACCCGGGCATCGACGATCGCGGGACGATGCAGGACGCAGCTCCGATCGAGACCAGCGACAGCGACGCAGCGGAGGGCGGTCCGCCGATTCGCGGCATGATTCCGCTCACGCAATCCAAGATGCACGCGGTCCCGGCACCCACGCCGGAGCAGCCGGCGCTGCCGCGACGTTCGGCGCTGGTCATCGAGATCCTGGCGTTCGTCTTGATAGCGTTCCTGGTGGTCTCGGCGCTGCTGTTCAATCTGACGGCGCCGCGGACACTGGTGTCGCCGCCACCCGCCGTCTCCGTGCCGCTGCCGCCCAAGGTCGAGGAGCCTGCCGCGGCCCCGCCCGGGCCTGTCACCGTGGTGCAGGAACTCCATCCCCCTGCGGAGACCGAGCCCGCCGCCGCGACAACCTTGCCGGACGTGCAACCGCAGGCGGGCCCGGGAACAACTCCGCCCGTCGACACGACGGTGGTCCGGAAAGCGGAGCCTCCGATCGAAACCGCGGCACTGCCGCCGGCGGCCACGCCGGTTCCCCAGGACGCCGTGACCGATGTCGCGAGCGCGCCTGCCCCGCTGCCCGCGCCAGCCGAGGAGACAGCGTCCCTGCCGCTTCCGGCAGAGGAGACGGAGGCGCTCATCCGGCGGGCCGACCAGCTCTTGGCGATCGGTGATATCGTGGCGGCGCGCCTCGCCTATGAGCGCGCCGCGACCGGCGGCGACCGGACGGCGGCCATGGGCATCGGCAAGACCTACGACCCGATCTATCTCGCGCAGAGTGGCGTTCGCGGCCTCCGGGGCGATCCCGAGCGGGCGGCGCTCTGGTATGCGAAGGCTGCGGCGGCCGGCGACCGTACGGCGCAGCAGCGCTTGCGACAGCTCCGCGCCCAGTATCCGCAGTAACATGCGCTAGCCCGCGACCGACGCGCGGAAGGATTGCTCCAGCGCAACAAACGTAATGTCGCGGGTGATGAACACGATCCGCGAGCGGCGATCCGCGTCCGGCCAGTCCTGAAGCTGGCGCGGCAAATGCAGGACATGCTGCACCCCGTGGATCACCACCGGCCGTGAGCGGCCTTCGACCGAGATGATGCCCTTCACTCGCAGAAGGTCCGAGCCGCGCAGCGAGGCGAGGGCCTCGAGCCAATGCGCAAATCGCGGCCAGTGCAGTGGGTGGTCGTGGATCAGGCAATGTGAGGAAATTCCGTGGCGATGATCGTCGTGCGCTGGATGGTCGCGCTCCTGATCATGGGGCTCGACCACAGGCATCCGAACCGAGCGCTCATCCTCGGCCGTCGGGAATAGCGCGTCCGGTTCGATCGCGCCATGGACCACCGTGAAGATCGGAGCGGTCGCGTTGAGCGCGCGCAGTTGTGCCGTGACCGCCGCGATATCGGTCGGCGAAGCGAGGTCGCTCTTGGTCAGCACCAGGCGATCCGCCACCGCCGCCTGCTTCGCGGACTCGTAGTGCCTTGCAAGCTGGCCGAGCGCGTTCACGGCATCGACGGTGGTCACAACATGACCCATCCGGTAATGCCGGGTCACGCCGGGATCAGCCATCAGCGCGTGCAGGATGGGGGTGGGATCGGCGAGGCCCGTGGTCTCGATCAGCACGCGGCGGAACGCAGGCACCTCGCCCCGCTGGCGCCGATCGAACAGGCTGCCAAGCGTATCCACGAGATCGCCGCGGAGCGTACAACAGAGGCAGCCGCTCTTGAGCAAGACCGCGTCGTCGAGCGCAGTGTCGATCAAGAGATGATCGAGGCCAACCTCGCCGAACTCGTTCACGATTACGGCGGTGTCGCCCATGCCGGGATGCCGGAGCAGGCGATTCAGCAAGGTGGTCTTGCCGCTGCCAAGGAATCCGGTGATCAGCGAGCCGCCGATCGGTTCGTTCGGGAGTGGGGTGCTCACGGGCACGATCCTCGCACAGGGTTGATCCGCTGCAAACCCGGCCCCTAAGATCGCCTCCATGAAACGGATGCTATCGGCGCTGGCCCTGGACGCACTTCTGGTGCTCGCGCCGATCCTGGCGGCGTCGGCCGATCCGGTGCCGATCCGCGTGGGTTGGGCGCAGGCGCCGGGCCATCTGGCGCCGCTGATCCGCGAGCTCCAGCGCCGGCATCCCGAGGTGTTCCACCGTTTCGGCGAGAGTTATGTCGCGGAGCCGATCCGCTTCCAGGGCAGCACGCCGCAGATCGTCGCGGTGGCTGTCGGCGAGCTGGAGGTTGCGGCATTCAGCTCGACGGCGCTGGCGCTCGCGGTCACCAACGCGCATCTCGACATGCGCGTCGTCGCGGACGTGATCCAGGACGGCGTCGCCGGCCATTTCAGCCAGCCCTATATGGTGCGGATGGACGGTCCCATCCACGCGATCGAGGACGTGAAGGGGCATCGGATCGCGACCAACGCTATCGGCTCCGCGAGCGACGCGGCGATGCGCATCGTGCTGCACCGGCATGGCGTGCTGGATGCCGATATCACAAGCGTGGAGACGAATTTTGCCAACATGCCCGCGATGATCGAGGACGGGAAGGTCGACCTGATCGCGCTCTTGCCGCAATTCGCGCCGCGGATCGAGCAGAGCGGCCGCTACCGCGCGCTCTTTCACATCAACGACGCTTTTGGCAATATGCAGACCGTGCACTGGGCGATGCGCGCAGATTTCATCGTGGCCCACCGCGCGGCCGTGGTGGATTTCTTCGAGGATCACATCCGTGCGCTCCGCTGGCTCCTCGATCCCGCGAACCGCGCCGACGCGTTGGCGATCGCTGCCGACGTGACGAAGCTGCCGCCCGAGAACCTCGCCTATTGCTTCACGCAGGGGGACTGGTATCGCTCGCCCGACGCACGCCCGGAGGTCAAGGCGATCCAGGTCGAGATCGATGAGTCCGCCAAGCTCGGCATCCTTCCGAGTGCCATCGAGCTCGAGCCCATTTACGTCGACTTGAGCCTCATCGGGGAGGCCAAGCGACGCATCGACGGCAACTGATTTTCCACCGGAGTATGGCGAATGACCGAAAGCATCTCGAATATGAAGCTGCTCGCCCATGACGAGCTTGCGGGGTTCGGCAACGTCGGCGAGGGCATGAGCCTGCAGCTTGCGAAGGGCGGGCGGCGCATCCTCTGGCTGGCGCACGAGTCCGCGCCCAAGAATTTCACGGCGCTCGAGGTGACCGATCCCCGTAGGCCCAGGGTGATCCTGCAGAGAGACCTGCCGCACCGGCAGATGCGCTCGAACTCGCTCGAAATCTGCGGCGACGTGATGGCGGTCGCCTATCAGACCGCGACGGTGGGCAAGACGCCGGCGGGCATCGAGCTCTTCGACATCGCCGAGCCTGAGGAGCCGCGCTCGATCGGATTCTTCGATTGCTCCGGCTCGCACTCGCGCGGCGTCCATCAGGTGTGGTTCGTCGACGGCGAGACCATCCACTGCTCCGGTGGTGCCGCCGATTTTCAGCCGCGCAATCTCCGCGACGATCAGCCCTACCGGATCATCGATGTGCGCAACCCCGCGAAGCCCGCTGAGCTCGGCCGCTGGTGGGTGCCGGGTACGCGCGAGGGCGACGATGCGCCGCCACCCCCGCGGCATCCGCAATTCGATACCGGCATCCGCGCCCACAACACCAATGTCTATCCCGAGCGCCCCGATCGCGCCTATGTCGGCATGATCGACGGCGGCGCCTGGATCCTCGACGTCTCCGACAAGTCGCGGCCCACGCCGGTCGGGCACTGGAATCCGCATCCGCCCTATCCTGGCTTCACCCACACGGTGATGCCGCTCCTCGACCGCGATCTCCTGGTGGTGAGCGACGAGGCGATCGCCGACCGCGGCAAGGACTGGCCGAAGCTGGTGTGGATCGTCGATGCGCGCCGCGAGGACAATCTGGTGCCGATCAGCACCCTGCCGCTGCCGCCGATCGAGACCCAGCGGCAGATCCCCGGCCGGTACGGCGCACACAATCTCCACGAGAACCGCCCGGGCCCCGCGTTCCGCTCGAGCACGCTGGTCTTCGGCACTTACTTCAATGGCGGCGTCCGCGTGCACGACATCACCGACCCGTTCCGGCCCAAGGAGGTCGCGCACTACGTACCGCCGCCGCCCAACGGCTCGACCGTGGGTTCCGCCAACATCAACGACGTCTACGTCGACGAGAACGAGATCGTCTACGCCGTCGACCGCTTCTCGGGCGGACTCTATGTGCTGGAGATGACGCTGTAGCGGGCGCTAAGCGGGTAGGGTCTCGCCGAGCTCGCCGATCCGGAACGGGCTCGCGGGGAGCGGCACACTTTTCCAGAAATCACGCAAGAGCGTGGGCAGGCTCGCAATCAGATCGCCGGTCTGTCCGCGCTGCAGATCGGCGGCAGGAATCTCGATGACGCGAACGTCGCGCTCCCGCAGCCGCGCGCGACATTCGCGTTGAGACCGGGTTGGTGATCCCGCGCCCGTAATCTCGATCGCGTGAAGGTCGTCGCCGGTCCAGAAGGCGAGACTGACGGGTATCTCGGGAGACATCGGCAGGCGCGCCCGCGGCAGGGGGCAGAGCGCGGCGAAGCTCCAGTCCTCGGCCCGGAAGAGCCCACCATGCATCGCCGCAAGCGCTTCGATGCCGAGCCGATCGCGGACGATGCAGTCGGCGATATCGCGGAAATATGCGTCGAGGAACAGGCGCGGCAGCTTGTCCCAGATGCCACAGAGGGATTTCAGGTACTCGCGCAGGAAGTCGAGGCGCTCGTGCACGGTCGTGAGCGCGATCAAGTCGGGTCGCTCCGGAAAATCCCACGCCATGTTGCTGAGCCGGAGTGGCTGACGGGGCGCAAGCACAACGCCGAGCCCATTGCCATAAGAGATGGAGAGCGGTGTCGAGAGCGCGCCCATGGGCGCACTCTATCAATGCCCGACCAGCTGTACCATCCAGAGCGAGAGCGACGGGATGTACGTCACCATCATCAGAACGGCGAACATGACGGCGTAGAAAGGCCAGATCTTCCGCATCACCTGCTCCATGGTGACCTTGCCGACGGCGCAGCCCACGAACAGGATCGAGCCCACCGGCGGATGGCAGAGGCCGATGCCGAGGTTGAGCATCATGATCATGCCGAAATGCACGGGATTGACGCCGAAATTCATCATCACCGGCAGCAGGATCGGCGTGCAGATTAGGATCGAGGGCGCCATGTCCATGAGGCAGCCCAGCACCAGGAGCATGATGTTGACCAGCATCAGGATCACGTACTTGTCCTGCGAGATCGTGAGGAAGGCCGCCGTCACCTTCGCCGGCACCTGCATCAGCGCCATGATGTAGCCGACGCTCGCCGCCATCGCGATCAGGGTCATCACCATCGCGACCGTGCGGAGCGTGCGGTGGATCAGCACCGGCAGATCCTTCCAACGGTAATCGCGATAGATGAACATGGTGACGAAGAAGGCCCAGACGCACGCGACCGCGCCAGCCTCGATCGCGGTGAAGATGCCGCCCAAGATGCCGCCGAGGATGATCGCGAGTGTGATCAGGCCCCAGAACGCCTCGACCGCCATGCCAACCGCTTGCCGCGCCGGCACCGGCTCGCCGCGCGGATGGTCGTTCCGGTAGGCAAGGAAGATACAGAGGATGATCAGCGCCACGCCCAGCAGCAACCCCGGCACCACGCCCGCCATGAAGAGGTCGATGACGGAGATCGCGCCGCCGGTTGCCAGCGAATAGATCACGGCGTTGTGGCTGGGCGGCACCAGCAGTGCCTGCACGGAGGCGGTGATGGTGACGTTGGTGGCGAAGACGCGAGGGTAGCCGCTCTTCTCCATCTGCGGGATCAT
>DATFRA010000007.1:0-12383 GCA_035263705.1 Allostellaceae bacterium
CTTCGACATCGACGCCAACGGCATCGTCAGCGTCTCCGCCAAGGACAAGGCGACGGGCCAGGAAAAGCAGATCCGCGTCCAGGCCTCGGGTGGCCTCAGCCAAGCCGACATCGAGAAGATGGTGAAGGACGCCGAGGCGCACGCCGAGGAGGACAAGAAGCGGCGTGAGCTGGTCGACACCAAGAACCACGCGGAGTCCGCGATCCACATGGCGGAGAAAGCGCTCAAGGACGCCGGCGAGAAGGTGCCGGCGGCGGAGCGCCAGACCGTCGAGGCGGCGGTCGCCGACCTCAAGACCGTCACCTCCGGCGACGATGTCAACGCCATCAAGGCTAAGACGCAGACGCTCCTGCAGGCGGCGCAGCGCATCGGCGAGGCCATGTACAAGGCCGAGAGCGCGGCGGGGCCGCAGCCTGGCGCGGGGCCGCAGGGCGGCCCGCAACCGGGGCAGGGCAAGCCCGCCGGCGAAGACAAGGTGGTCGACGCCGACTTCGAGGAGGTCGACGAGAAGAAGCGCGGCCAGGCGTAACACGCACGCCTGAGCCTGGCGATGCTCGAGCGATCCCCTGAGCGACCTAGTTCAATTCTCCCTCCCCCCTCGAGGGGGAGGGTAGGGAGGGCGGTCGTCTCCGCCCGACGTCGCCATGGCTAAGCAAGATTTCTACGATCTGCTCGGCGTTGCCAAAGGCTGCGGCGCCGACGATCTGAAGAAGGCCTACCGCAAGCTCGCCATGCAATGGCACCCCGACCGCAATCCCGGGGACAAGGCGGCGGAGCACAAGTTCAAGGCCATCAACGAGGCCTATGACGTCCTGAAGGACGATCAGAAGCGCGCGGCCTACGACCGCTTCGGCCACGCCGCCTTCGAGAACGGCGGCCGCGGCGCGGGCCCCGGCGACTTCGGCTTCGCCGCGGGCTTCGCCGACATCTTCGACGAGATGTTCGGCGACTTCATGGGCGGCCGCCGCGGCCAGCAAAGCGCCACGCGCGGCAACGACCTCCGCTACAACATGGAGATCTCCCTCGAGGAGGCCTTCAAGGGCAAGCAGACCAACATCCGCGTGCCGACCCTGACCGCCTGCGAATCCTGCAGCGGCACCGGCGCGGAGTCGGGCTCGAAGCCCGTCACCTGCCCGACCTGCCACGGCCACGGCCGGGTGCGCGCGCAGCAGGGCTTCTTCACCATCGAGCGCACCTGTCCCACCTGCCACGGCGGCGGCCGCGTGATCGAGAATCCTTGCCGCGTCTGCGGCGGCCAGGGACGCACGCGGCGCGAGAAGACGCTCTCGGTGTCGATTCCCGCGGGCGTCGAGGACGGCAACCGCATCCGCCTCTCGGGCGAGGGCGAAGCCGGCGTGCGTGCCGGCGCGCCCGGCGACCTCTACATCTTCCTCTCGGTCAAACCGCACCGGTTCTTCCAGCGCGACGGCGCCAACATCCAATGCCGGGTGCCGATCGACATCACTACGGCGGCGCTCGGCGGCACCATCGAGGTGCCCGCGATCGACGGCACCCGCGCCAAGCTCACGATCCCGCCGGGCGCCCAGACCGGCCGCCAGTTCCGCCTCAAGGGCAAGGGCATGAGCGTGCTCCGCTCGCCCTCGCGGGGCGACATGTACATCGAGGTCACCGTCGAGACGCCGGTGAACCTGACCAAGCGCCAGCAGGAGCTGCTCCGCGAATTCGCCGAGGCCGGCGACGGCAAGCGCGCCACCAGCCCCGAGGCGGAAGGCTTCTTCAGCCGCGTGAAGGAATTCTTCGAAGACTTGCGGGAGTAGCGAGACCGCGCTTCGTCGCTCAGTTCCCCCTCACGTCATGCCCGGCCTTGTGCCGGGCATCCACGTTTTCGGGCCCCGCGCGAATGTGAACACGTGGATGGCCGGGACAAGCCCGGTCATGGCGACCTGGGGTCGCGTGCTGCTGCGTGTCAGGCCGCCGGGCGGCTCCAAGCCACCGGATCGATTAGGTGCCCCGACTTCACGTAGATGATCGCGCCCGTCTTCGAAAACGGCGCATGCTCGCTGCCGACGGGATTGCGGATCCAAGTGCCCACAGGGTACGTGCCGAGATTGTCGCCGAGCTCGCCCGATAGCACGTAGACCTCCTCGCCGCCGGCGTGACGATGCATCGGGTAGCTGGCCCCCGCCGCCCAGCGCGCGAGATAGACGCGCTCGCGTCCATGCGTGTGGAGCATCATCATGTCGAGCCCCTCCGCACCCGGATAGGGCGCCCACGCTGACTTCGTCGTGTCGATCACGACGCGCGCGCCATCGTCGGGCGCGATTTGCCGCAGCTTCACGAAGAGGACGCAGCCCTCGCGGCTGAGGGGCCTATGACGCGAGCCCGGGGGGTTGCGCACATAGGTACCGGTGGGATAGTCGCCCTGCTCGTCGGAGAACACGCCCTCGAGCACGAAGAACTCCTCGCCGCCGCCGTGCTCATGGGCATCGAAGGCGCTCCCCGCAGCATAGCGAACGACGCTCGTCGCCCGCGCCACCTCGCCGCCATCGCGCTCCAGCATCTTGCGCTCGACGCCCGGCAGCGGTGAGGGGACCCACGGGAGCGACGCGGTGTCGACGACGGCGCGAGCACCGAAATCAGCGTTGATCAGCATGAGAGCCTCATGATGGCTGGCGTTGCTGTTCTCGAAGCCTCGCGGTCCGCGGCTCGCGTGTCAATGTTGGTGCATGCAGCGGGTTGCGCGAGCATCGTGCATCCCTCGACGCGGGCCAAGCGGCCCTTGCTCAGGATGAGGGGCATTGAGCGTTGCAGAAGATCACCCTCATCCTGAGCAAGCGAGCGGAGCGAGCGCGTCGAAGGACGCACCCAAAAAGGCGAAGCGCTACTCCGCCGCGACCTCGCCCGCGCGACGCGGGCGCACCGGCGGCTCCGCGGCGGGGGCAGCGGGCTCGGCCAGCACCTCGGTCAGGCGCGCGCGGACGTCGGTGAGGCGCTGCTCGTGCTCGATTTTGTGGCCGAACAGGTCCTTCACGTAGAAGACGTCGACCACCTTCTCACCGTAGGTCGAGATCTTCGCGGAGTTGATCTGGAGGTTGAGTTGGGTCAAGGCGCGCGTGAGCTCGAAGAGGATGCCGGGGCGGTCGCGGCCGTTGACCTCGATCACGGTGTGGGTGGCGCTCGCGGCGTTGTCGATGAGGACGCGCGGCGGCACTTGCATGGTGCGGGTGCGGCCGAGGTAGCGCCGGGGCTTCGCGAGCTCGATCTGCAGGTTCTGCTCGCCCGCGAGCACGCGCTCGAAGATCACGGCGAGCTTCGCGAGCTTCTCCGGCCGGTCGAAGGCGCCACCCTCGGCGTCCTGGACCAGGAAGGTGTCGAGCGCCATGCCGTTCGACATCGTGAGGATCTTGGCGTCGACGATGGTGGCGCCGCCGAGCGCCAACGCGCCCGCGATCTGCGAGAAGAGGCCGGGGTGATCGCCGGTATAGACCGTGACCTCCGTCACGGCGGCCTTGGGATCGACCCGCGTCTCGACGGTGAGCGGCTGGCCCCGCGCCTCGGCCTCGCGCATGAGGCGCGCATGGCGCGCCAATTCCTCGGGCTCGAAGGAGACCCAGTAGGAAGGATATCCACGCTCCTCCAAAGCCGCGATCTCCTCGGCCGAGAAATCCGGCAGCAGCTTGCGCACGGCCTCCTGCGCCGCCGCGATCCGCTGGTCGCGCTCGGTCGATAGGAGGCCGCCAGACATGACGGCGGCCGTGCGGTGATAGAGCTCGCGCAGCAGGCTCGCCTTCCAGCCGTTCCACACCTTGGGCCCGACCGCGCGGATGTCGGCGGCGGTCAGCACCAGGAGCAGCTTGAGGCGCTGGGGCGATTGAACTTTTGCCGCGAAATCCTGGATGGTCTGGGGATCGTCGATGTCGCGCTTGAAGGCGGTGTTGCTCATGAGGAGATGCCAGCGCACCAGCCACGCCACCGTCTCGGTCTCCTCGTCGCTGAGGCCGAGCCGCGGGCCAAGCTTCTGAGCGACACCCTCGCCGAGGATCGAGTGGTCGCCGCCGCGGCCCTTGGCGATGTCGTGCAGGAGCACCGCGAGGAAGAGCGCGCGGCGCGAGTCGATGGTCGGCATGAGCGAGGTCGCGAGCGGCAGCTCCTCCTTGAGCTTGCCCGCCTCGATATCGTGCAGAATCCCGATCGCGAAGATGGTGTGCTCGTCGACCGTGTAGTGGTGGTACATGTCGTACTGCATCTGCGCGACGACACGGCCGAAATCCGGCACGAACCGACCGAAGACGCCCGCCTCGTTCATGCGCCGGAGCGCGATCATGGGGTCTTTCCGCGAGGTCAGGATCTCCATGAAGAGCCGGTTCGCCTCCGGATCGACGCGGAGCCTGCCGTCTATAAGCTTCAGCGACTGTGTGATGAGCCGGAGCGCGTGCGGGTGGATGTCGAGCCCGTGTTGGTCGGCCACGTAAAATAGCCGGATCAGGTTGACGGGATCGTCGCGGAAGGCGGTCTCGGACGCGACGTCGAGCCGCTCGCCCTCGACTGGGAAACCCTCCACCACCTTCTTGAAGAGGCCCCAGCTCCGGAGCGAGAACTTGGGCTTGCGCTGCTGCTGGGCCTCGAGCACCGCGCAGAAGATGCGCGTCAAGTCGCCGACGTCCTTGGCGACCAGGAAATAGTGCTTCATGAAGCGCTCGACGCCGCGGGTGCCCGCGTGGTCGGTGTAGCCCATCCGGCGGCCGATCTCGCCCTGGAAGTCGAAGGTGAGCCGGTCCTCGGCCCGGCCCGCAAGCCAGTGCAGATGGCAGCGCACGGTCCAGAGGAAATTCTGCGCGTAGGCGAAGCGCTCGGACTCCTCGCCCGATAGCACCTTGAGCTCGACGAGCTTCGAGACGTCCTCGATCCGGTAGATGTACTTCGCGATCCAGAAGAGCGCGTGGAGGTCGCGGAGCCCGCCCTTCCCTTCCTTAACGTTGGGCTCGACCTGGTACCGGAAGTCGCCGAGCCGGTCGTGCCGCTGGTCGCGCTCGGCAAGCTTCGACTCCACGAACTCCGCGGCGCTGCCCTTGAGGATGTCGCTCTCGAAGCGCTGGCGCAGGTCCGCGTAGAGCTTCTGGTCGCCCCAGAGATAGCGCGCCTCCAGGAGCGCGGTGCGGATGGTGAGGTCCGCCTTCGCCTGGCGGATGCACTCCTCGACGGTGCGCGTGGCGTGCCCGACCTTGAGGCCCAAATCCCAGAGCGTATAGAGCAGGTACTCGATGACCTGCTCGGTGTGCGGCGTCGACTTGTAGGGCAGCAGGAACAGGAGATCGATGTCGGAGAAGGGCGCGAGCTCGCCGCGGCCATAGCCGCCCACCGCCACCATCCCCATGTGCTCGCCCGCCGTCGGATTGGCGAGCGGATAGACCGCGGTCGTTACAAAGTCGTGCAAGGCCCGGATCAGCTGGTCCATGAGGAAGCTGAGGGCGCGCACGGTGTCGTCCCCGAGGGCGCCCGCCTCGAAGCGCTGGCGCACCTCGGCGCGCCCGACCTGCAGCGCCTCCTTCAACACCTCGGCGACCTTTCGGCGATCCGGCTCGCCGTGCTCCGCGAGCGCCATCAGCCGCTCGTAGACCTCGAGCCGGTTCACGATCTCCCGCTGCTTCTGCGGCTTGGCGAGGGTGACGGTCATCGCTGGCATTCTATCATTTCGGCCCTTCAGGCGCCGCCCGAGTCGCCACGAAGCTTTAACCCGGCGCCGCCACGGGTTATCCTCTTGGAGTCGTTGGTCAAGCCGGGCCATCCCGTCCGTGGACCGGTGCCAGGGGAAGCGTGGAAATCTGCGGTTTTTCGCCTCAAGCTCCGCGCGCACCACGAAACTTCGGAGGAGACGAGGTCATGGCAAGCACCACAACTGTATCCGGCCTTTCGGACTTAGAGCATAGCGTACAGCTCAGGCGCGCGGTCGTCGCCAGCACCGTCGGCACCGCGATCGAGTGGTACGACTTCTTCCTCTACGGGACCGTCGCGGCACTGGTGTTCCCGAAGCTTTACTTTCCCAACGAGGACCCGATATCCGGTCTCCTGTTGTCCTTCACCACCTATTTCATAGGCTTCCTGGCGCGCCCGGTGGGTGCTGCGATTTTCGGCCATTACGGCGACCGCATCGGCCGCAAGGCGACGCTGATCGCGACCTTGATGCTGATGGGCATTGCCACATTCCTGATTGCCTTCGTGCCCTCCTACCAGAGCATCGGCATCTGGGGTGCGGTCATTTTGACTTTTCTGCGCTTCGTCCAGGGCGTCGGCGTCGGCGGCGAATGGGGCGGCTCGGTTTTGCTCGCCATGGAATGGTCGCGCAGCCCCTCCTCGCGCGGCTTCATTGCGTCTTGGCCGCAGTTCGGCGTGCCCTGCGGCCTCCTCCTCTCCAACCTCGCCTTCCTGGCATTCAGCCAACTGGCGGGCGATCAGTTCATCACGTGGGGTTGGCGCCTGCCGTTCGTCCTCAGCATCATTCTAGTCGGCATCGGCCTCTACATCCGCCTGGGCATCCTGGAGACACCGATCTTTTCCAAGCTGCTCGCCGAGAAGAAAATCGAGCGCCAACCCATGCTGCAGGTGATCAAGCGCAATTGGAGAGAGATCATCACCTCGGCGTTCGTGCGGCTGGCGGAGCAGGCGCCCTTCTACATCTTCACCGCCTACGTATTCTCCTACGGCACCGGCGTGCTGAAGGTCTCGCGCGATTTCCTGTTGCTTGGCGTGATGGCGGCATCCGTCTTGTCCTTCGTCTCGATCCCACTCTCTGGCCACATCTCCGATCTGATCGGTCGCAAGAAGATGTACCTGCTGGGCGCGGCGACGGTGGGCATCTTCGGGTTCATCTATTTCGGCCTGATGAACAGTGGCTCGATGACGCTGATGTTCATCGCGATCTTCCTCTCCCTGGTGCCGCATGACATGATGTACGGGCCGCAAGCGGCGCTGATCGCGGAGTCCTTCACGGGCCGTCTGCGCTACAGTGGCGCGTCGCTGGGTTACCAGCTCGCCTCGATCATCGCCGGCGGTCCCGCGCCCTTCGTCGCGACTTGGCTGTTTGGCATGTATGGCTCCGGCTACGCGATCGCGGGCTACATCCTGGTCTGCGCGATCATCACGCTGATCGCGACGACGATGATGAAGGACTACACGGGCAAGGACATCGAGGGCGAGTACGAGTAGGGCTTCGCCCGCTCGGTCATCGGACCGGTCGAGGCGATGCCGTCTCGACCGGCCGTTTTATGATCGCTCCTTCGGCAACATCGACTTGAGCTTATAGAGCAGCTCCAGCGCCTCGCGCGGCGTGAGGGCATCGGGGTGGGTGTCCGCGAGGGCTTTCTCCACCGCGGACTCGCGCGCCGGCGCAGCACCTTTTGGTCGCGCGGCGCTGAAGAGCGGCAGGTCCTCGGCGAGGCGCGCGAGGTCGCCGGACTGCTCGCTCTTCTCGAGGAGCGCCAGCACCTCCTCGGCGCGGCGCAGCACCACCGGCGGCAGGCCCGCGAGCTTCGCCACGTGGATGCCGTAGGAGCGGTCGGCGGCGCCGGCGGCGACCTCGTGCAGGAAGACGACCTCGTCCTGCCATTCCTTGACCCGCATGGTGTGGCAGGAGAGCGCCGGAAGGCGAGAGGCGAGCGCCGTGAGCTCGTGATAGTGCGTGGCGAAAAGCGCGCGGCAGCGGTTCACGTCGTGGAGATGTTCGACCGTCGCCCAGGCAATCGAGAGCCCGTCGAAGGTGGCGGTGCCGCGGCCGATCTCGTCGAGGATCACCAGCGAGCGCGGCGTCGCCTGGTTCAGGATCGCCGCGGTCTCCACCATCTCCACCATGAAGGTGGAGCGGCCGCGGGCGAGATCGTCCGCCGCGCCGACGCGGCTGAAGAGCCGGTCGACGACGCCGAGCGACGCCTTCTCCGCCGGGACGAAGGAGCCCATCTGCGCCAAGATCGCGATCAGCGCGTTCTGGCGCAGGAAGGTGCTCTTGCCGGCCATGTTGGGGCCGGTCACCAGCCAGAGGCGCTGGCTCTCGCTCAAATCGCAGTCGTTTCCGACGAAGCTCTCCTGACTCAATTCTCGTAGCGCCGCCTCGACGACGGGATGGCGGCCACCGTCGATCGCGAAGCCGGTCCCGGTATCGACCGCGGGCCGGCACCAGCGCTCGACCGCTGCGAGCTCCGCAAGCGCCGCCGTGCCGTCGAGGAGCGCCAGCGCCGAGGCCGCGCGGGCGATCTCGTCGGCCTGGGCGAGCGCCTCGCCCACCAGGTCCTCGAAGAGCTTGAGCTCCAATGCCAGCGCCTTGTCGGCGGCGCTCAGGATCTTGCTCTCGAGCCCGCTCAGCTCCGTCGTGGTGAAGCGCATGGCATTCGCCATGGTCTGCCGATGGATGAAACCCGAGCCGAGCTTCGGCGCCTGCACCGCCGTCACCTCGATGTAATAGCCGAGCACGTTGTTGTGTCGAATCTTGAGATTGGAGACGCCGGTCTCCCCCGCGTAGCGGCTCTGGAGCGCGGCGATCAGCTTCCGGCTCTCGTCGCGGAGCGATTTGAGCTCGTCGAGCTCCGCCGAGTAGCCGGCGGCGATGAACCCGCCGTCGCGGGCGAGCAGCGGCAAATCAGGAGCGAGCGCGCGCCCGAACCTCTCGACCAGCACGCTATGCTCGCCGAGTTCGCGCTCGGCCTTGGCAATGAGCGCTGGCAACGCCGCAAGCGCCGTTGCTCGCAAGCGCCGCCGCAGCGCCGCGCTCGCCGCGAGCGACGCCTTCAGCGCCGCCAGGTCTCGCGGGCCGCCGCGCCCGAGCGCGAGCCGCGCCATGGCGCGCTCGATGTCTGCGACGGATTTGAGCTCGACGCGCAGATCCGCGCGCAGCCGCTCATCCGCGAGGAGGGCATCGAGCGCGCTGTGCCGCGCGGCGATCTCGGCGGGATCGGTGAGCGGCGCTGCCAACCACTCCGCGATGAGGCGGGCGCCGGCGCCGGTGACCGTCCGGTCGATGATGGCGAGCAGGCTGCCACGCCGCTCGCCCGCGAGCGTCTCCGTGAGCTCCAGATTGCGGCGCGTTGCGGCGTCGATCGCCATGGCGGCGCCCGCGGCGATCCGCTGCGGCGGCGTCAGCCGCGGCAGCTTGCCCTGCTGCGTCAGCGTCGCGTAATCGACCAGCGCGCCCGCCGCCGCGAGCTCCGCGCGTCCGAAGGCGCCGAAACCCTCGAGGGTCGCGACGCCGAAGGTGCTCTCGAGCCGCTTACGGCCGCTCTCGCTGTCGAAGCGCTGCGCGGGCAGCGGCGTCAGCTGCTCCTTCCAGGCGCCCAGCACCTCGAACCAGTCGGGCTTCTGCAGCAGGCGGTCGGCGACCAGCAGCTCGCCCGGCGCGAGCCGCGCCAGCGCCGCGTCGAGGCCGCCCGGCGGCACGAGCTCCGCCGCGAAATCGCCAGTGGAGACATCGAGCCAGGCGAGGCCGAGCTCGCCCGCGGCCTCCGCGAGCGCCGCCAGGTAATTGTGCCGCCGCGCGTCGAGGAGCGTGTCCTCGGTGAGCGTGCCCGGCGTCACCACGCGCACGACAGCGCGCCGGAGCGGACCCTTGGGGCTCTTCCTCTGGCTCGGGTCCTCCATCTGCTCGCAGACCGCGACGCGGAATCCCTTGCGGATGAGGCGCGAAAGATAGGCCTCGGCCGCATGCATGGGGACGCCGCACATGGGGATGTCGTCACCCTCGTGACGCCCGCGCTTGGTGAGCGCGATGTCGAGCGCGGCGGCGGCGCGCTGGGCGTCCTCGAAGAACATCTCGTAGAAATCGCCCATCCGGTAGAACACCAGGCAGTCCGGATGCTGCCGCTTGATCTCCAGGTACTGCGCCATTGCCGGCGTCGCCTCGGCGGCGGCGAGCGGCCGCGCGGCGTCGGCGGGTGCAGGGAGATCGTTCATGGGCGCGGGGAAGCTAGCACGAATCGCCGTCTCGGCGGGAGGCGCGGCCCTCAGTGGCTGTGGCCGCGGACGGCTTGGGCGACGGGCGGAGGCGCGGGCTCGCGATCGACCGCTTCCATCATCGCCACGAGCTGCCGCGGCGTGGGCGCGTCGGCCATGCCGAAGCGCGCCCGCACATAGCCCCAGGCATCGATGAAGAATTCGAGATGATCCGCCGGCGCAGCCTCCTCGCCAGCACGCTTCCGAAAGAGCCCATACGCGGTGACGAGATCGGGATCGCCCGGCGCGAAGATGGGTCCTTTCGCGACGCCCTCGCCGAGCGGGACCGCGATGATGCGCAGGCCACCGAGGTCGAGCTGCTTGGCGGCCTCGGCGAGGTTCTTGAGACGCGTCTCGGAGGCCGGCAGCGTGTAGAGCACCAACAGCACCGACCACGCCTCGCGCAGCATGCCGAGCGTCTGCTGACTGCCGCCGCCGCGCTCGTAGGCGAAGTCCGGCGCGACGATGCGGAGCGCGGGATCGATGCGCGGTCCCAGGCGCTGCGCAGCCTCGGCGTCGAACTGGGCGTGCAGGTAGCTGACCAGTTCCCAGCGCTGCTGCGCGTCGAGCAGATCCGCAAATGCGGGCATCGCGTTCTTGCCCTTGCCGTGGCTGATCCACCAAAAGAGCGTGCCGTCGGTGTGGCTGCCAACGTGATGGCGCGCGAGGTCGGCGGGCTTGACAGGCAGGCCCTCCGCGGCGGGCCCATCGCCATAGCCGTGGGGACCGTGACAGGCGACGCACTGCTCCACGAAGCTGTGCGCGCCTGCCGCCACGGTCGCGACGGAGTAGGGCAAGGGTGAGTTCAGGTAGACCGTTGGCACCGCCGCCTCCGAGAGGGCGACGCCGCCGAGTGCAAGCCCCGCGAGCGCCGCGGCGCCACCGAGGGCGATCCCGTGTCGGCCGCGGAGCGCCGCGATCGTCATCCACGCGATCCCGGCGCAGGCGAGCACCGCGGCTACCGCCGCAGCGATCGTCCAGAGGGGCTTACCCGCAACCGACCTGAGTCCCCAAGTGACAGGCAGGGGCCAGTTCACCTGATCGTGTGCTGCCGGGACGGAGATGCCGAGCGCGCCCACGTCCAGCAGGATCAGCAGGCCGAGTGCCACCTCGACGAAGGCGTTGCGCGCGAGCCGGTGCGCGGCACCGCGCGCCATAGCTTCCGCACCCGCGAGCGCGGACGTCAGGACTTGGCGATTCACCGCTGCGATTGCCACCATAGAGAGAAAGAGCAGGATCTTCACCGTGAGCAGTCGGCCGTAGGGCGTGCCGATGAGGCCAGGGATAGTGCCGACCAGCGTCCAGGCACTGACGATCCCAGTCACGAGCAATCCGCCGACGCTGGCGATACCCACCGCCGAGAAGCGGCGGGTCGCCGCTCGCGCATCGTCGAGCGCCTGTGTGGAGCCGTCACGATTGGCGGCCCGCAAGAGAGCCGCGAGCGGCGCTAGGCTGCCTAGCCAGAGTGACGCGAGCACCAGGTGCAGCATGTCGGCGCCGCGGCTCAGCGGGTCCGCCACCGCCGCGTGGCCGGCGAACGCGAGCGTCGCGGTTCCGGCAAGTCCCAGCAACGCCGCCGCGCCGAGACGAGACCGCGTCGGCGTCACCACCAACAGAAGCAGCAGCGCCGCGAGCAGGAGCAGCCGAACCATCCACGCCCGGCCGAAGCCCGTGCCGCCGAGGATATCGAGGGAGCGCGAGACGAGACTGGCGTCATCCGAGTGGGCCGGGAGCGCCGCGGCCTGCGCCCCGAGCCAAAGGACCGCCGACAGCAGTGCCACCCCCGCGCCTAGGCCGACCAGGGTACGATGGCGCAGTGCGATGACGGCACTGCGCTCGCTGGGCACGACGAAAGCCCAGAACACGAACGCCCCGCTGGTGAGCAGCGTCGCCGCGTAGTGCAGGGCGCGGACCAGGGCCATGGGCTCGAGCATCAGGGCGCCACCGTAAAGGTGAAGGTGCCGTTGGTCACGTGGGTGTCGACCGAGAGCACCTTCCAGATCACTTTGTAGCGCCCCGGCTTGAGCGGCCCCAGGGGCACGGTGAGCACACTCGGCTCTCGCGCGTCGACATGGGCATCGGCCGTGCTCACGATCGTGCCCGAGGCATCCTCCACGCGGACCGTGCTGTAGGCGGGCTCGAGATTCTCGGTGTACTGGATGCGCACCTCGGTGGGTGGCGCGTGCACGGTGCTGCCGACCGCCGGGCTCGCATGATCGAGAAAGGCATGGGCCCAAGCAGTGCCCTCGCCGCCGCAGCCGAGCGCGCCGGCGAGGACGAGACCGAGAAAGATCCGGCGCGTCACCGCATCACCACGAGAGCAGCGGCCGTCCGATCGAGTTCGGGAACAGGTCGTCGAGGTAGAAATGCAGCTGGATAACCCCGCCGATCCCGTGCCCTTGGCCCTGACCATAGGGAATAATCGCCTGGGCGCCGATCTGGAAATACTG
>DATFRA010000008.1:0-3869 GCA_035263705.1 Allostellaceae bacterium
TTGCAGGCGAGCCGCTGCCATTCCGACGAGAGGCTCGACACCGCGGGCTCCCAGTCGGCGGTGACCTTGCCGCCATCGAGGAAACCGAGCAACAGCTCCCGCGGCGTCACGTTCGACGCCGTCGGCGCGGTTCCATAGGCAAAGCGATAGAACTGCAACCGGCGCGACGCCGTGCGCGCGCTTTGGCCGATGAGACCGATCGCCTGCCGCACGAACTCGGGATCGTCCTCGTCGAGGAGCTCGACGCCGTTGCCGATCGCGCCGACGGGGCTCACCAACTCATGACAAAAACGGGCGCAGAGCAGCTCGAGAACGCGGAGCTCGATCATAAAGTCCTCCGCCTGGATGCGCCGCGTGCCCTTGGGCGCGCCGCGCGTCGCGGCATATAATGGGGCCCAGGGTCGGTCCTGACAACAATTGCGGGAGCCGCCGTTTGAGCGAACGGCTCGTACCAGGTACCCGCGTGCGCCACCCCGGCCAGCCCGACTGGGGCGTGGGTCAGGTGCAATCGGCAATCGGCGACCGCGTGACCGTCAATTTCGAGCATGCGGGCAAGCGCCTCATCAACACCGCGGTCGTGACCCTGGTCCCGCTCGACGATGAGCGGCACCCGCGCGGCGGCTGAACGCAAGCGGCGGACCGCTCAATCCGCCGGCTCCGCGCTTGCGATCAAGAGCCGCGCGGCTTCGAGGTCGTCCGGGTGATTGGTGTTGAAGAACGGATCGATCTCGCCGACGGGAAAGTCCACCACGGCGAGCGAATAACGCGCGGTGAACGCGTCGACCTTGCGCACGCCCTCCTGGACAAGCGCGCGGCGCAGCGCATCCCGAATGCCGAGCGGCCAGAGCCCGAAGACGGGGTGGGCGCGGCCTAGGGAGGCCGCTGCGGCGAGCTCGTGGCGGGCGTCGAGCGCGGCCACCAGGCGCGGCACCATGTCGCGCGGCAGGAACGGCGCGTCGGTCGCGAAGCTCGCGAGGTGCGTGGCGCCGGGGACCGATGCTGCCGCCCAATCGAGGCCCGCGAGCACACCCGCGAGCGGCCCCGGAAATCCCGCCACGCCGTCGGGCACCACGGGAAGACCGAACGCGCCGAAACGCCCGGCCTCGCCGTTGGCGTTGAGGGCGAGCGCACTCACCTGCGGCCGGGCGCGCGCGATCACATGGGCGAGGATCGGCTTCGGTCCGAGCGGCAGCAGGCATTTGTCGCCGCCGCCCATGCGCCGAGATTGGCCGCCCGCCAGCAAGACACCGGCGATGGTCACGCGACGTCTTCCTCGACGCTGGCCTTGCGCCGGCTCCGCTTGTCCTCTTCCGCCACCTCGGCGGCGCTGGCGTCGTAGACGATCCGGTTCTCGCCCGCGAGCGCCAGGAAGCGCTTGCCCTTGGCGCGGCCGATCAGCGTCAGCCCCGCCCGGCGCGCGAGATCGACGCCCCAGGCGGTGAAGCCCGAGCGCGACATCAGGATCGGAATCCGCATCTGCACGGTCTTGATCACCATCTCCGAGGTGAGCCGGCCGGTGGTGTAGAAGATCTTGTCCACGGGCCGGATGCCGTGGAGGTGCATATAGCCCGCGATCTTGTCGACGGCGTTGTGCCGGCCGACGTCCTCCATATAGACGAGCGGCCGGTCCTCCTGGCAGAGCACGCAGCCGTGGATCGCGCCCGCCGCGAGATAGAGGCTCGGCGCCGTGTTGATCTTGCGGCTCAGCGCATAAAGCCAGGAGGTCTTGATGACCGCGTCCTCGGCGAGCTCGATATCCTCGAACTTCTCCATGAGATCGCCGAACACCGTGCCCTGCGCGCAACCGGAGGTGAGCGTCTTCTTGCGCAGCTTCCTCTCGAAGTTCGTGCGCCGCTTGGTGCGCACGACCACGGTCTCGAGATCGTCGTCGTAGTCGATGGCGGTGACGACGTCGTCGGCGCGCAGCATATTCTGGTTCAGGAGATAGCCCACCGCGAGATAATTCGGGTGGTCGCCGATCGTCATCATGGTGACGATCTCCTGGCCGTTGAGGTAGAGCGTCAGCGGCCGCTCCATCACCACGGAAGTCTCGACTGGTTTCGCGTCCTGGTCGACGCCGCGCACCCGGCGCACCAGCCGGGGATCGTCGGGATCGGGTTTGATCGCGAATTCCTTCATGCAGGTGATCATGGGCCCGCCCCCTGGGCCTCGCAAGACTGGGCAGCGGCGCGCCCTGGCGCGCTTCACCGCCGCAGGAGCCACAGCACCAGGCTCAGCACCACGCTGATCAGGAGCGAGGGCGCGAGCGGAATGATCAGGAAGCGCGGCATCGACATAAGCCGCCCGGCGGGCGCGCGTCAATGCTTGCGGGGCTCGGCGCCGATGCCGCGGAGCGCCGTCGCGATCGCGTCCTGCTGGCGGGGCGTCGCCGCGGGCATGGGCGCTCTCGGCAGGCCGGAGTCGCAGCCTTGCGCGGTTTGCGCGTATTTGACGCAAGCCGGGAGGTTGTCGCCGACCAGCGTGTTCCAGAGCGTGAGCAGCCGGCGGTGGAGGTCGAGGGCGCGCTTGTGGTCGCCTGCCCTGACGGCGTTCCAGAGATCGACGCAAGCGCGGGGCGCCGCCGACGGCAGCGCCGCAATGGTGCCATGCGCGCCGAGCGCGAAGCTCGGGTAGAGCAGCGCGTCGACCGCGCTCAGGATCAGGTGATGGGGATCGGCGGAGTTGAGCAGGTCGGCGACGAGCTTGAGGTCGCCCGCGCTCTGCTTGACGCCGACCACGCCGGGCACCTCGCGCATGATCCGCACCAGGAGCGCCGGCGAGAGATAGGACCAGGGGACCACGTTGTAGATGATGAGAGGCATGCCGGTCTCCTCCGTCACCGCACGGAAGTGCTTCAGCATGGCCTCGTCGTCGGGGCGAAAGAGATAGTGCACAGGCGTCACCTGGAGCGCCGCGACCTCGAGGTCGCGCACGAGCCGCGCGCGGCGGATCGCATCGCGGGTGCTATCGACGATGATGCCGGCGATCACGGGAACGCGGCCCTTCGCCGCCTCCACCGTCGCGGCAACGAGATCGCGGAACTCCTCGGCCTCGAGTGTGTGCCCCTCGCCCGTGCTGCCGCCGGCCGCGAGCCCGTGCACCCCGTGCCCCACGAGCCAGTCCACCTGGCCTTTGACGAGAGGGAGCTCGAGCTCGCCGTCGGCGCCGAAGGGCGTTGTCATCGGGGGAATGATGCCGTGGAGGTTGGTCATGGGGCGGCCTCCTCTGCTGTGTCAGCGGCAGACTACTACTCGCGACCCCTCACCCGCCACCACCAGACCACGTCATGCCCGGGCTTGTCGCGGGCATCCACGTATTCGAGGACAAAGAAGAAAGACGTGGATGGCCGGGACAAGCCCGGCCATAACGAGGGAGAGAACGAAGATGAGGAGAGCTAGCTTTTCCGCCGTCGGCTTGCGGGCGCTTTCTTCTTCGCCAGCGCCTTCTTCGCCTTTGCGCGCTTGCGTCGCGGCTTCTTCGGCGCGGCGTGGTCGGCGAACAGCGCGCGGCCGATGTCCTCGAAGACTTGTGCCGACGCCGTTAAGGCGTCGGCGACCAGCGGGTTCGCGGTGAGCGCGGCGCGCATGTCCGCGAGGGCCTGGGCCCAAGCCTTGTATGCCTTGGCGATCGGATGCTTGGGCACGTGATCCCGCCGGCGCGCTTACGTTACGACGCCTTGCGGCGCTTGCGGCTCTTGCTGGGCGTCTCTTCCTCGTCTTCGCGGCGCGCGGCAGCAGCGGCCTTACGGCCGCCGCCGGCGACCGGCAGGAGGATGCTCGGCTGGCGGCGGTCCTGCTGCTTGGCGCGCTTGGGCTTGGCGGCGCCGGCGGGCTCGGGCTCGACGCCCTTCGACGCCAGACTCTTCTTGA
>DATFRA010000009.1:0-2225 GCA_035263705.1 Allostellaceae bacterium
AGCCGCTGTTGCGCAATCCCGCCGCGATGCCGTTGATGGTGAGGTGGATTCCCTGCACCACGCGCTCGTCGGTGTCGCCCTCGCGATGCCGCTTGAGCAGCTCGATCTGCAGGTGGTTCAGCGGATCGAGATAGGGAAAGCGGTTCCGGATCGAGCGCGCGAGCGGCGGATTGCTTTCAAGGAGCGACGCCTGACCGGTCACAGCCAACAGCGCCGTGATCGACTGCTCCCATTCGCGCTGCAGGCGCGGGAAGATTGCGTCGCGCAAAGCTTTGGCACGGACGAGATCGGCATAGCGTGAGGCGATGGCCATGTCGCTCTTCGCCAGCACCATGTCCATGCTGGAGAGCAGCGTACGGAAGAACGGCCACTCGCGCGCCATCTGTCGCAGGAGCGTAAGCCCGCCCTCCCCGTGCCGCGCACGGAACGCCTCGACGGCGGCGCCGAAACCATACCAGCCGGGCAGCATCAGCCGGCATTGCGACCAACCGAACACCCACGGAATGGCGCGCAGGTCCTCGATGCGGCGCGAATTGGTGCGCGAGGCGGGACGGCTGCCGATGTTGAGGCTGCCGATCTCGGCGATCACGGTGGACTCCCAGAAATACTGCTCGAAACCCTCGGTCTCGTAGACGAGATTGCGATACGCCCGATAGGCGTGGTCCGAGAGCTCCTCCATGGCGTTGAGGAAGGTTTGTTTAGGTGCGGCATCCTTGGTGTGCAGCAAGGACGCCTCGAGCGTCGCTGCCGCCAGCGCTTCCAGATTGCGTCGGCCGAGCTCGGGATTGGAGTATTTGGCGGCGATCACCTCGCCCTGCTCGGTGATCCGGATGCCACCCTGCACCGCGCCGGCCGGCTGCGCGAGGATCGCTTCGTAGCTCGGCCCGCCGCCGCGACCAACCGAGCCGCCGCGACCGTGGAATAGGCGCAGACGGATCCCGTGCCGGCGGAAAACCTCGACCAGCCCGGTCTCCGCGCGATAAAGCTCCCAGCCTGACGTAAGGAAGCCGCCATCCTTGTTGCTGTCGGAATAGCCGAGCATCACCTCCTGCACCCGGCCGCGGCTCTCGAGCAGGCGCGCATAAGCGGGCAGGGAGAACAGCGCGTCCATGATGGTGATGCAGGCGCGCAGGTCGGCGATCGTCTCGAACAGCGGCACGATATTCAGCGCGAGCGTCCCCTCGCCCGGCCGCAGCAGGCCGACCTCTTTCAACAGAAGCGCGGTCTCCAGCACGTCGGAGGCGGCATTGGTCTTGGAGATGACATAGTTCGGGACTGACGCGCTGCCGTAACGGCGATGCGCCTGCGCCGCCTCGCGCACGATCGCGAGCTCGGACACAACCTCCGCCGAATAGTCGAGATGCGGCGAGGACAGGAGTCTCGGCGTGGTGATCTCTTCAGTCAGGAGCGCCAGGCGTTTGTCTTCCGGTAGCGACCGGTAGTCGGTGCCCGGCCGCACTTTTTCGAACAGGGCCGCAACCGTCCGGTCATGCACGTCCGAATTCTGCCGCAGGTCGATGCCGGCGAGGTGGAAGCCGAAAACGCTCACGGCGCGGCGCAGCCATTTCAGCCGCCCGCGGGCAAGCTCGGCGGAGCGGTTGACGATCAGCGAACGATGGAGCGCGCCCAGATCGTCGAGAAAGGCTGCCGGCGTGGAATAAGGCTGCGCCGGCGGCGCGCGCCGCTGCGGCTCCGGCATGCCGAACTCGCGCACGGTCGCGGCGAGACGCGCATAGAGACCCGAGATCGCGCGGCGATAAGGCTCCTCCTCACGATGCGGGGAGCGGTCGGGCGAGCGCTCCGCGAGCCCTTTCACCTCGTCGGATACGTCGACAAGGCGACCGTCGAGCGACAGCTCGGCGCCGAGCGCGTGCAGCTCCTCGAGATAGAAGCTGAGCGCCCGCTCGCTTTGCATGCGCAAGGCCTGGCGCAGCGTCTCCGCCGTGACGAAAGGATTGCCGTCGCGGTCGCCGCCGATCCAGCTGCCCATGCGAAAGAAGGACGGCATCTCGACGCCGTTCCACACCGGGTCCGCGGCCGCGAGCGCATTCTCGAACCGGTCATAGAGACGCGGCAGCTCGGCCAGAAACGTGTAGTCATAATAGGAAAGTCCATTGGCGATTTCGTCGATCACCTTCAGACGATGGCGCCGCAGGAGGCTCGTCTGCCACAGCGTGAGCACGGTGCGGCGCAGCGCCTCGTCGGTCTCGGCCCGCTCGTCCGGC
>DATFRA010000010.1:0-2918 GCA_035263705.1 Allostellaceae bacterium
CCAGGCTGAAATGCGTCTGCATGGGGCTCAGAAACCCCAGTACATCCGGCCGGGGTTGAGGATGCGCTGCGGGTCAAAACTCTCCTTGATCCGCCGGGTCAGTGCCGCCAACGCCGGCGGCTGGGGCTCGAAGACCGGGACGCGGCCGCGCAGCTCGGGGCTCGCGCGAACCAGGGTCGCGTGGCCACCCTCGGCCCTGGTTGCCGCGCGCACGATCTCAGCCCCGCCGTCGGCCGACCCACCCGCGATCGCGCACCAGAGGAGGCCGCCGCCCCAATCGAAGAAGACGCGCGCATCGAGCGATCGCGCGATCACGGCGGCAACGGCGGGACCGCTCTGCGGCGCGACGGAGATGCGCCAGATTATCGGGCCGTGATCGCCCGCGAAGGGCCGCACCTCCGCGAGCTCGCGCCAGGGCGCCGCCGCCACCGCGTCTGGCAGCAGTTCCGCGGGCCCGAAATCGCGCAGCTCATGCCGGAGCGCGGCCGCTCGCGCCTCGACCGAAGGCCCGGGCCCCTCCACGCGGACCAGCGTCGCGGCCCGGCTGGCGCCGGGCAAGACATGGGCCGCACTCGCACCCGGCAGATGCGCGGCGCCGCCGACCTCGTGCGGACTATTGAGCGCCGCGGTCATCGCCGCCACCGCGCGCTCATCCTCGAGGCCCCACAACACCAGGGTCCCCGTGGCCTCCGGCCTCGGCAGTACCTTGACGGTCACCTCGGTCAGTAGGGCGAGCGTGCCGTAGGAGCCCGCCATGAGCTTCGAGAGGTCGTAGCCGGTGACGTTCTTCACCACGCGGCCGCCGGCCTTGAAGGCCTCACCGCGGCCGCTCACCGCGTGAAAGCCGAGCAGGTGGTCGCGCGCGGCGCCCTGCTTGATGCGCCGCGGTCCCGCGAGATTGCACGCGAGCATGCCGCCCAGGGTCTGCCGCCCGGCGGCTTCACCGAGGAGCGGACCCCAGTCGCCGGGCTCGAAGGCCAGCATTTGCTGGGACCTTTCGAGCAGGCTCTCGATCTCGGCGAGCGGCGTGCCGGGCTTGGCGGTCAGCACGAGCTCCTCGGGCTCGTAGGCCTCGATCCCCGCGATCCCGCTCACGTCGAGCACATGCGGTGCCTCGACGGGCCGGCCGAGGCCGACTTTGGTGCCGGCGGCGATCACCTCGAGCGATTCGCACTCGCCCGCGGCCCAGGAGATGACCTTCGCGAGCTCTTGCTCGTCCTTGGGGCGAAAGCGCGGCATGGACGCGCCGGCTCAAAAGCGCGGAATGTCGGGGAAGGCGAGCTTGCCGCCGTGCACGTGCATGCGGCCGAGCTCGGCGCAGCGGTGGAGCTGCGGAAACACCTTGCCGGGATTGAGCAGGCCGTCGGGGTCGAAGGCGCATTTGAGGCGCATTTGGTGATCGAGATCGATCTGGTCGAACATCGTATCCATGAGGTCGCGCTTCTCGACGCCCACGCCGTGCTCGCCCGTGAGCACGCCGCCGACCTCGACACAGAGCCGCAATATGTCGGCGCCTAGCGCCTCCGCGCGCTCGAGCTCGCTCGGCTTGTTCGCGTCGTAGAGGATCAGCGGATGCAGGTTGCCGTCGCCGGCATGGAACACGTTGGCGACGCGGAGCCGGTGCTTCTCGGCGAGGCGGGCCGTGCGCGCGAGCACCTCGGGCAGCCGCTTGCGCGGGATGGTGCCGTCCATGCAGTAATAGTCCGGCGAGATGCGGCCGACCGCGGGGAACGCCGCCTTCCGACCGGCCCAGAAGGCGAGCCGTTCCTCCTCGCTCTCGCTCACCCTGATCGACATGGCGCGGTGCTGGCGCGCGATCGCCTCGACGCGGCCAATCAAGTGATCGACCTCCGCTTTCGGGCCATCGAGCTCGACGATCAGCAGGGCCTCGACATCGAGCGGGTAGCCCACATGGACGAATTCCTCGGTGGCGTGGATCGCGGGCTTGTCCATCATCTCCATGCCGCCGGGAATGATGCCGTCGGCGATGATCGCGGCGACGCAGCTGCCCGCGCTCTCGCTCGAGGGAAAGCCGATCAAGACGGCGCGCGCGCTCGTGGGTCTCGGCAAGATGCGCACGGTGACCTCGGTGACCACGCCCAGAAGGCCCTCGGAGCCCACGGTCACGCCCAGGAGGTCGTAGCCCTCGGAGTCCAGGTGCTTGCCGCCGAGCCGCACGACCTCGCCGTCGATGGTCACGAGCTCGACGCCCAGCACGTTGTTGGTGGTGAGACCGTATTTGAGGCAATGCACGCCGCCGGAGTTCTCGGCGACGTTGCCACCGATGGTACAGGCGATCTGGCTCGACGGATCGGGCGCGTAGTAGAAGCCGGCGTGCTGGACGGCGAGGGTCACGCCCAAGTTGGTGACGCCCGGCTGCGCCACGACGCAGCGGTTGGCGAAATCGATCTCGAGTATCCGATTGAACTTCCCCATGCCGAGGACGATGCCGTCGGCCAGCGGCAGCGCACCGCCCGAGAGCGAAGTGCCGGCGCCCCGCGGCACCACCTTGATCTTGTGGTCGCGGCAATAGCGCAGGACCCGCGCCACCTGCTCCGTCGTGGAGGGCAGCACCACCAGCAGCGGCAGGGTTCGATAGGCGGTGAGGCCGTCACTCTCGTAAGGGCGCCGCGCGTCTTCCTCGGCGATAACGCCCTCACCCGGCACGATCTCGCGCAGCGCCGCCGCGATCTCGGCGCGGCGCGCGATCACACCGGCATCGGGCTCCGGCATACGCATAGGGCCTATCTAGGCCCCTGGCTGCGATCGCGCCAACAAAAAAACCGCGCTCGGAGGCGCGGTTTCCCGGCTTTCACCAGGGCGAGAAGCGTCTCAGCCCTGGCGCGCCTTGTAGCGGGGGTTCGTCTTGTTGATGACGTAGACGCGACCCTTGCGCCGCACGATGCGGCAGTTCTTGT
>DATFRA010000011.1:0-2177 GCA_035263705.1 Allostellaceae bacterium
ACGCCCCGGACAGGTCGACGGCCAAGTAGCGGTCCCACTCGTCGGTCGAAAGCTCCCCGGCCTCGCGCCAGGCGACCATGGCGCCCGCCGCCGGCACCAGAACATCGAGCCTGCCGAATTCGGCCGCAGCACGATCGACCGCCGCACCGACCGCGGCGGACTGCGCGAGATCGGCCTTGAGCGCCAGCGCGCGCCTCTCGAGCGCACGAATTTCTGACGCCGTCGCTTCGGCCTCGACGTCGCGGCTGCGATAGATGAAGGCAACGTCGGCGCCTCGGCGCGCAAGCTCGAGGCACACGGCGCGGCCGATGCCGCGGCTGCCGCCGGTGACCAGGGCCTTTCTGCCTTCGAAATCGGTCTCGCCGCTCATTGCGTGATCACAGCCTTCCCCGGATACGCTCGTTCCTGAACCTTACAATGCCAGATACCTCGCCTTCACCTCCTCGCGCTCGGCACGGAAGTGCTCGAGCGGGGCGTGATAGACCATCCTGCCTTTGACCATGACGTAGACCACGTCCGCTACTGCCTCGGCGAGCTTCAGGTTCTGCTCGACCAGCAGCAGGCTTACGCCCTCGTCGCGCAGCCGCGCAATCAGTCGCGTCAGCTCCTCCACCATCAGCGGCGCCAGGCCCTGCGAGGGTTCGTCGAGGAGCATCACCTTGGGATCGGTGACGAGCGCGCGCGCGACCGCGAGCATCTGCTGCTCGCCGCCGGAAAGCTGCGAGCCTTTGTGGCGCCGGCGCTCCGCGAGCGAGGGGAACAACGCGAACAGGCGCTGCATCGGCCATTGCCTCGCCGGCACGCGCTGCGCCACCTCGATGTTCTCCACAACTGTCAGGTCCGGGAAGATCATCCGCCCCTCCGGCACGTAGCCGACGCCGAGGCGAACGATGCGGTGCGGCGGCCACCCGGCGACGTCCTCGTCGCCGAGCAAAATGCGGCCGCGGCGCGGGGATGTGAGGCCCATGATCGAGCGGAGCGTCGTGGTCTTGCCGACGCCGTTGCGGCCGAGCACGACCGCGATGCGGCCCGACGCAACTTCCAGATCCACGCCCTGCAGGATGTGTCCGTGGCCGTAATAGGTGTGCAGGGCGTCGAGGCGCAGCATCACTCGGATCCTCCGAGATAGGCGCGGCGCACGTCGGCATTGGCCTTGACTGCGGCCGGTGGCCCATCGGCAATCACGCGGCCGCGATGCAGAACCGTGATGTCGTCCGCGAGCTTGAACACCACTTCCATGTCGTGCTCGACCAGAAGCACGCTGAGATTTCCGACGCTGAGCATGCCCTTGAGAATCAGCACGGCGCGATCGGTCTCCTCGAGCGAAAGGCCCTGGGTCGGCTCGTCGAGCATGAGGAGCCGCGGCTTCTGCGCGATCGCCATCGCCACCTCGAGCAGGCGCTGGTCGCCGTGCGAGAGCATGGCGGCAGCGACACCGGCGAAGCGGGTAAGCCGCATGTGCTCGAGCGCCTCGTCAGCGATGGCGGCGGAACGGTTGCGCACCCTGCCCCCGCCGACAAAGCGCCAGCGCTGAGCGTCGCGCGCTTGCGCCGCGATGCGGACGTTCTCGCGCGCGGTCAGCGCCGGGAAGATGTGGCAGAGTTGGAAAGTGCGGGCGATCCCCTTCTGCGCCACGACGTGCACGGGGAGCCCAGTGATCTTCTCGCCGGCGAAGATGACCTCGCCGGCGGTCGGTTTCAGCACACTCGTGATCAGGTTGAACACGGTCGATTTGCCGGCGCCGTTCGGACCGATGACAGCGCGGATCTTGCCGGCGTCGAGACTCATGTCGACCGCGTCGACGGCGACGAGCGCGCCGAAGCGGCGCACTAATCCCCTGCATTCAAGCAGCGGCATCGGATGTCTCATCGCCGCCGGCGGAGCTCGGTACGATCGGCTTTTGCTTAAAGCGTGCAGTCACGATGCCCCAAATGCCCTCCGGCGCGAACATGACGAAGGCGATGAAGATCGATCCGAAGACGAGCGGCCAGAGGTCGGTCACCTGCGACAGCTCATGCTCCACGAACACGAAGAACACGCCACCGATGATCGGGCCGATCAGCGTGCCGGCGCCGCCCACCACCACCATGATGAGGACGCGGCCCGAGACCAGCCAGAAGAACAGCTCGGGCGACGCGAACCCGGCGAAGCCGGCGTAGAGCGCGCCCGCCAGCCCG
>DATFRA010000012.1:0-37367 GCA_035263705.1 Allostellaceae bacterium
GGCGACGTGGTCATGCGTGGCTACTGGCGGGACGAGGCCGCGAGCCGCGACACGCTCGGCGGCGGCTGGCTGCACACCGGCGATATCGGCAGCTTCGATGCCGACGGGTTCCTGACGCTAAAGGATCGCTCCAAGGATCTGATCATCTCGGGCGGCAGCAACATCTATCCGCGCGAGATCGAGGAAGTGCTGTTGAAGCACCCCGCAGTGCGCGAGGTCTCCGTCGTCGGAAGGCCCCACCGCGACTGGGGCGAGGAGGTCGTGGCATTCGTGGTGGCGACGCCCGGCGCCGACGTCGCGGAGGTGGAGCTCGACCGGCTCTGCCTCGACACTATCGCCCGCTTCAAGCGCCCGCGCGCCTACGTGTTCCTCGACGCGCTCCCCAAGAACAACTACGGCAAGGTGCTGAAGACGGAATTGAGGAAACGGCTGGCGTGACGCGCTGACCAGGATCAATACGTCCCCGGGTACAGCCCGCCGTCGCAGAGCCAGTTCTGGCCCGTGATGTAGCTCGCCTGCTGACTGCAGAGGAAGGCGCACATGGCGCCGAAGTCATCGATGGTGCCGAAGCGGCCGGCGGGGATGCTGGCAACCCGCTCGGCGCGCGCCTGCTCCGCCGAGATGTTCCGGTTCCGCGCCGTCGCCTCGAAATTTGCGGTGAGGCGGTCCGTGTCGATCGCGCCTGGCAAGAGGTTGTTGATGGTAACGTTGAACTTCACGGTCTTGCGCGCGAGACCCGCAATGAAACCGGTCAGACCGGAGCGCGCACCGTTGGAGAGGCCGAGGATATCGAGCGGCGCCTTCACAGCGCTCGATGTGATGTTCACGATCCGCCCGAACCGGCGCTGGATCATGCCGTCGACCGTCTGCCGAATAAGCTCGATGGGCGTCAGCATGTTCGCATCGAGTGCCTTGATCCAGGTGTCGCGGTTCCACTCGCGGAAATCGCCGGGTGGTGGACCGCCGGCGTTGTTGACGAGGATGTCGGGATCGGGACAGGCCTGGAGCGCGAGCTTCTTGCCTTCGTCCGTCGCGATGTCGGCGGCGAGCGTCGTCACCTTGACGCCGGTCTTGCGACGGATCTCGTCGGCGGTGGCCTCGAGGGCGGGCTTCCCGCGCGCGAGGATGATGAGGTTGGCGCCCTCGGCGGCCAGCGCCATGGCACATCCCTTGCCGAGCCCCTTGCTCGCCGCGCAGACCAAGGCGGTCTTGCCCTTGATGCCGAAATCCATGGCCGCTCTCCTTGGCGAAAATCGAGAGCGCCATCATAGGGCGATGCGGAATCGGGTCTAGATGCCTACGAACCCGGCATCGGCTTCAAGGACTTCAGATAGACCGCAATCGCGTGGCGGTCCGCGTCGGTGAGTTGGCTTGTGCCCTTCACGACCTCCGCCATGCCTGAGCCCACAAAATCGAAATAGGGAAGCTGGCCGGTCTTGAGCACGGTCTCGATCTCCTCGAGGCTCCACTTGCCAATGCCCTTCTCCGAATCGGACGTGATGTTCGGTGCCTTCTGGCCATCAGGTCCCTGGGGATTGCCCGAGTAGGCCCGGCTGGTCTTGAGAGCGCCCATGAAATTCCGGGGCGTGTGGCATTCGCCGCAGTGCGCGACGGCGTTGGCGAGATAGCTGCCGCGGTTCCAGGCGGCGTCGTGGGCGGGGTCGGGCTGCCACGGCCCCTCGTCGAAGAAGAGCAGGCGCCAGAACACCAGGCCGAACCGGAAGCCGAAGGGTGGCGTCACGTCATGGGGCTTGTTTGGCTGCGCGACGGGATCGCGGGTCTTCAGATAGGCGTAGAGGTCCGCGATGTCGGCATCGGTGAGGCCGGTGAAGGAGGCGAACGGGAAGACCGGGAAGAGGTGAGTCCGCCCGGGCGCAATGCCCTCGCGGAGCGCCCGGTGGAACTCGACCGCGGTCCAGGAGCCGATGCCGAATTGCGGGTCCGGCGTGATGTTGGGCCCGTAAAAGGTGCCGAAGGGCGTCGCCAACGCGCGGCCGCCCGCGAGCGGCTTGCCGTTGTTCTTCACGTCGGTGTGGCAGCCCGCGCAATCCGCGGCCGCAAAGAGGTAGGCGCCGCGCTTCGCCGCGCTGTCGTCTGCCGGCGCCGCCGACGCCTGCATCAGAAGAACGAGAGCGGTGAGCAGACCGCAGCCAGCTAAGCGCACCGCCCTCATCACGGGTCCTACACCTTCTCCCGATAGGTGCCGTGGCAGCTGCTGCAGTTCTTGCCGATCTCATTGACGGTCGCCTGCACGGCGGCCTTGTCGCCCTTCCGGATGGCGTCCAGCAGCTTCTGCTCGCCGCTCTTCTGGCCGGCGTAGAGCGCCTTGAACTTGTCGAGTTCCTGCCAGACCTCAGGCTTCGCATTGCTCTTGCCGGGCATGTCCTTGGAGCTGGTGCCGGCCACGAACAGCGTCGGGAGCTTGTCCGCCACCCCGAGCAGTTCCTGTGCCTTGGCGAGCGCCGTGGCCTGGTCCGTGCCCTTGTCGCCGGCATAGTCCAGGATCGCCTTGAGGCTCGGGCCCTCCTGCCTCATCGTGGCTTGGCGCTCCTTCACGATGGCGTCCTTGTCCTGGGCGATCCCAACCGCCGCGCCGATGCTCATCATTGTCACAAGCGCGATCGCCGCCGCGCCCCACCGTGTGTACTGGCTCATTGCGGGTTTCCTTTCTTCGGTTGGCAAGCGAGGGCGGCGCGATGATACCGCTTCGGTCCCGCACCACGGATCACGAATACTTCATGACGAGCAGAGCCCGAGCCATTCGTGACACAGCCTGGACTCGCGCGGGTTCCACGTTATTCCGCGCCCGCGAGAGCCCCTGGAAGCACAGGGGTAGCCCCCGCTTGCCACGCTCTCGCCGATCGGTACGATCCCGCCCAACGGAGGCTGCCCATGAAACTCCTGGCGTTTATCGGTGTGCTCGCGATCCTCTGCGCGGTCGGCGCGGGGTTCTTCTTCTTCGGAGGCTATTACGATGTCGCCGCGGCGGAGCCCGATCTCGCGATCGTGAATTGGGCGCTCGTGCGCGTGCGGACCGCCTCGATCGAGCGGCACGCGCTCGACCGGCCGAGCCTTCAGCTCGGCGATCCCGAGGTGGTGAAGGCAGGGGCCCGCGCCTATGCCGAGCTCGGCTGCGTCAATTGCCATGGCGCCCCGGGCGCTCAGTGGGCGAAATTCTCGGAGGGCCTGCATCCGGCTCCGCCCGACCTCGCCGAGGTCAGTAAGGACCTCGAGCCTGCTCAGCTGTTCTGGGCGATCAAGAACGGCATCAACATGACGGGCATGCCGAGCTTCGGAATGATCAAAACCGACGACCGGAAGATCTGGCAGGTCGTCGCCTTCGTGAAGAAGCTGCCGAGCATCTCGGCTGACGACTACAAGGCCTGGTCCGCCGCGTCGCCCTGAGCAAGCTCAGAGCGGATACGCGCGCGACGGGGATTGGTGTCGCGGCTCGTCGCGCGCGGAAGATAACTTCTAGCTCACAGGCATGAGGACGTGGGCCTTGTAAGGAGCGCGCGTCTGCAGGCGGTCGTACCAGGCCTTGAGGTGCGGCATCGAGGGCCGCTCGACCGGATAGCTGTACCAACGGTGCACGAACATGCCGAGGCAGATGTCGGCGAGCGTGAGGTCCTTGCCTGCGACGTAGGGCCGGCCATCCTTGAGCTGATCCTCCAGAATCCTCCAGGCTGCCACCGCACGGGTATGCGCGGTATCGAGCGCCGCGGCGTCGCGCCGTTCGGGTGGTGTGCGGTAGTAGCCCATGAGCAGCGTCCCCATCGGTGGCCCCAGTATCGAGAGCTGCCAATCCATCCACCGCTCGACGTGGCTGCGCTCCGCGGGGTCCTTCGGATGCAGCTTGTCGCCGCCGCGCGTCGCGCAGAGATAGCGCAGGATCGTATTGGACTCCCAGATGACGGTCTTGCCGTCCTCGACCGTCGGAACGAGGCCGTTCGGGTTGATCGCGAGATACCCGGGATCCCGAACGCGGCCGAACTGCAGGCCGGCATCGACGCGCTCGAACGGGATGTTCAACTCCGCGCACGCCCATAGCACCTTCTGGACGTTCGACGACGTGATCCGGCCCCAGATCTTGAGCATGGCGTGCCTCCTGCAAGAGCGCTCTCCGGCGCGGCTATCCGATGCTAACTGCCCGTGCCGTGGCGCGGCAACCTCGGAACTAGGCGCGCCTCTAAATGTCCATGACCTCGAGGATGCCCGGGAGCGATTTGACCGCGGCGCGCACGCGCGGGCTGATCCGGAAGCCGCCGGGGAGCGTGATCTCGACCTCCCGCGTGGGCGGCAGCGGTACCACCACGGTGACGCGGCCCTTGCCGCCGGATTCCCGGCTGATCAGCCCCTTGAGCGGCGGCACGGCGTCGCGCTCGGCGACGAACACCTTGAGGCCCGCTGCCGCCTGCGCCACCACGCCATCGAGCGCCTCGATCTTCTGCGCGGTCAAGCGCACGCTCTCCTCCTCGGCGCGGGCATCCGCGGTGACCAGGAGCGGCTGGCCTGCCTCCAAGAGGCTCCGCGACTGTGCGAGCACCTCGGAGAACACCGTCACCTCGAAGAAGCCGCTGGCGTCGGACATCTGCAAGAAGGCGAACCGGTTGCCGCGAGCAGAGGTGCGCTCCTTCTTGCCGACCACGATGCCCGCGAGCTTGAAACGCGGCGCGCCGCCAAGCGCGAGGCGCGCCGGCAGCTCGGCCGACCGCACCACGCCTACCCGCTCCAGGCTCTTGCCGTAGGCGTCGAGCGGGTGGCTCGACAGATAGAAGCCGATCGCCTCGAACTCCTGCTGCAGGCGCTCCATCGGCAGCCAGTCCGCTTGCTGCGGCAATGCCGCGCGCGAGGCTGTCTCGGGAATGTCGCCGAACAGGCTCACCTGCTTGCTCTCGCGATCCGCCGCGACCGAGCCGGCGTGGCGCAGCAGAAGCTCGGCAGCGGCGAAGGTCTGTGCGCGGTTGGCGTTGAGGCGATCGAAGGCGCCAGCCCTGGCGAGGTTCTCGAATTGCCGCTTGTTGAACGTCTTTAGATCGAGCCGGCGGGCGAAATCGAACAGGTCCTTGTAGGGCCCGTTCGCTGTGCGCTCTTCCACCACGGCGCGCATTGCCTGCGCGCCCACGCCCTTTACCGCCGCGAGCGCATATCGGATCGCCGGTCCCTCGGCCGTGTCCTCGACGGCGAATTCGGCGCCGGAGCGAATGATGTCGGGCGGCAGCAGCTTGATGCCGATCCGCTCGCATTCCTGACGGAAGGTATTGAGCTTGTCGGTGTTGCCGAGATCGAGCGTCATCGACGCCGCCAGGAACTCGACGGGATGGTTGGCTTTGAGGTAGGCGGTCTGGTACGCCACCATGGCATAGGGCGCCGAGTGGCACTTGTTGAAGCCGTAGCCCGCGAACTTCTCGACCTTTTCGAAGATCATCGTGGCCTGGGCCTCGGGCACACCCCGCGCCATCGCGCCGTCGATGAACGCGGCCCGCTGAGCATCCATCTCCGACTTGATCTTCTTGCCCATCGCGCGCCGCAGCAGGTCGGCCTTGCCCAGCGAGAAACCCGACAGCTTCTGCGCGATCTGCAGCACCTGCTCCTGATAGACGATGATGCCGTAGGTCTCCTCGAGGATCTCCTTCAGCATCGGGTGCAGGTAATCGCGCTCCTCATGGCCCTGCTTGACGTTGATGTATTTGGGAATGTCGTCCATCGGGCCTGGCCGATAGAGGGCGACGAGCGCGATAATGTCCTCGAACCGGTTCGGGCGGAGCTTGCGCAGGGTATCGCGCATGCCCTGACCTTCCAGCTGGAACACGCCCACGGTGTCGCCGTGGCCGAGCATCTCGTAGGTCCTGGCGTCGTCGAGCGGTATATGCGCGAGATCGAGCTCGACGCAGCGCGCCTTCAAAAGCTCGACTGCGTGTTGCAGTACCGTCAGTGTCTTGAGGCCGAGGAAATCGAACTTCACGAGCCCGGCGAGCTCCACATATTTCAGGTTGAACTGGGTCGCGGGCATGCTGGATCGGGGATCGCGGTAGAGCGGCACCAGCTCGTCGAGCGGCCGGTCGCCGATCACCACGCCCGCCGCGTGGGTCGAGGCGTTGCGGTAGAGGCCCTCGAGCCTGAGCGCGATCTCCATGAGGCGCTTCACAGCCTCGTCGCCGTCGCGCATGGCTTGCAGCTGCGGCTCGCCCTCGATCGCCTTGCGCAACGGAATCGGGTTTGCGGGGTTGTTCGGCACCAGCTTGCAGATGCGGTCGACCTGGCTGTAGGGCATCTCGAGCACGCGGCCGACGTCGCGGAGCACGGCGCGCGCCTGCAGTTTGCCGAAGGTGATGATCTGCGCCACGCGGTCGGCGCCGTATTTCTCCTGCACGTAGCGGATCACCTCGTCGCGTCGGTCCTGGCAGAAGTCGACGTCGAAGTCCGGCATCGAGATGCGCTCGGGATTGAGGAAGCGCTCGAACAGCAGCCCGAAGCGGAGCGGATCGAGGTCCGTGATGGTGAGCGACCACGCCACTACCGAGCCCGCGCCTGAGCCGCGGCCGGGTCCCACGGGAATGCCTTGCCGCTTCGCCCACTGGATGAAGTCGGCGACGATCAGGAAGTAGCCGGCAAAGCCCATCTTCACGATCACGTCGAGCTCGTAGGCGAGCCGGTCCCGGTAAGGCTTTGCTGCGCCCTCGCGCTCCGCCGCGCTCATCTCGCGCTTGAAGACCGCGGCCCCAAAGCGCTGTTCCAGCCCTTCGGCCGCCATGGCGCGGAGCTCCTCGGCCTCGCTACGGCCGCTCTGGCAAGGGAAGGCCGGGAGGATCGGTTTCTGCGCCTCCGGCATGAAGGCGCAGCGCCGCGCGACGACCAACGTGTTGTCGCAGGCCTCCGGCAGGTCCGCGAACAGGATGCGCATCTCCGCCGCCGACTTGAAATGATGCTCGGACGTGAGGCGCCGGCGGTTGGGATCGCTCATCACCGTGCCCTCGGCGATCGCGAGCAGCACGTCGTGGGCCGGATAGAAATCGGCATCGGCGAAATAGGCGTCGTTGGTGGCGACCAGCGGCAGGTCGTGCTTATAGGCGAGGGCGATGAGCGCGGCCTCGATCCGGTCCTCGACCGGGAGCCCGTGCCTCATCAGCTCGACATAAAGCCGGCCGGGGAAGAGCGCCTTGAGGCGGAGCAGCATCGCTTCCGCCGCCTCGCCCTGCCCTTCCGAGAGGAGGCGCCCGACTGCGCCGGAGGGTCCGCCCGTGAGCGCGATCAGCCCGTCGCTCATGCCGTCGAGCGCAACGAGATCGACCTGCGGCGCCTCGCCGGCGTCGCTCTCGAGGAAGGCCTTGCTCACCAGTTTCGACAGATTGGCGTAACCCGAGCTGTCCTGCACCAGCAACACCAGCGTGTCAGGCGACGACATCGGTCCAATCCGGCCAATCCGCGCGGATGCCTCGTCCACGCCCGCGCGGCGGATCGGCAGCTCGCAGCCGATGATCGGCTGGATGCCGGCCTCGGCGGCCGATGTGGCGAACTCGAGCGCGCCGAAGAGATTGCCGGTATCGGTCACCGCCACCGCCGGCATGCGGTGTCGCTCGCAGAGCTTTACCAGGTCCTTGGTCTTGATCGCGCCCATCGAAAGCGAATAGGCGGAGTGGACGCGGAGATGGATGAAATCGGCGTGCAGCATCGGCCGTTCATCCTATCGGGCAAGAGCAGATCGACGCGAGGCTTCAATGCGGATCAAGTTCGCCCTTGCGCGTATTTCGCGTGCATGATTGGCTTTGGCCCTGTGGATTAATTGGCTTTTCTGAAGGGCCGAGCATTGAAATTATTCAATAAACTGGCTTTGTTTTGTAAACACAGTTTCCTGCTCACGAACCGTGGAAGGGCATCGAGGTGTGCGACCGCTTTTTGCGGTTCACATAAGTTTTTGGTGAGTGCACTACAAGGGTTGCTGGGGCGCGGCCAGCGACTCGGACGCCGTGCTTTTTGATCGGCTTCGGTCTTGCGCTCGCCCGCCGCCGATGGTGCAACATATCTCTCTCAGCGAGCCACCACCCACACAAAGGAACCGAGCATGGGGATGCACTACCTGCACACGATGGTCCGGGTCACCAATCTCGAGCAGTCGCTCGATTTCTTCTGCAATAAGCTGGGCATGGTCCAGATCGGCCGGAGCGATAACGAGAAGGGCCGCTATACGCTCGTGTTCCTGGCGGCCAGCGACGATGTCGATCGCGCGAAGAGCGAGAAATCGGCGATGGTCGAACTCACCTACAACTGGGACAAGGAGGACTACACCGGCGGCCGCAACTTCGGCCACCTCGCCTATGAGGTCGATGACATCTACGCGACCTGCGACAAGCTCATGAAGGCGGGCATCACCATCAACCGGCCGCCCCGCGACGGCCGCATGGCCTTCGTCCGCACCCCCGACAACATCTCGATCGAGCTCCTGCAGAAGGGCCAGGCGAAGCCCATCGCAGAGCCGTGGGCCTCGATGAAGAACACGGGCGCGTGGTAGGGCTGCAATTACGGTGGTGCGTCCTTGGACACGCTCGCTCTTTCAGAGCGAGCACGCTCAGGAAGAGGATAGATCCTTGGCCGCCATCCACGAACTCGCCTCTCCCTGAGCGCGGCGGGTCCGAAGGACCCGTGTCGAAGGGCGCGGGATCGTGTTGCAGCCGATCTATTGCCCAGCGCTTAGGCCCCAATCGGGATGGCTCGTGGGGTCCTGATTCCAGAACATTATCTTGTCGAAGTAAATGGTCTGGGTCTCTGCGCGCCAGTCCCGGTAGATGCCGAAGCGTGGCTGGGCGTTGATGAAGGGCATACCGTTGCGGCGCGCGCCGTGCTCGGGATCGCCCATAGGGCCGCTGTAGGAGCCGCAGGCGCGGCCATTGAGCCAGACATCAACGCGGCCGGTCGCATCGTGCGCCGGCAGCAGTCGCACGTTGACGGTGGTCCAGGTCTCACGGGGCACGTCGTCGGCGACGCAGATCTGCGTGCGCTTGACCCGGGCCGGCGAGGCGCAGGCGTCGCCAGCCGCAATCTGCGCAAAGAAGCGCACGCGGTCGCCGAGCGGTCGCGCCTCGATTTTGAAAAACGGGCTCGCGCCGCAGGATTCGCCGTTCATGAAGGCGTCCTGCTTGACCTGGTGGATTACCGTGCGGCATGGCTGGCGACCCGCCATGGGCACGTCGCGCGGCCAGTCGTTCGAGACCTTGAAGGCGAAGCGGTACCACACGGTCTCGCCGAACTTCACGATCTCGCCGGCACCGGTCTTGCGGTCGGATTTGACCTGGATCTCCGCCCGCTCGCTCGGCGCCACGCCATTGGGCTCCGCCTCCATCTCCGCCGCGCGCGAGCCCTCGGCGTCGCAGACATACCGCTTCGCTGATTTCATCGCGTCGGTTGCGCCATCGAGGGCGTCGCCCTCTTGCACGGTGATGCGCCCCACCGTGTGCCCAAGGGGATCCTTCACCACATTGACGCGCACCGCCCGCAGCGCCGGCGCGAGCAGGGTGGAGATCAGCCACTTCCCTTCGATTTCGGAAGGGCTGGCGGGATCGTAGGCGAAATTCTCCGCAAAGATAGGCGCGGGCGGCGGAGCATTCTGAGCGAATGCGCCTGCCGTGACCAGGGAAGCGCTCGCTATCGAGATTGCTATCCAGCGCATGACCCCTACACTTTCCGCTCCACCACCAACCCATCCTCCAGTGCCAGCACGCGGTCGAGCCGGCGCGCGAGCTCGAGGTTATGCGTGGCAATGAGCGCGGCGAGACCCGTCTTGCGCACGAGGCCGACGAGGGCGCCCATCACCTCCTCCGCCGTGTGGTGATCGAGATTGCCGGTGGGCTCGTCGCCGAGGAGCACGCCTGGGCCGTTGGCGAGCGCGCGCACGATCGCGACCCGCTGCTGCTCGCCGCCCGAGAGGCGCGCGGGACGATGGCTCGCGCGCGGACCGAGACCGACTAGACCGAGGAGATCGCCGGCACGCGCCTTCGCGGCGCCGCGGCCGACGCCCGCGATCATCTGTGGCACCATGACGTTCTCAAGCGCGGAGAATTCCGGCAGCAGGTGATGGAACTGGTAGACGAAGCCGAGCCTGGCGCGGCGCACCTCGGTGCGCTCCACATCGGACATCTTTCCGCAATCGCGGCCTTCGATGCGTACCGCACCGTGGTCCGGGCGCTCGAGCAGGCCCGCCACGTGGAGCAAGGTCGATTTGCCCGCGCCCGACGGCCCCACCAGCGCCACGCTCTCGCCCTTGGCGAGGCTTAGCGTGATGCCGCGCAGCACCTCGAGGCTCTCACCCGCCTGGTTGAAGGTGCGAACGACGCCCTCGAGTGCGAGTGCCGGTTCACTCATAGCGGAGCGCCTCGACGGGATCGAGGCGGGCCGCGCGCCAGGACGGATAGAGCGTCGCCAAGAAAGAGAGGCCGAAGGCCATGACGACGACGCTCACGACATCGGAGACGTAGACTTGGGCGGGAATGCGGGTGAAGAAATAGATCTCGGCTCGGAAGACGTCGACCCCGAACACGTCCTGGACCACGTGCCGGATCGCCTCGATGTGGGTCGCGAATTCTACGCCCAGGACGAAGCCCGCGAGAGTGCCGATGAAACCGATGCTGGCGCCCGAGAGCACGAAGATGCGCATGACCATCGCGCGGGTGGCGCCCATGGTGCGGAGGATCGCGATGTCGCGGCCTTTGTCCTTCACCATCATGATCATGCCGGAGATGATGTTGAAGGCCGCCACCAGGATGATCAGGGTCAGGATCAGGAACATGACGTTGCGCTCGATGGTGACGGCGTCCATGAAGCTCTGGTTGCTGTGCTGCCAGTCGAGGATGCTGGCGTTCGGGCCGGCGATCGTCCGGATCGCGCGGGCCTGATCTCCGAGGTGATCGGGATCAGTCGCGAACACCTCGAGGCTGCTGACGCCCTCGCCGGTCTTGAAGAAGAGCTGCGCCGCCGAGAGCGGCATCAGAACGTAGTTGTTGTCGTATTCGAACATGCCGACGTCGAAGGTGCCGGCGACGCGATAGCTCTTGATGCGCGGCACCGTGCCGAAGGCGGTGGCGTTGCCGTTGGGGGAGAGCAGCGTGATGCTGTCGCCGGGCCGGAGGCCGAAGCGAAACGCGAGCCGCGTGCCCAGGATCACGCTGTCGTCGTCGAAATCGGCGAGTGCCGCCCTGTCGATGCCGCGGGCGAGCAGCGGCTGGCTCTCGATGTCTTCGACGCGCATGCCGCGCACGAGCGCCCCGCTGGACGTGCGCGGCGTACTCGCGAGCACCGTGCCCTCTACGATGGGCCGCACGGCAACGACGCCGGGAATCTGCCTGATCTTGGCGTCGAGCGCGTCGTAGTCCGTGATAGACCCGCCGCCGATGACGATGCCGAGGTGGCCGTTGATGCCGATGATCCGGCCTACGAATTCCGCGCGAAAGCCGTTCATCACCGACATCACGATGATGAGCGTCGCCACGCCGAGCGCGATGCCCAGCAGCGAGAAGATCGCGATCACCGAGACGAAGCCCTCCTGGCGGCGCGCCCGCAGATAGCGGAATGCCACCATCCGCTCGAAGGCGCCGAAAGCCATCAGCGGGCCACGAGCTTGTTCAACGCCGCATCGGGTGAGAGCTCCTCGCGCTTGCCGGTCTTGCGGTCCTTGAGCTCGACCACGCCCTGCGCGAGGCCGCGCGGACCGATCGTGAGCTGCCAAGGCAGCCCGATCAGGTCCATGGTCGCGAACTTCGCGCCCGGCGATTCATCGCGGTCGTCGTAGAGCACGTCGACACCGGCCGCGGAGAGCCTGCGATCGAGATCGTCGGCGGCGGCGCGGCATGTCGCGTCGGTGGCCCGCAGGTTGATGAGCGCCACCTTGAAGGGCGCCACCGGCTCCGGCCAGATGATGCCGTTCTCGTCGTGGCTCGCCTCGATGATGGCGCCGACCAGGCGCGAGACGCCGATGCCGTAGGAGCCCATCTCGACCGCGATGGTCTCGGCATTCGGCCCCGCGACCGTCGCGTTCAGCGGTTTCGAGTATTTGGTCCCGAAATAGAAGATGTGGCCGACCTCGATGCCGCGCGCTTCCACCAATTGGTCCTTCGGAAGCGGACAAGTCTTCGGATCGTGCTTGTGGTCGGTCGCGGCGTAGAGCTGGGTCCACTTCTGGAAGAACGGCTCGAGGTCGCTCTCGTAGTCGACGTTGACGCCGAGGATGTCCGTTTCGAGCCAGCGTTTGTCGCAATAGACCGCGCTCTCGCCGGTCTGCGCGAGGATGATGAACTCGTGGCTCAGGTCACCGCCGATCGGACCGCTCTCGGCGCGCATCGGGATGGCCTTGAGGCCCATGCGTGCGAAGGTGCGGAGATACGCCACGAACATCTTGTTGTAAGCGCGCTTCGCGCCGGCGAAATCGAGGTCGAACGAGTAGGCATCCTTCATCAGGAACTCGCGGCCGCGCATGACGCCGAAGCGCGGCCGCACCTCGTCCCGGAACTTCCACTGGATGTGGTATAGGATCTTGGGCAGGTCGCGGTAGCTCTTCGCGGAGCCGCGGAAGATCTCGGTGATCTGCTCCTCGTTGGTCGGACCGTAGAGCATCTCGCGCTCGTGCCGATCCTTGATACGCAGCATCTCCTTGCCGTAGTCGTCGTAGCGGCCGCTCTCTTTCCAAAGCTCCGCGGGCTGGATGGTCGGCATCAGGACTTCCTGCGCGCCGCAACGATCCTGCTCCTCGCGCACGATCTGCTCGACTTTCTGGAGTACGCGCAAGCCCAAGGGCAGCCAGCAGTAGATGCCGGCGCTCGACTGCCGGACCATGCCGGCGCGCAGCATCAGCCGGTGCGAGACGATCTCCGCCTGCGCGGGGTTCTCGCGGATCAGCGGCAGGAAATAGGCGGACAGGCGCATGCGGTCCCTTCTGGCGTTGTTTTGTCCAAAATACCAAAACCTTGCGCGGACTTTAGGCAGCCGCGAGCGGGCTGTCCATGTTGCCGGAACGGGCGCCCGGGACGTATTGCGCAGCGGCGAGATAATGGGTCAATATCGAGGCTCAAGAAGAGGGGAGTGCCCGAAAATGCTGAACCGATTTCGCTTCGCTTTGATGGCGGCGGTGGCCCCGCTCGCCCTCACGATCCCGGCGGCGCAAGCGGCGACGCCGACCCAAACTCTCGTCATGGCGATGGATTTCGCCGACCTCATCACCTTCGATCCCGGCGAGTCCTACGAGATCTCCGGACAGGAGTTCGGCGCCAATATCTACGACCGGCTCGTACGCTATGAGGCCGAAGACTTGGACAAGCTCGTAGGCGGCGTCGCCGAGAGCTGGTCCATCGCGTCTGACAACAAGACCTACACCTTCAAGCTCCGCCCGAACCTGAAATTCGCCAACGGCGACCCGGTGACGGCGGACGATTTGGCGTGGTCCATGCAGCGCGTCGTGCTGCTGGACAAGACGCCGGCGTTCCTCTTCACCCAGCTCGGCTGGAACAAGGAGAACGTCAAGAGCCTGATCACAGCGCCCGACCCGCACACGCTCACCTTCAAGATCGTGGAGGACACGGCGCCCTCGCTAGTGCTCAACCTCATGAGCACCTACGCCGCCTCCGCGGTCGACAAGAAGGTGGCGATGTCTCACGAGAAGGACGGCGATCTCGGCAACGCTTGGCTCAAGACGAATTCGGCCGCGTCCGGCGCCTATAACTTGATCTCGTGGAAGGCGGATGAAGCCGTCACACTCGAGGCCAATCCGGGCTACCGCCTTGCCTCTCAGCACATCAAGCGCGTGGTGATCCGGCACGTGCCCGAGCCCGCGACCCAGAGTCTGCTCCTGGGCAAAGGCGACATCGATATCGCCCGTGGCCTGTCGCCCGACCAGCTCGCCTCGCTTGGAGAGAACAAGGACATCAGGATCGAGTCCTTCCCGGGCGGCGACAACTATTACCTCGGCCTGAACACGTCCGAGGAGCACCTGAAGAATCCGAAGGTCCGCCAGGCCATGAAGATGCTGGTGGACTACGACGGCATGGTGAAGACCTTCCTGAAGGACCGCTTCTTCGTGCAGCAGACCTTCCTGCCGATCGGCTTCCTGGGCGCCATTCCCTACAACCCCTGGAAGTTCGACGTCGCCAAGGCGAAGGCGCTGCTGGCGGAGGCGGGCTACGCCAACGGCTTCGAGCTCGAGCTCATCACGCCGAACGCGTCACCGTGGACCGACATTGCGCAGTCGGTGCAGCAGACCATGGGCCAGGGGGGCATCAAGCTGAAGCTCGTGCAGGTCGAGCAGAAGCAGATGCTCCAGGCGATGCGCGCCCGCAAATTCCAGATGGTGCAAAACAGCTGGGCGCCCGACTACAAGGATCCGCACAGCAACGCGGACACCTTCGCGCACAACGACGACGACAGCGACACGCCGAAGATCAAGCCGCTGGCTTGGCGCACGCACTGGCTTCAGCCGGAGCTGACCAAGGAGACGATGGCCGCCTCCCGAGAGCCCGATACCGCCAAGCGCGTCAAGGAGTACGAGGACCTGCAGAAGAAGGTAACGGACGACGGGCCGTTCATCCTGATGTTCCAGGATAAGTATCAAGTCGCCATGCGCTCGAACGTGAAGGGCTTCAAGCTCGGGATTTTCGCGGACTTCAACTACTACCGGACCGTGTCCAAGTAATGGTTCTCTGCCGTGACGGCCGCCGCTGAGGCGGCACATACCAGTGACGGATGGGCTCGGCGCTTCGCCGGGCCCATTCGCCTTGCCTCGAGATTGCTTCTTTCGGTCGGGCTAACGTTCCTCGGCCTGACCTGCGTCACCTTCTTCATCGGACGCGTGATCCCGATCGACCCGGTGCTCGCCATCGTCGGCGACAAGGCCTCGCTCGAGACCTACAACCGCGTGAGGATCGAGATCGGGCTCGATCAGCCGATCCCCGTGCAGTACTGGCGCTACCTCATGAAGGTCCTGCACGGAGACTTCGGCATCTCCGTCATCACCGCGCACCCCGTGCTCGAAGACCTGTTGCGCGTGTTCCCGGCTACCATCGAGCTCTCGATCTTCTCGCTGATCATCGGCGTGATCCTGGGCATTCCGCTCGGCGTGGTGGCCGCGACCCACCGCGGGCGCTGGCAGGATCAGGTCATCCGCTTCGTCTCACTGCTCGGCTATTCCATGCCGGTCTTCTGGCTGGGATTGGTGGGCCTGCTCCTCTTCTACGCCAAGCTCGGCTGGGTCGAGGGGCCCGGCCGCCTCGATGTCGCCTTCGACGACATCGTGCCGACAGTAACCGGCCTGATCACTATCGACAGCCTGATCTCCGGCGATGATGACGTGTTCTGGAACGCCGTCAGCCACCTCATCTTGCCTTCGTCCATTCTGGGATATCTCTCGCTAGCCTATGTCGCGCGCATGACGCGCAGCTTCATGCTGGGCCAGCTCAAGCAGGAATACATCCTGGCGACGCTCGCCAAGGGCCTCTCGCCGTTTCGCGTGGTCTGGGTGCACGCGCTCGGCAATGTGTGGGTCCCGCTGGTGACGGTGATCGCGCTCACCTTCGGCAGCCTGCTCGAGGGCGCCGTACTGACCGAGACGGTGTTCGCCTGGCCCGGGCTTGGGCTCTACCTCAAGAACTCGTTGTTCAACGCGGATCTGAGCGCGGTGCTGGGCGGCACGATGGTGGTGGGCGTCTGCTATATCGCGCTCAACATGCTCTCCGACGTGATCTACCCGCTGGTCGACCCTCGCGCGAGGGAGCGGCGATGACCGACACCACCCTCATCGGCTGGCGCGGCTGGCTGCTCGATTCCGCGCCCGCGAGCCGGCGCCAGGCCAGGCTCGGGCGCTGGTACCGCGCCTGGATGGCGTTCCGCCGCAATGGCCTCGCCATGACAGGGCTCGCCGTTGTGTTGGCATTGGTGCTGATGGCGCTGATCGCGCCGCTGGTCACCGATCCCGCCTCGGCGAACCTGCAGGTGCTTGAGGATCGGCTGCAGCCGTGGTCCGCCCAGCACTGGTTCGGCACCGACGAGCTCGGGCGCGACATCCTCGTGCGCGTTCTGTTCGGCGCGCGCATCACACTCACCATCGTGGCCCTCGTCTCTCTGATCGTGGTGCCGATCGGGCTCGGGATCGGCCTGCCAGCCGGATACTTCGGCGGCTGGATCGACGCGCTCCTCATGCGCATCACCGACATCTTCCTGTCCTTCCCGCGCCTGGTGCTGGCGCTCGCCTTCGCGGCGGCACTGGGGCCGGGCATCGAGAACGCGGTCATCGCGATATCGCTGACGACCTGGCCGCCCTATGCGCGGCTCGCGCGCGCGGAGACGCTGACCCGCCGGCGCGCGGAGTTCATCGAGGCCGCCGAGCTGCAGGGCGCCTCGCATCTGCGCATTTTGCTGACGCAGATCATGCCGCTGTGTCTTCCGTCCGTGATCATCCGCCTGACGCTCGACATGGCCGGCATCATCCTGACCGCGGCGGGACTCGGGTTCCTGGGCCTGGGCGCGCAACCGCCGGCCGCGGAATGGGGCGCGATGGTGTCCTCGGGCCGGCAGGTCCTGTTGGACCAATGGTGGGTCGCGACCATCCCGGGCATCGCGATCTTCGTGACCAGCCTGGGCTTCAACCTCCTGGGAGACGGCCTGCGCGACGTGGCGGACTCCCGATCGGCATGACCGAGGCTCCGCTCCTCACGGCGCGCAATCTGCGGGTGACCTATCCCAGCGACGAAGGCGATTTCGTCGCCGTACGCGACATCTCCTTCACCCTGGGGCGCGAGCGGCTCGGCATCGTCGGCGAGTCCGGCTCGGGCAAGTCGACCACCGGTCGTGCGATCATGGGGCTTGTGCCGGAGCCCGGCCGGGTCGAGGCCGACGAGCTGAAGCTTGGCGACACCGATATCCTCGGGCTCGACGAGAAGGGCTTTCGGCGGCTCCGCGGCAAGCGGGTCGCCATGATCCTGCAAGACCCGAAATATTCCCTCGATCCCGTCATGAGCGTCGGCCACCAGATCGCCGAGACGCACCGCTGCCATTTCAGCAGCAACGCCAAGGCGGCGAAGTCGGCGGCGCTGGAGATGCTGGCGGCGGTGCACATCCGCGACCCCGAGCGCGTCTACGCGCTCTTCCCGCACCAGGTCTCCGGCGGCATGGGCCAGCGCGTAATGATCGCGATGATGCTGATCGCGAACCCCGACCTGCTGATCGCGGACGAGCCGACCTCGGCCCTCGACGTGACCGTGCAGCATCAGGTGCTCGCGATCATGGATGACCTAGTGCGTCGGCGCGGCATGGGCCTGATCCTGATCAGCCACAACCTGCACCTGGTGTCCGCCTTCTGCGACCGCGTGCTGGTGATGTACGCGGGCCGCGTGGTCGAGACCTGCGCCGCCTCGCAGCTGGCGACCGCGCGCCACCCCTATACGCGGGGCCTGCTGGCCTCGCTCCCCGAGCTCGGCCGGCGGCGCCGGGAATTGCCGCAGCTGCAGCGCGACCCCGCCTGGGCCCTGGAAACCACGTGATCTCCCTGGAGCGCGTCACCGTCAGTTACGGCAGCGGCGCTCATCGGATCCTGGCCGCGAAGGACGTCTCGTTCGCGGTCGCCGAGGGCGAGTCCTTCGGTCTCGTGGGCGAGTCCGGCTCCGGCAAGTCGACGGTGCTGCGCGCAATCGCGGGCCTCATCCCGCACGCCGAAGGCCGGATCATGCTGAACCGCCAGGAGATGCAGGGCCGCCGCACCAGGGCCGAGCGGAAGATGGTCCAGATGGTGTTCCAGGACCCCTACGGCTCGCTGCATCCGAACCAGACCGTGGACCAGACGCTCAGCATGCCCGTGGCGATCCACGGCCTCGGCAATGCGGATCGGCGCGTGGCGGCGGCTCTCAAGGAAGTGGGGCTTGGCCGCGAGCATCGCTACCGCTACCCACACCAGCTCTCCGGCGGCCAGCGGCAGCGCGTCGCCATCGCCCGCGCGCTCATCCTGGAGCCACGCATCCTGCTGCTGGACGAGCCGACCTCGGCGCTCGACGTCTCCGTGCAGGCGGAGATCCTGAACCTGCTCGCGCGACTCCGCAGGGATCACGGGCTCACCGCGCTCATGGTGAGCCACGATCTCGCCGTCATTGCGCATCTCTGCGAGCGGATCGCCGTGATGAGCCACGGCGCGGTGATCGAGCTCACGACCGCCGACGCGCTCGCCTCGGGCAAGGTGACGCACGCCTATACGCGGCAGCTCCTGCGCTCCAACCGCGGCTTCGACCGCAGCGGCGCCGAGATCGTCGACGTCGTGTTGTAGCGTTCCGACTCCGACGCTCGCTAGCGAACGTCACGCAGGCACGCATTTTCAAAAAATTGCATCGAATTGTGACCGGAGTTGCCATACCCGGTCGCGATCGACTGCCCTTAGAATGACAGCCATCGCGTAAATGAAAGTCGGCGCCCACGCGAAGTTCGGGGGAAGAGCCGATGCTCGGTGGAAGAGAAGCCGCGAAGCGTGCGCCGGTCGTGTCGCCCATCGCCACCGAGGCGGCGGGTTGGGCGTTGGTTGCCGCTACATCGCAAGCTCGTCGGCACCCCTGCGTCACCAGCAGGCTCGAAACGGTTGACCGTCCCGAGTGATGTGACACGCGGCGTCCGGGGAGGTGCATCGTGGCAACTATCAGCGGCACACTCGACCTAAGCCAAATTCCAGAGCAGCAATTCGATCCGCAACTGCAACTGCGCGCCGCCGTGGTGCGCAGCGGCGCTGTCTTGGGCTCGGCCATGCTCACGCCCAAGAAGGGTGCCAAGCAGATGGCGTTCGAGGTGGCGTTTCAGCCACCTGTCCTGCCGCATGCACGCCTGCCCTGCCCGGTGGTCTTGCTGATCGGGCCCGACGTCGGTGATGTGGAGCTCCAAAGCCTTGAGGCCTTACGGGTCGAGGTCGACCTGCGGGCCGAGAAAGCGGCGAAGCCGCGGAACGCACGCGCGGCTGGACCGGCCGAGGCGGCTCGCGACGTCGATGTCGGCAAGCTCGAGCTGCCGGCTGCACTGTACGGACGCTGGCTGATCCTCTGCCGCACCTACACGATTTATGGGCGGGTCGTGTGCCGCCAATGGCAATACGACCCGGAGACTGGGCGCTGGGCGTTCTGCGATGCGCCGGTACCGGGCGCGAGGGTCGAGGTCTACGACGTCGACTGCTTCCTATGGTGGTGCTGGCGGAACCTCATCGCGACCGCCATCACGGATATCAACGGCAATTTCACGATTGTCTTCCGCTGGTGCTGCTTGATGTGGCGTCCGTGGCCGCTGCGCAACTGGACCGTGGACCCCGATCTCTACGCCCGCATTCATGCATTGCTCGCCGGCGCCGGGATCCCCGTGCCTCCCCTGCCGCCGGGACCGGATCCTCTGTTCCTGCAGCAGCTCGCCGCCAATGCGGCCGCGAGTCCCGGTGCGCCGCGCCGAGCGAGCGCGCCCGGGATCATCAATATGCCCGCCTCCGCGGAGACGTTGCGCGGCGTGTTGCCGCAATCGGCCGAACTCGCCCGGCTGCGCGTGTGGCCATGGTGGGATTGGGATGACTGCGATCCCGACGTGGTATTTCGGGTGACTCAGGTATGCCACGACGAGACCCGGGTGATCTACTCGGAGAGCAACGCCAATGTTCGCGTGGACATTCCCACCACGCTCAACGTCACCTTGCTTGCCAACGATCAGGCGTGCTGCCTGCCGTCATGCCGCGACCCTGAATGTCCGGAATGCCTCGATGTCACTTGGGTGAGCTGCACACCATGGCCTCAGATCAGCACGGACGGGGGGCCGCCCGATTTGCGCGGCTATGCCTACGCCGGGGCAACCCTCGATCGCCCCTTCTACGACACGCTGCGGATCCGCGGCGGCGTCGGATGGGACGTGGACTATTTCAAGGTGCAATACGCCTTCAATGGCGGACCATGGACGGATCTCGCCATGCCCATGTTCGAGGGTTTCACGCGCAACTGGTATGACGCGCTCCTCAATACGCATGCCGTGCTCTTCAGTCCCGTCGTGAAGAGCGGTCAGACAGTCATCATGACACGCCGGCATTACGAGGACCTGAACCCGGGCATACCCCGTTTCGGCGGCGCCGTGATTTGGGACGACTTTGATACGCTGTTCCTGCTCGATACCTTCGATTACACGCTCAAAACCGCGCTGCTTCCGGACGGGCTTTATCAACTCCGCTTCGTCGGATACGCCGCGGACGCCGGCGACAACCTGATCCTTGCGAGCGAGAGGGTGCTGCCCGCGTGCGGCGAGGAGAAGCCGCAGCCGGTCTATATCCGTCTCGACAATCAGAGCCTGGCGCCGCACATCGTTCCCGGTATTCCCTGCACGCCCATCCATGCCTGCATCGCCGAACCGGATTGCTATATCCGCAAGATCTGCATCAACGAGGGCAAGGCCAGCGAGCATTGCATCAGCGCCTGCGACATCGCCGTGCTCTCCGCCACGGACACGCTCACCATTCATTTCACCGTCACGTGTCCGACAACCGCGCAAGACGGGCATCTCGGCGGCTACTGGCTGCGGGCGGAGTACGGCGTCTCGCAGGTGTTCTACATCGGGACAGGCATCGGCACCTTCCAACCCGATCCGACCTTCGAGGTGGGCCCGGATTACGCGAGTGCGCTGCTGCAAGGCGCGCCGCGGCCGCACTGGTATGGCGGCGACTACAAGGTAACGATCACGGGCGCGGACTTCCCGCAGTGCTGCGCCTATCTGTTGCATTTGCGCGCTTGGAAACGCACGACCGACGGCTGCACCGATCCGCAATGGGTGCATGCCAACGAATTCGAGCTGTCCTTCACGGTGCTGCGCCCCGAGCTGTGTCCCGACGTGTGCAAGGACCAGCAGAAGCTCGCGTAGCGGCGCGGGGAGGTCGGTGGAAGCCGGATTCTATCTGCTGGTGGCGGGCGTGCTCGGCGTCTGGCGCATCACCCACTTCCTGTACGCGGAGGACGGCCCGGGGGATTTCGTGGTGCGCCTGCGCGCCCGCGCAGGAGACGGTATGTGGGGCAGGCTGCTCGATTGCTTCTATTGCCTGAGCCTCGCTGTTGCCGTGCCGTTCGCGTGGCTCTGTGGCGCGACATGGTTCGAGCGTCTGCTGCTCTGGCCGGCGTTCTCCGCAGGCGCGATTCTGCTGGAGCGCGCGACCGGCGGCTTACCTCCGCAGCCGCCTCACGAGGGGGCGACCCCGAAATGAGTCTCCAGGACCCCGAGCGGATGGAAAGGAAGCCCTGGCATGTCTTGTTGCGGTAGCCGGCGCCAGCAATTTCGGCTTGCCTCCCAGCCGAGCCTAACCTCGGACTCGCCGCCAATCTCTGCCGGGCCCGCGTCCGCGCAGGAATCCGCCAGGACCTTCGTCTATGAGGGGCTCGCCACCTTTACCGTGCTCGGCCGCGTCACAGGGAAGCGCTACCACTTCGCCGGGATCGGGGCACGCGTAGCGGTGGACCCACGAGACGCTCCGAGTCTCCGGGGCAGGGCTGCGGTGCGTCGATCCTAGAGCCGTTTGCACCGGCGCTACCGTGATGAGCGCGCGGCACGAGACCGCCACCGGCCTTAGCTAGCTAAAACCCACTCGAGCGGCACGCAGCAGCGAGCAGATTTGTCTCGCACCCCGCTGCAGAGGATGGCGATACACGTCATCGTGGCAGTCTAACAGGGGTCTTGGCCCGACTCGGGACCGGGCGTCACACTCCTGTAGCCAAGGGCTCAACCAGGGGGAGAGACAATGCTCGACAAATATTTCGGCCTCGCCGAGCACGGCACCAACGTGCGGACGGAGATTCTCGCGGGTTTCACGACCTTTCTGACCATGGCCTACATCATCTTCGTCAATCCGCTGATCCTCGGCGAGACCGGCATGGACAAGGGCGCGATCTTCGTCGCGACCTGCCTCGCTTCCGCGCTCGCCACGGCGATCATGGCGCTCTACGCCAACTATCCTTTGGCGCTGGCACCCGGCATGGGGCTCAACGCCTTCTTCACCTTCGGCGTGGTGAAGGGCATGGGCTACACTTGGCAGGTGGGCCTGGGTGCCGTCTTCATTTCGGGCGTGCTCTTCTTCATCCTCAGCATCACCAAGGTCCGGGAATGGGTCGTGGACGCGATCCCGCGCTCCCAGAAGCTCGCGATCTCCGCGGGGATCGGCTTCTTCCTGGCGCTGATCGGGCTGCACGAGGCCGGCCTAGTGGTGGGCTCGCCCGCCACCATGGTGACGCTGGGCACGATCGGCACCAAGACGACGCTGCTCGCGTGCATTGGGTTCCTGGCGATGGTGGCGCTCGACCGGCTGGGCATCCCCGGCGCCATCATCATCGCGATCCTCGGCGCCACGGCCGTGGGCATCGCGCTCGGCGCCTCGAGCTTCGTCGGCCTCGTCTCGTCGCCGCCGAGCCTGGCGCCGACCTTCCTCGCCCTCGACCTCCAGGGTGCGCTGAGCACCGGCGCGATCACCATCATCTTCGTGTTCTTCTTCGTCGATCTCTTCGACAACACCGGGACCCTGGTCGGTGTGGCGCACCGCGCGGGGCTCATTGACAAAGAGGGCAAGATTCCGCGGCTCGGCCGGGTCTTCATGGCGGATTCGACCGCGACTATCGCGGGCTCGCTCCTGGGCACCTCGACCGTGACCAGCTACATCGAGAGCGCTGCCGGTGTACGCGCGGGCGGACGCACGGGCCTGGTCGGCGTGATCGTGGCCGTGCTGTTCCTGCTGAGCCTCTTCCTGTCGCCGCTCGCCCAGACCGTGCCGGCCTATGCGACGGCCCCCGCCCTCGTCTTCGTGGGCTGCCTCATGGCGCGCGGCCTCTCCGAGATCGACTGGGAGGACGTGACGGAGTACGCGCCCGCAGTGGTGACCGCGCTCGCCATGCCCTTCACCTTCTCGATCGCCAACGGAATCGCCTTGGGGTTCATCACCTATGCGGCGGTTAAGCTGCTCTCGGGCCGCTTTGCCGAGGCGAAGCCAGCGATCGTGATTCTGGCGGCCTTGTTCGTCGTGCGCTACGCGGTGCTGCCTCAATAATGGAATTTCTGCAAAAAAATGAACCAGATGCGCAAAAAACTGCGTGACTATGGGGCCGAACTTCCGTATATTTCGGGCGGCCGAAGAATCGCGCAAGAAAATTGCGCAGGGCCCAAGTTTGGGGAGGAGTGGTGCCGCGAAGCGGTGGTTGGGGGAGACGAGCTAAGGTCCGAAAAGTAGCAGGCAGACGGGAGAAAATCGGCAAGACCCCCAACGGCGGTCTTGCCAATTTTTTTTGGGATCAGCGCTTGACGCGAACCCTCTGCCAAGGCGGGTCGAGCGCCAGGACCCGCGCATAGACCGGGCAGCGCGGCACATGGGCGCCGCCGAGGTAACCGAGGCTCATCAGGAACTCGCCCACGATCTCGCCGCCGGTGAAGCGGAAGGTGTCCTTGAAGAGCTTCACCCACTGCGGCTTCGAGAGCGGGTGATGACGGTCGAGCCACGCCGCGAAGGAGCCGTGCTCGCCGCTGATCGCCTGTAAGCGCCGGGCGTTCTCGATCGCGGCCTCGACCTTGAGGCGGTTTCGGATGATGCCGGCATCGCCGAGGAGCCGCTTCACGTCCCGGGCGCTGAACTTCGCGACCATGTCGATATCGAACTCGCGGTAGGCCGCGCGGAACGCCGCGCGCTTGTTGAGGATGGTGAGCCAGGAGAGGCCCGCCTGATTGATCTCCAGCACCAGGCGCTCGAACAGCACGCTATCGTCGCGTGAGGGGAAGCCGTACTCGGTGTCGTGGTAGGGCCCGTGCACGGGATGGCCGGGCGCGGCGTCGCAGTATGTCGCTGCCATGTCGGGTTACCGGAAGCTCCAGATGTCGGATGACACGATGACGTAGAGAATACCCCAGAGCACCGCGGCAACACCCGTGGTGATGGCGGCCTTGAGACCGAGCCGCGGGTTTGCAGGAGCGCCGGCACGCCGGCCCATCTCGTCCTCGGCTGGCCGCACGCCCCAGGGCAGGATCGCGAAAATCACCACCCACCAGATCACGACATAGGACGCGATCCCGGTGAACCAATTCATCGCGGGGCTCAGACCTGCTCGAGCTCGATCAGGGTGCTGCAGAAATCCTTCGGGTGGAGGAACAGCACGGGCTTGTCGTGCGCGCCGAGCCTGGGCTCGCCGTCGCCGAGCACGCGGGCGCCTTTGGCCTTGAGCTTGTCCCGCGCGGCGCGGATGTCCGCCACCTCCAGGCAGAGGTGGTGCATCCCGCCCGAGGGATTGCGCTCGAGGAAGCCGCGCACCGGCGAGTCCGCGCCGAGCGGCTCCAAAAGCTCGATCTTGGTGTTGGGCAGCGTCACGAACACCACGGTGACGCCGTGGGCCGGCAACGCTTGCGGCGCCGACACCGTGGCGCCGAGCGTGTCGCGATAGGTCGCCGCCGCGGCCGCCACGCTCGGCACGACGATCGCCACGTGATTGAGCCGTCCGATCATGCCTGCCTCCGTTCCTCAGACGCGCACGACGTGGACATCGGTCACAGGCCGCTTGCCATTGCGGACCTTGAGCCGCCGGCGCACCGCGAGCCGCGCTGCCTCGCTGACGGCGGCGTCGTCCTTGCGCTCGCGCTGGCTCAGCTTCTCGACCGCGCGCCCGATATCGGCGCCGAGTTGGGCCAGCTCGGCAGCACTGGGCTCGCCCACACCCTGCAGCGTAACCCGGGGATCCGCCAGCAGCGCGCCATGGCGGTCGAGCACCACCGTCGCGACCGCGGCGCCATTGAAGGTGATGCGCCGGCGGTTCTTCCAGCCCTCGCTCTCGAGCGAGATCAGCTGCGTGCCGTCGAGGGCGAGTCGGCCCGTCGACACCTGCCCCACGACCGCGGCCGGGAGCGGCCCCAGCCGAACCATGTCGCCGTTGAGCGCGAGGACCGCCTGTTGTACCTGGCAGGATTCCGCGAGGCTCACGTGTGCCCGCAGATGGCGCGCCTCGCCATGGACCGGCACGGCCACCTTGGGCCGCACCATCTGGTACATCCGCTGCAAATCTTGCTGAGCGGGATGGCCGGAGACGTGCACGAAATGGTCCTCTTCGGTCAGGATCTCCACGCCCAAGTGCGCGAGCTTGTTGTGCAGGCGATTGATCGCCCGCTCGTTGCCGGGAATGATCCGCGACGAGAAGATCACGGTGTCGCCCGGCTCCAGCACGATGTGCGCGTGGTCATCGTCGGCGATCCGGGAGAGCGCCGAGCGCGGCTCGCCCTGGCTTCCCGTGCAGATCAAGAGCGCCTTGTCGCGCGGCAGGTACCCCGCCTCCTCCTCGGTCAGGAACCGCGGTAGGCCCTCGAGATAGCCAGTCTCGCGCGCGGCCTGCTCGATCCGCCAGAGCGAGCGCCCCACCAGCGCCGCCTGCCGATCGTGCTTGGCCGCCGCCGTAGCGATCGATGTGAGCCGCGCCACGTTGCTCGCAAAACAGGCGACCGCGACCCGGTTCCGGCATTGGCCCACCAGCGCCTCGAGCGAGCGGCGGACTTCCGCCTCGGAGCCCGTCTCGCCCGGGCGGAGCGCGTTCGTGGAATCGCAGACGAGCGCGAGCACGCCCTCTTCGCCGAGGCGTCGCAGGGCTGCCTCGTCGGCGGTCGGTCCCACCAGCGGATCGGGATCGAGCTTCCAATCGCCGGTGTGCAGCACGGTGCCTGCGGGGGTGCGCACCACCACCGCGTTCGGCTCCGGGATCGAGTGCGTGAGGGTGATGAGCTCGAGCTCGAACGGCTTGATCGAGACCTTGCCCGACATCGGGATCTCGACGATCGGCACCGTCGTCTCGAGCTTGGTCTCCACCAGCTTCTGGCGCAGCAGGTTCGCGGCGAAGGGGGTCGCGTAAACGGGGGTCTTGAAGCGCGGCCAGAGATACTGGATGGCGCCGAGGTGGTCTTCGTGTGCGTGTGTCACCACGATGCCGACCAGGTCCTGCCGCCGCGCCTCGATGAAAGCGGGATCGGGCATGATCACCTCGAGCCCCGGCATCGTGTCGTCGGCGAAGGAGATGCCGCAATCGATCATCAGCCAGCGGCCGCCATAGCCGTAGAGATTGAGGTTCATGCCGATCTCGCCGGCGCCGCCCAGCGGCAGGAACACCAGCTCGTCCGGTCGGTTCAGGATCTCCGGCTGGGCCGCCGTCGTCTTGGGCGGGCTCACTTGAGATTTCGGCGATGGATGAGCTGGAGCCCCCACAGCGTCAGATCCGGATCGATCCGCTCGATAACGTTGGTTACGCCGTCGAAGACCGGCGCTAGGCCCCCGGTAGCGATGACCTTCATCGGTTCGCCGAACTCGCGTTTGATCCGGGCGACGATCCCCTCGACCAGCCCGACATAGCCCCAGTAGATCCCGGATTGCATGCAGTCGACGGTGTTCTTGCCGATCGTTAGCTCGGTCCGCCGTATCCGCACGCTCGGCAGCTTCGCCGCCGCCAGGTGCAGCGCGGTCAACGACAGGTTCACGCCCGGCGCGATGGCGCCGCCGCAGTAATTGCCGGCGCCGTCGACCACGTCGAAGGTGGTGGCCGTGCCGAAATCCACCACGATCAGCGGCCCCTTGTAGCGGTCGTGCGCCGCCACCGTGTTGACCAGCCGGTCCGCGCCAACCTCCTCCGGCCGATCCACGAGCGCCAAGGCCCCGATGTCGACGCCGTTATCGCCGACCATCAGAGGCTCGCTGTGGCAATAGCGCCGGCACAGTGTGAGGAGATTGAAGTTCGCCTCCGGCACCACGCTGCCGATGATCGCGCCAGTGAGCTGCTTGCGGCCGAGCTTCTCCAGCGCGAGCAGGTGGTCGAGCCAGACCACGTACTCGTCGGCCGTGCGCTTGGCGTCGGTCGATGCCCGCCAAGCGCCGCGCAGCCTGTCGCCGTCCCAGACCGCGAATACCGTGTTCGTGTTGTTGGCGTTGATGGCGAGCAGCATGCGGCGCCCTCCGATTACGCCGCCGCCGCGAAGATCTCGCCGGCGGCAACCCGGCGCGGACCTTCCGCCGTCTCCAGCAGCAGCACGCCGTCCCGGTCGAGGTCGACGAAGCGGCCCCGGAAGCTCTCCCTCGGCAACCGCACGCTCACCGTTCCGCCGAGCCCATAGGCACGCGCGAGCCACGCCGCCCGGATCGGCGCGAAACCTTCCCGGAGCCAGCACATAGTCTGGGCCTGAAACGCCACGGTAACGCTCCCGAGGAGATCCTCGATTTCGACGGCGCCCGCTCCCAGCGCAGCAAGCGAGGTCGCGGTCCAAGCGGCCCCCGTGGGATGGCTCGCGACGTTCACGCCCATGCCGACCACGAGCCAGGCGAGCGCGCCGTCCTGTCCCGCGGAAGATTCGAGCAAGATGCCCGCGAGCTTGCCGCCATCCACCAGCACATCGTTCGGCCATTTGTAACGGAGATCGTGACCGGATGGCAGTCGAGGCGCGACAGCCTCGCCCACCGCCAGCGCTGCCGCGAAACCGAGCTGCGCCACCGAAGCCGCCGGGCGTGGTGGGCGCAAGATCATGCTGACGTAAAGGTTCCCCGGCGGCGAGACGAAGGCATTGCCGCCGCGGCCACGGCCCGCGGTCTGCTTGCGGGCCCAGACCAAGGTCCAATCCTCGGCGCCCGCTTCCGCGAGACGCTTGGCTTCATCGTTCGTGCTGCCGAGCGTGTCGTAGCGCAGCAGGCGTAGCGATAGCGGCGGAGACGACGCCGTCATTCCGAGAAGAGGGTCGCCGCCGCCGCGGTGGCGCTGTCCGTGAGCGGCGCCGGGAAGGCGAAGAACAGCAGGATCAGCACGGCCGCGATCGCCAGAACCGCGCCTACGACGGGGCTTACCGGGCGGTCGAAGGCGGGCGCGGGCTCGTCGAAATACATGACCTTCACGATCCTGACGTAATAGTAGGCACCCACCACGCTCGCGAGCACGCCGATCACGGCGAGACCATAGAAGCCGGCGTCGATGGCCGCCAGGAAGATATAGAACTTGGCGAGGAAGCCCGCGAGCGGCGGGATGCCCGCGAGCGAGAACATGAAGATCCCGAGCGCCAGAGCAAGCCCCGGTTGATTGCGCGCGAGTCCGCTCAGGTCCGCGATGCCCTCGACCATCTTCCCTTGCCGGCGCATGCAGAGGATGCAGCCGAAGGCCCCGATGGTCATCACCGCGTAGATCGCCATGTACAAGAGGACACCACGCACGCCCTTGTCGCCGCCGGTGGCGAGCCCGATCAGCGCATAACCGACATTGGCGATGGAGCTGTAGGCCATCAGGCGCTTGATGTTCTGCTGGTTGATCGCGGCGAGCGCTCCCAGGATCATCGAGGCGACGGAGATCGCCCAGATCACCTGCGCCCATTCGCTCACCAGGTGGCCGAACGGGTCGACCATGACGCGAACGAAGAGCGCCACCGCCGCGGTCTTCGGCGCCACCGAGAAGAATGCCGTTACTGGCGTGGGCGCGCCCTCGTAGACGTCGGGCGTCCACATGTGGAAGGGCACCGCCGAAACCTTGAAGGCGAGGCCCACCACGATGAAGACGAGGCCGAAGAGGAGACCGATCGAGCGCGCGCCGCCCCCCTGTAAGGCGTGCTGCAGCGCCTCGAAGCCGGTGGCGCCGGCGAAGCCATAGACCATGGAGGCCCCGAACAGCAGCATTCCCGAGGCGAGCGCGCCGAGGACGAAATACTTGAGGCCCGCCTCGGTCGAGCGCACGGAATCCCGGTCGAAGCTCGCGACTACGTAGAGCGCGAGGCTCTGCAGCTCCAAGCCGATATAGAGCGAGATCAAGTCGTAGGCCGAGATCATCATCATCATGCCCGCCGTCGCGAGCACCACCAGCACCGGGAACTCGAACCGCGCGATGCCCTGGCGCTGGTTGTAGTCGAGCGCGAACAGCACCGAGACCGCCGAGCCCGCGAGCACGACGATCTTCATGAAGGCACCGAAACCGTCGGTGATGAACATGCCGTTGAGCGCGACCCGGCGCACCAATCCGAATTTCAGCACCAGCACGGCAGCGACCACGAAGGCGACCACCGAGAGCCAGGAGACCAAAGTGCCGCTGCGCTCGCCGCGAAATACGCCGACCATCAGCAGCGCCAAGGCCGCGGCGCCCACGAACATCTCGGGAAGCGCGGGAAGGAAGCTTGGGACTGCGGCGACTGGCATGTGCGGCTTCTCCCGGCCTAGCGCTGCGCCAAATGGCCAGAAGGTGGGAGGCTCGCCGCCGCGGGCACGCGCTCTATCACCCGCGCGAGCGAGGGCTGCATCGGCTTCAGGAACGAGTTCGGATAGATCCCCATCCACAGCACCACCGCGATCATGGGCACGAACACCACGATCTCGCGCCAGTGCAGGTCGACCATCCGGCGCACGTCCTCGCGCATGATCTTCTCGAAGATCACGCGGCGGTAGAGGTAGAGCATATAGGCGGCGCCGAGGATCATGCCGGTGGTCGCGAGGAAGGCGACCCAGGGGCTGGCCCGGCTGGTCTGGCCTGCTTCGAAGGCACCCAAGAGCGCCAGGAACTCGCCGACAAAGCCGCTGGTGCCGGGCAGTCCCACCGACGCCAGTGTGAATACCATGAAGCAGAACGCGTATTTCGGCATGTTGTGCACGAGGCCGCCGTAGCGCGCGATCTCGCGGGTGTGCAGGCGGTCGTAGACCACGCCGACGCAGAGGAAGAGCGCCGCTGAAACCACGCCGTGGCTCAGCATCTGGATCATGGCGCCCTGCAAGCCCTCCGCGGTTACCGTGAAAATGCCTATGGTGACGATGCCCATATGCGCCACCGACGAGTAGGCGATGAGCTTCTTCATGTCGTCCTGGGCGAGCGCCACCAGCGAGGTGTAGATGATCGCGACCACGCTCAAGCCGAACACCAGCGGCGCGAAGGTCCCGGAGGCGTCGGGCATCATCGGGAGCGAGAACCGGATAAAGCCGTAGCCGCCCATCTTCAGGAGCACGCCCGCCAGCATCACCGATCCGGCGGTCGGCGCCTCCACGTGGGCGTCGGGCAGCCAGGTGTGCACCGGCCACATCGGGACCTTGACCGCGAAGGACGCGAAGAACGCCAGCCACAGCCAGGTCTGCATGGCGGCCGGGATCTGCGAGTGCAAGGCGGTCGGAATGTCCGTGGTGCCACCGACCAGGAAATAGATCTGCAGGATCGCCAGCAGCATCAACACCGAGCCCAGCAGCGTGTAGAGGAAGAACTTGAAGGCGGCATAGACGCGCCGCGGCCCGCCCCAGACCCCGATGATCAGGTACATCGGAATCAGCACGCCCTCGAAGAACATGTAGAACACGACGAAGTCGAGAGCGCAGAACATGCCCACCATCATCGTCTCCAGGACGAGGAAAGCGATCATGTACTCCTTGACCCGCGTGGTGATCGGCGCCCAGCTCGCGATCACGCAGATCGGAGTCAGGAAGGTCGACAGCAGCACGAAGAACAGCGAGATGCCGTCGACGCCCATGTGATAGCTGATCCTGTACTCCGGCAGCCAGCTCGCACGCTCGACGAACTGGAAATCGGCGGTGCTGGGGTCGAACTGCCACCAGAGATGGGCCGAGAGCAGGAAGGTCGCGAGCGAGGTCCAGAGCGCGATCCAGCGCGCATTGTTGGCGACCTTCTCCGCCTCGCCGCGCAGCGGCATGATGAACAGCACGCCGAGGATCGGCAGGAAGGTGACGAGGCTCAAGAGCGGCAGATCGCGCATCGCGCCCTCACCGCACCCGGAAGACCTGGAAGGCGAGGTACCACGACACCAGCAGCACCACGCCGATCAGCATGGCGAAGGCGTAGTGATAGACATAGCCGGTCTGCAGCCGGCTGGTGCCGACGGAGGCGCGTTGGGTCGTGGCCGCGAGCCCGTCGGGCCCGAGTCCGTCGATGACGGCGCCGTCGCCGCCCTTCCAAAGGCCGAAGCCCACCAGCATGGCGCCGCGCACGAAGATGAAATCGTAGAGCTCGTCGAAGTACCACTTGTTCAGCAGGAACAGGTAGAGCGGCCGGAACCGCTGTGCGGCGAGCGCGGGGATGCCGGGGCGGTAGATGTAGCAGAGGTAGCCAACCGCGATACCCGCGAGAGCCACCAGCAGCGGAAGGTCGGACACCCACGCCGGCACGTGATGCGCACCCTCGAGGCTGCCGTGATCGGGCAGCACCAGGATCGACTCCCGCCAGAACTGCTCGCGACCCTCGCCGACGAAGAGATCGAAGCCCAAGAAGCCCGCCACCACCGCACCCGCCGCCAGCACAATCAACGGCAGGATCATCACCGGCGGCGATTCATGGACATGGTGCATGGTCTCGTGGTCGGCCCGCGGCTCGCCGTGGAAGGTCAGGAACAAGAGCCGCCAGGAATAGAACGCCGTCAGGAATGCCGCGAAGGTGCCGAGCACGAAGCCATAGAGGCCCACGCCGGTGCCAGAGGCCCAGGCGGCCTCGAGGATCGTGTCCTTGGAGTAGTAGCCCGCGAAGGGCCAAATGCCTGCAAGCGCCAGGCTGCCGATCCACATGAGCACATAGGTGATCCAGATGAGCCGCCAGAGGCCGCCCATCTTGCGCATGTCCTGCTCGCCGGACATAGCATGGATCACCGAGCCCGCGCCGAGGAACAGGAGTGCCTTGAAGAAGGCGTGGGTCGCGAGATGGAAGATCGCGGCGGAATAAGCGGAGACGCCCGCGGCGAAGAACATGTAGCCAAGCTGGCTGCAGGTCGAATAGGCGATGACGCGCTTGATGTCGGTCTGGGTGACCCCCACGGTCGCCGCGAAGAGCGCCGTCGTGCCGCCGATCACCACCACCACCGCTAGCGCGGTTGGCGCATACTCGAAAAGCGGCGAGAGCCGCGCCACCATGAAGACGCCAGCGGTCACCATGGTCGCGGCATGGATCAAGGCCGAGACCGGCGTCGGTCCCTCCATGGCGTCGGGCAGCCAGGTGTGGAGGCCGATCTGCGCCGATTTCCCCATGGCACCCACGAACAGGAGGATGCAGGTGACCGTGAGGGCGGGCACCTGCCAACCCAGGAAGTTCAAGGTCGTCCCGACCTGGTTGGGCGCGGCTCGGAACACCTCGTCGAAATGCAAGGTGCCGAAGACCGAGAACACCGCGAAGATCCCGAGCGCGAAACCGAAATCGCCGATGCGGTTCATCACGAAGGCCTTGATCGCGGCTGCATTGGCGCTCGGCCGGTCGTACCAGAAGCCGATCAAAAGATAGGAGAGGAGGCCCACGCCCTCCCAGCCGAAGAACAGCTGGACGAAGTTCTCCGACGTCACCAGCGCCAACATGAAGAAGGTGAAGAAGCTCAGATATGCCATGAAGCGCGGGATCGAGGGATCCCCCGCCATGTAGCCCACGGAGTAGATGTGGATCATGGCGGAGACCACGGTCACCATCGCCACCATGACCGCGCTTAGCGTGTCGAACTTCAGCGCCCAATCGACCTGCAGCTGGACCGCGTCGATGAAGCTGAAGAGCGGCGTCACAAACTCGCCGCCATTCAGCGCGACCTGCACGAAGAGCACGACGCCCGCGACTGCCGAGCCCAGCATGGCGAGGCAGGTCGCGAGCTGCGCGCCGCGGTCGCCGATCCAGCGGCCGAAGAAGCCCGCGATGATCGCGCCCAGAAGCGGCAGGAAGACGGCGGCGACGGACAACGGTCAGCCCTTCATCAGGTTGATGTCTTCGACCTCGATGGTGCCGCGGTTGCGGAAGTAGACCACCAGGATCGCCAGGCCGATCGCGGCCTCGGCCGCCGCGACCGTGAGCACGAACATCGCGAACACCTGCCCGACGAGATCGTTGAGGAAGGCCGAAAACGCCACGAAGTTGATGTTGACCGCAAGCAGCATCAGCTCGATCGACATCAGGATCACGATGACGTTCTTCCGATTGAGAAAGATCCCGAAGATCCCCAGCGTGAACAGGATCGAGGCGAGCGTCAGGTAATGCGAGAGGCCGATGTCCAGCATGGCGCTAGACCCCCTGCCCCGGCGGCATCTTGACGAGCTCCACGGTCTCGCGGCGCGCGCGGGCGTGCTGCAGGCCTACCCGCTGCCGCCGCACGCCCTCGCGCGCGCGGAGCGTCAGCACGATGGCGCCGATCATCGCGATCAGCAGGATCACGCCCGCCGCCTGGAATACGTAGACGTAGCGGGTGTAGAGCAGCGCGCCGAGCGCCGCCGTGTTGGCGGCTTGGGCGACGGCCGGCATCGGCGCCGTGATGGCCGATCCGATATCGGGCGCCGTGGCCCAGGCGCCGAACACCAGCACCAGCTCCGCGAGCAGCACCAGACCGATCAGCGTGCCGATCGGCACGTAGCGCAGGAAGCCCTCGCGGAGCTGCACGAAGTTGATGTCGAGCATCATGACCACGAACAGGAACAGCACCGCGACCGCGCCGACGTAGACCACGACCAGAATCATGGCCAGGAACTCGGCGCCCAGCAGCACGAAGAGCCCGGCCGCGTTGAAGAAGGCGAGGATCAGAAACAGCACGGAGTGCACGGGATTGCGCGCGGTCACCACCATGGCGCCAGCGGCAATCAGCACGATCGCGAACAGCCAGAATGCGAGCGCCTGGATGATCATTTGTATGGCGCGTCCAGCGCCAGATTCTTGGCGATCTCCGCCTCCCAGCGGTCGCCGTTCGCGAGCAGCTTTTCTTTGTCGTAGAAAAGCTCCTCGCGGGTCTCGGCCGCGAACTCGAAGTTCGGGCCCTCCACGATGGCGTCGACCGGACAGGCCTCCTGGCAGAAACCGCAGTAGATGCACTTGGTCATATCGATGTCGTAGCGGGTGGTGCGCCGACTGCCATCGGCGCGCGGCTCCGCCTCGATGGTGATGGCGAGCGCGGGACAGACGGCCTCGCAGAGCTTGCAGGCGATACAGCGCTCCTCGCCATTGGGATAGCGCCGCAGCGCGTGCTCGCCGCGGAAGCGCGGGCTCAGCGGGCCCTTCTCATAGGGGTAGTTCACGGTGACGGGGCGTTTGAACATATAGGTGAAGGTGAGCCAAAGGCCTCGCACCAGCTCCGTGAGCAGCAGACCTCGGGCGGCGCGATCCAGCGTTGCCATGGCTCAGCTCCTCCTCATCCGAGTGAAAGCCAGTGCGCTCATTTCGGCACCCATCCGGTGGCCACCAGCACGCCCGCCGTCAATACCAGCCACAGCAGCGAGAACGGCAGGAACACTTTCCAGCCGAGTCGCATCAGCTGGTCGTAGCGGTAGCGCGGGAAGGTGCCGCGCACCCAAAGGAAGCAGAAGCACATGGCCGCGATCTTGAGCGCGAACCAGAACATGGCCCAGGCATGCGCCAACACGCCCGTGAAGGGTTGGATGTTGAACGGGGCGAGCCAGCCGCCGAGGAACAGCAGGCTGGTCATGGTGCTGACCAAGATCATGTTCGCGTATTCGCCGAGGTAGAACAGCGCGAAGGTCATCGCGGAGTACTCGACGAAATACCCTGCCACCAGCTCCGACTCGCCTTCGACGAGATCGAAGGGCGAGCGGTTGGTCTCCGCAAGGCCCGAGGCGAAAAAAATGATCGCCATCGGAAAGAGCGGGATCACGAACCAGACGTGCTGCTGCGCCTCCACGATCTTGGTCAGATTGAGCGAGCCCGCGCAGAGCAGCACGCTCACGAGCACGAAGCCGATGGAGACCTCGTAGGACACCATCTGCGCCGCCGAGCGGAGCGCGCCCAGGAACGCGTATTTCGAGTTGGAGGCCCAGCCCGCCATCACAATGCCATAGACGCCGAGCGAGCTGATCGCGAAGAGGTAGAGGATGCCGACGTTGATGTCGGCGAGCACCACGCCGAAATCGAACGGGATCACCGCCCAGGCGACCAGGCTGAGCACGAAGGTGAGGATCGGCGCCGCGATGAACACCACGCGGTTGGCGCCGGTCGGCACCACCGTCTCCTTCATGAAGAGCTTGAGCCCGTCGGCGATCGGCTGCAGCAGCCCGAACGGCCCCACGACATTGGGGCCTTTTCGGAGCTGCACCCAGGCCAGCACCTTGCGCTCCCAATAGGTGAAATAAGCGACGCTCAAGAGCAGCACGACGGTGATCACGAGGATCTCGATCACCATCAGCGTGAGCGGATGCGTGAGAACGGTCCAGGCGAGGTGCCAGAGACTAGCCATGGGTGCCGGTCTTCATGGTGCCGTTCGCCCGCTCAGCCGCCGCTTCGGCGCACGCCGCCATGGTGGGCGACGCCCGGCTGACCGGGTCGGTGCGATAGAAATCGCGGATCGGATAGGCGAACGGCTGCGGCCCGACGGGCCCGTCGCTGCCGAAGCGTCCCCAGGCCGCGGGCATCATCACATCGACGCTGGCGAAGCTTGGTGCCACCGAGCCGAGCCGCTGCCGGAGCTGGCCCAGCGTGTCGTAGGGCAGCTTGCGGCCGAGCACCTCGGAGAGCGCGCGCAGGATCTTCCAGTCCTCGCGTGCGTCCCCCGGCGGGAACACGGCGCGCCGCGCCTGCTGCGCCCGACCCTCGGTGTTGACGTAAGTGCCGTCCTTCTCGGTGTAGGCGGCTCCGGGCAGCACGACATCCGCGCGCCGCGCGCCGGCATCGCCGTGGTGGCCCTGATAGATCACGAACGCGGAGCCGAGCTTTTCCACGTCGATCTCGTCGGCACCGAGGAGATAGACCACGGAGATCCCGCCCTTGCCGGCGCCCTCGAGGATACCGCGGAGGTCGCGCCCGCCCGGCCCCGGCACGAAGCCAAGATCGAGCCCACCGACCCGCGCCGCCGCCATGTGCAGCACGTTGAAGCCGTTCCAGTCGTCGCGCACGAGCCCGCAAGTCTCCGCGAGCTTGCGCGCACGGCCGAGGATCGCGGCGCCGTCGCTCCGCCGTAGCGCCCCCTGCCCGAGGATCAGTATCGGGTGTTTCGCCGCCCTGAGCGCCTCGGACCACGCATGCGTGCCGGAGGTGAGTGCGTCGAGCGCATCGGGACCAGCGCCCAACCCGGTCACGGGATATGTCAGGTCAAGCGCCGGCCCGATTGCGCCGATCTTGAACTTGCCGTGCAGCCAGCGCTTGCGCAGCCGCGCATTGATGAGCGCCGCTTCATGGCGTGGATTGGTGCCGATGAGCAGGCAAAGGTCGGCGCGGTCGATGCCCGCGATCGTCGTGTTGAAGAGGTATCCGGCGCGGCAACTCGGATCGAGAGCGGCGCCATCCTGCCGGCAATCGAGGTTGGGTGAGCCCAGCGCCGTCATCATGTCCTTGAGCGCCAGCATCGCCTCGGCATCGACGAGGTCGCCGGCGATGGCGGCAATCTGCGTGCCAGAAGCGCCCTCGAGGCGCGCGGTGATCGCCTCGAACGCCTCGCGCCACTCTACCTCGACGAGCTTGCCGTTCTTGCGCAGCATCGGCCTGTCGAGACGTCGGCGCGACAACCCGTCAGCGGCGAAGCGGCTCTTGTCGTTGAGCCACTCCTCGTTCACGTCGTCGTTGAGCCGCGGCAGGACGCGCAGCACCTGCGCGCCGCGGGAGTCCACACGGATGTTGCTGCCGACGGCGTCGAGCACATCGATGGACTCGGTCTTCGCGAGCTCCCAGGGCCGCGCGATGTATGCGTAGGGCTTGGAGGTGAGCGCACCCACGGGGCAGAGGTCGATGATATTGGCGGAGAGCTCCGAGGAGAGCGCCTTCTCGACGTAGGTGGTGATCTCCATGTCCTCGCCGCGGCTGGTGGCGCCGAGCTCCTCGACGCCCGCCACCTCCGTCATGAAGCGGATGCAGCGCGTGCAATGGATGCAGCGGTTCATCTCGGTCGCAACCAGCGGACCGAAATTCTTCTCCTCGACCGCTCGCTTGTTCTCGAGATAGCGGCCGCGGTCGAAGCCATAGGCCATGGCCTCGTCCTGCAGGTCGCATTCGCCGCCCTGATCGCAGATCGGGCAGTCCAGCGGATGATTGATCAGCAGGAATTCCATCACGCCGTGGCGCGCCTTGCGGGCGCGCTCGGATTCCGTATGCACCACCATCCCGTCCGCCGCCGGCATGCAGCAGGATGCCACCGGCTTCGGCGACTTTTCGATGTCGACCAGGCACATCCGGCAATTTCCGGCGATCGAAAGCCGCTGGTGGTAGCAGAAATGCGCGACCTCCACGCCCGCGAGCTGGCAGGCCTGGAACACCGTGCTCCCCGGCGGAACCTCGACCGCGATGCCGTTGACGGTGAGCTTGGGCATCAGCGGCTCCTCACGCGGCCTTGGCCGCCGCGGCCGCGCGATAGGCGGCGATCCGCCGCTCCATCTCCGGCCGGAAATGCCGGATCAAGCCTTGTACGGGCCAGGCTGCCGCATCGCCGAGCGCGCAGATCGTGTGGCCTTC
>DATFRA010000013.1:0-9056 GCA_035263705.1 Allostellaceae bacterium
ACCTTGCAGCGGCCGGGCGCCAGCGGCGTGCCGTTCTTCATGATCCGGCTCGACGCCGCCGGCAACGTCTCCAAGCGCTTCAGCGCCAACAGCCTGCACTTCGCGCGCTTCGGGGGAGCCTGCCCGGTCTGGAACGTGCACCACGCCTTCCAGGCGCCGGGCCAAATCCTGACCCAGCTCGCGGAGATGCCGGACGGCAGCCGCTATCTCTCGATCGCGCGCACGGTGTCGAAGCCCTGGCGCAAAGGCCCGCCGCGCGCGGCGCAATACTCGATCGCGCTCGGCTGCGAGGCACGCCACGCCGAGCGCATCGTCTACGCCGACGGTTTGGCGGTCGAGGCCAAGGACGCGGCCGATCCGATCGGCATGACCTGCCGCACCTGCCCGCGCGGCGACTGCCCCCACCGCGCCTTCCCCTCCACGCACCAGCCGGTGCCGAAGACCGATTTCATCCGGACGGATCCGCTCTTCGCGACGCCTTGAGGGTTATCGGCCCTGGAATTTCGGTGGGCGCTTGGCGATGAAGGCGGCGACGCCTTCGGCGAAATCCTCGGTGCCGGCGCAGCGGGCGAAGCTCTCGCACTCGGCCTGCAGCTGCGTCTCGAGCGAGGTGCCCAGCGACTGATTGAGGAGGCGCTTGGTGCCCGCATAGGCCTGGGCCGGCCCGTTCGTAAGCCGCCGCGCCAGAGCCGTCGTGCGGTCGCCCAGCTCCGCCGTCGGCACCACCCAGTTGACGAGGCCCCATGCGAGCGCGGTCTTGGCATCGAAGCGCTCGCCCAGCAGCGCCACCTCCATGGCGCGCTTCATGCCGACGGTGCGCGGCAGGAAGAAGGTCGAGCCGCCGTCGGGGCTGGTGCCGAGATGGCAATAGGCGAGCGTATAGAAGCTGTCCTCGGCGGCGATGGCGAGATCACAGGCCATGAGGAAGCTCATGCCGATCCCGGCGACCGGGCCGTGCACGCTCGCAATGAGCGGGAATGGCAGCCGGCGCATCCGCACGATCACGGGGTGCACGTGATGAATGAATTTCTCGAACCGCCGCGTGCGCTCGGCCGGCGGAAGCGCGGTGATCTCGGTGAAGTACTTGATGTCGCCGCCTGCCATGAAGCCGCCGCCCGCCCCCCTGAGCACGACCACGCGCACGGCGGGATCGGACTCGACGCGGTCGAGTGCCGCCTCGAGGCCTTCGCGCATTGTGGCGTCGAGCGCATTCAGCACCTTCGGCCGGTTGAGGGTCAGCATGGCGATGCCGGATTGGCTCTCGTAGAGCACGGCGTCGTTCATGGGAGTGGCTCCCGATGTGGTCCGGCGGCCAGTATAGCCCTGGTATTCTGCGGCCGTCCTTGCCGTCGAGGTGGAGCGATCCCAAGTAACTCCCGACGCCGAGGGGGCGACACCGATGAGGCTTGCGAGGATTCTGCTGGCGGTGGCCTTGCTCGCAGGCTGCGCGGACCAGGGCACCGTCGAGCGCGACCGGCTCTCCGACCTGGCGGTCGGGCGGACGACCACTGCCGAGCTCGCGGGCGCCTGGGGCCCGCCCCTCAGGGACGCCACCATGGCCGATGGCCGGCACGTGTGGACCTATCGCACCATCCATTTGCAGACCGGCCCGGTAGTCGGCTTCGTGCCAGGCTTCGGTCCGATCGGCAGCACCACGGATGCCCTGATGGGCCAAGTTACCCTCACCTTCGACCTCCAGGGCGTGCTGCTCTCCTATGCCTATACGCGATGACCACGGTCATCCGTGCGGCCGGTCCGGAAATCGTGAAGGACCCTGACAGAAGAATTAATTGGCGGGCGCCGCCAAAAGGCGGATGATTCCCCAAGGGGGATAATGATGAGGAACCAAATGCCCAAGCCCCTCGTCCGTGCCCTGATCCTCGCGACCGCTCTGGGCCTCACCGCCTGCGCCGGCGGCGAAGAGCCTCCGGGGATCCGGTTCGCGCAAGTCGCGCCGCAGATCTCGCCGGTGGCCGCGGATCGCGCGCGGTTCTTCTTCTACCGCGACTATTCGCTCTACAACAGCATGCAGCGGCCGACCATCACCCTCAACGGCGCGCCCGTGGCGGTCTCGGAGATCGGCGGCGTCTCCTACCGCGACATGCCGCCCGGGACATATGTGATCTCGGTGCCCTACTCCGCGTTCTATCCCTACAAGGACAAGACCGTCACGGTGGCGGGCGGCCAGACCATCTACGTGAAGATCCAGAGCAATGTTTACGAACCCAACATCACGCTGATCGACTACGAGCCCGACATCTTCGTGGTAGTTCTCGTCGATCCCGCAACGGCCCAGACCGAGATCGCGAGCAAGCGGTATTTCCCCTGAGGCGCGACAGGCTTCTTCAGGGGCGCGACCACTGCCGCAGTAAAGCGCGGCTGATCCAGCCGAAGCGCGCCGACAGGATCCCCAGCGCGGCGAAGCTCGCGATGGCGATCGCGAGCAGCAGTCCGATCACGCCATAGCCCAAGCCGAGGGCGAGCGTCCAACCGAGCGGCACCATGATCACCGCGTAGGAGATCATGTGGAGCGCGGTCGGGAACCAGGCGTCGTGGCACCCGCGGAGTGCCTGGGCCGCCACCCGCTGGCCGCCGTCGCCAATCATCGTGATCGAGATGATCAGGACCAGCGGCACAGCCGTCGCGATCACCTCGGCGTCCGTCGAATAGAGTGCCGCGATCGCGGCCGGCACGAGCGCCAGCGGGATGCCCGCCAGCGCCATGACGCCGCTGTTGACGCCGATCCCGAGCCAGCCGCAGAAGGCTATGCCGCGGGCGCTCCGACGGCCGTAGGCGCGGCCCACAAGCACCGCGGTGGCTGCGCTGATTCCAAGCGCGAAGGTGAAGATGATGCCGAGCAGGCTCAGCGCGATCGCATAGGCGCCGACCGCGGCGGTGCCGAGCGTGGCGGCAAAGATGTTCATGGTGGCGAAGCAACCGGACTCGATGCCGAGGCTCAAGCCGTCGGCGTAGCCGATCCGCCGCTGGCTCCTGCCGCTCTGCCAGCCTCCGGTGCCGGCGGCCCAGGTGCCGAAGCGCGCGGCCCCGGAAAACGACAGCGCGTAAACGATCATGCCCGTCGCGAGGAGTACGCGAACGATGAGGTTTCCGATCGCGGTGCCCTCCGCGCCGAGCGCGGGCAGGCCCCAATGGCCGAATACGAGCGCCCAGCAAAGGAGGACATTCACCGTCGCGCCGAGGCCGATCGCGACCATGCCGGGATGCGGCCGACCGATCGCCTCCAGGAAGAACGAGGTCGCGACGAAGAGGAGCTGCGCCGGCAGCGACCAGCCGAGGATCATCGCGACGCGCCCCACCGACGTCGCGAAGTCCGGCGGCTGCCCCATGGCGGAGAGGAGCTCGGGCGCGAACCCGCTCAACAGCGCGCCCAGGAGGCCGAGGCCCAGGGCGTACTGAAGCGAGCGCCGCCAGGCCCGGCCGCACTCCGCGAAATCCTCCCGGCCGAAGCTGACCGCGACCGTCACCAGCGTCCCCGTGAGCAGACCGAAGCCGATCATCTGCAGCCAGTTGATCACCGAGAACGCCACGCTCTGCCGCGCGAGCTCTGCGGGGCCCGCGTGGCCGATGATCACGAGGTTGGTGACGTTGAGGACGGTATTGCCGGCGCGCGCCAGCACCACCGGCCCGGCGAGGCGCAGGAGCGCGCTGAGCTGCACGCTGTGCGCAGGCTCGGGCAGAGCGATTTTGGAAAGATCGCGCGGACTCACGCGCGCAGTCTAATCGATCCCATGGCATGCTTCTCCAGCACCAACGCGCCAGATGCGTCACTCCCGGACTCGTTCCGGGGTCCACGTGTCTTCGCTCGAAAGGGAAGACGTGGATGCCCGCGACAAGCGCGGGCATCACGATGATGGAGACGGGCGAAGCTACTGACCAGCCGCCGCCGCGGCCGCCGGCTCCCGCTCGGAAAAGGCGGGCATGACCTCCTTGATGAAGAGCTCGAGGGAGCGCTTCTGCTCCTTGAATCCCAGGCCGAAGGTTGCGCAATACGTGAACTGGTCGACGCCGAGCGCCTCGTAGGGCTTGAGCTTGCGGATCACCTCGTCGGGCGTGCCGAACATCAGGTTCTGGCGAAACGACTCCACGCTGAATTCGCCGGTGAAGTTGATCTTCTCGAGATCGACCTCCTCGGCGAAGCCGTTCTTTACGCCGCCGATGTTCTTGAACAGGTTCTCGAAGCAGCCCATGCGGTGCCGCACGGCATTGACCGGCACCTGCCACTGCTCCGGCCGGTCGTAGACACAGGTGTAGCGCATGGTCGCGAAGATCGGCCGCCGGGCGCCGGGATTGGCGGCGAGCGCCGTCTCGAGCCGGCCCTTGTAGCTCTCGACCTCGGAGAACGGCCGCGACAGCGCCCAGGAGAGGATGTTGCAGCCGTTCTTGACCGCGATGTCATAGGTGTGGGGCGAGCGCGCCGCGACCCAGAGCGGCGGATGCGGTTTCTGCTGCGGCTTCGGCACCGCGGTCGCCTCGGGGAACTTCCAGTATTTGCCGTCGTGCGCGGTGTCGCCGGCCCAGAGCCGTTTCAGCACCGGCAGCATCTCCTCCATGTAGAGAAAGCCCTCGGTCTGCTTGAGGCCGGGCATCATGCGGTCGAACTCGCGCTGGAAGGCGCCGCTGCCGATGCCGAATTCGACGCGGCCGCGGCTGTAGAGATCGAGCAGCCCGACCTCGCCCGCAAGCCGGATCGGGTGCCAGTAGGGCGCCACGGCGACGGCAGTGCCGAGCCGGATGCGATCGGTGTGCGCCGCCCACCAGGTCAGCATGGAGAAGGGATTGGGCCCGATGAAGAGCTCGAGCGCATGATGCTCCGCCGCCCACACGATGTGGAAGCCGCCGGCGTCCGCCATCTGCACCATATCGAGCGTGTGGCGCTCGAGATCGCGCAGATCGAGCGCGGGCGAATAGCGCTCCATGTTGATGACAAGCTGGAATTTCATGCCCTTATCCCATACGGGGTCGGGCCCACTGTTCACGGAATTGGCGCGGGGTTCAATGGGCAATCACGATGCGGCGCCGGCGCGCCACGTACGACATCGCACTGTCGCGGCAGCCGGGGTGCCAAAAATGCCGTCGGACATGGGCTGGCAATCGACCGCACGCTGGACCAGATCGATTCGCGGGAGGGAGTCTCCTTTGGATTGACGGCAATGCATCCCTGGGCACACGCCGATCGGCCCCTGGTCGGCATGAGACTGTTCCTGGCGCATCGAGCCGCTTCCCTCGCCCCGGGTTGGCGAGCGCTGCGGGAGGCGCTGCTCACGGCTGTCCGCGGGCTCAGCAGTCGGCTCGGCGGTAGTGAGCCTCTGGCCGCCCCAGCGCGTGAGATCGATCCCGTCGGTTTGCCGGAAACCCGCCTCCCGAGCGTGGGGGCGTTGTTGCGGGAGGCTCGCGAGGCGATGGAGGGCGACCTCGGCCAGATCAGCGCCGCGCTCCGGCTTCGCCCGGACCACCTGCGAGCCATCGAGGCCGGGGACTACGGCGCGCTGCCGGCCCCCGCTTACGCCATCGGCTTCATCCGAAGCTATGCCCATCATCTCGGCCTGGACGCGGCCAAGGTGGTGCGCCACTTCAAGCAGGAAATCGGCGGGCAACACAACGCCCGGGAGCTCGCTTTCCCGGAGCCGCTGCACGAGCGCCGGGTAACTCCCGCTGGCGTGCTTGTCGGGCTTGCGATCCTCGCACTCTGTGCCTTCGGCGTGTCGCAGCTTTCCGCTGATCGGCGGGATCGCGACGCCACCCCGGCCGCGCCGTCGCCCGCGCTAGCCGCCTCGCCCCCCGACGCCGCGCCGTCGCCGACACGCGCCGCGAAGACATCGGGCGAGCCGGCGGAGGCACTGGCCTCGCTGTCGCCCGCCGCTGGAACAGCCCCAACGCTCCTGCAGCTTCACTCGGACTTCGCGGCGTCTCACAAGATCGAGGTGTCGCAGGCGTTGCGGCCCGAGCCCCGGGCGGCAGGGGCGCCGAGCGCGACCCGGGGCGCAGCCACGTCAGTGCCGGCGCCATCGACGGACTCGGTGCATGTTCTGGGTGTCGCCGGCGATGGCCACTCCCGCATTTCGCTCCGTGCCACCGCCGAGACCTGGCTCGAGGTGAAGGACGGTGACACCCCGATCTTCCGGCGGCTCCTGAAAGCGGGCGACGAGTATCGGTTGCCGGAGAAGCCTGGACTCACTCTGCGCATCGGCAACGCTCAGGGCATCGAGGTCCTGGCCGCCGGCAAGCCCCTGCCGAGCGCCGCCCAGCCAAGCCAGGGCCACCGCGTGCTGGTGACCCTCGAAGCCCGCGAGCTCCTCGCCAAAGCGGGCCTGCAGTAGGCGGAGCTCGTTCCCCGCCTCGGCCGTCCAGTCTACTGTCGGCGCGTGACGATGGGGAACGGCGAGCCTCGGATGGGCGCAAGCGCGGAAGAGGGCGGAACGAGGGTGCGTCTCGGCAGCGGGCACGAGCTCTTCGTGCACGACCGCGGCGGGGGGCATGCCGTGCTGCTGTTGCACGGCGTCGGCTGTGGCGCCGACGACTGGATCGGCCCATCCCAGCATTTCCGTGGACAATTCCGGGTGATCCGCACGGACATGCGCGGCCACGGCCGCTCCGGCAGCCCCGGGGGCGCGTGGCGGCTCGCCGATCTCATCGGCGACCTCGTGGCGATCCTCGACCGCCTCGGCGTTGCGCGCGCCCATGTGGCGGGCTTCTCCATGGGCGGGCTGCTGGCGCAGGGCCTCGCCCTCGAGCATCCCGGCCGGGTCGAGAAGCTTGCGATCATCGCGGCGAGCTCGGGCCGCAGTCCCGAGCAACAGGCTCAGGTCGAGGAGCGCCTCGCCTTCATCCGTGCCAACCCGCCCGGCGTCTACTTCGACACCTATGCCGCCAAGCGCTGGTTCACCGCCGCGTTCCGCGAGAGCCACCCGGAGATCGTCGCGGCCTCCCGCCGCACGGTCGCCGCCGCCGACCCCGCGGGCTACGCCAAGGCCTACGAGGTCCTGGTCCGCAACGACCTCGGCCCGCGGCTTCACGCGATCACCCACAAGACCCTGGTCTTGACCGCGGAGAATGACCTCGGCGCCGGCCCGAAAACCGCGCGCGACATCGCCGCGCAGATCCGGGGCTCGCACCTGATCATCCTGCCCCGCCTCCGGCACCACATCCTGCTGGAGGCGCCGGAGCTGGTGGGCGGCATCCTGCGGGAGTTCTTCTCGGACGGGGATTGAAGCGCGTTCGCCGCGGAAGCCTGCGCCCAAAGCAGCCTTGTCGCACCCAGTCGAAGGTGGAATGCTGGAGCCAGCGCCTCACGATCGGAGGACGATAAGCGCCGGAACCAGGGAGGAGACCGTGATGGGATCGCCGAATGCGCGCGGTTTTTCGATTGTCGCCGGTGTTCTCGCATTTCTCATAGCGGGTCATGGAGCGACGGCGGGGCCGACACTCGACAAGATAAAAGCCGCGGCCACGCTCACCTGCGGCGTCTCGACCGGGCTTGCCGGATTCTCCGTGGCGGACCAGCAGGGCCAATACACCGGTCTCGATGCCGAGATCTGTCGCGCGATCGCGGCGGCCGTGCTGGGCGATGCCAAGAAGGTCAAGTACGTGCCGACCACGGGCCAGAACCGGTTCACGGCGCTTCAGTCTGGTGAGATCGACATGCTCGCGCGAAACACGACCGCGACGCTCACGCGCGAGGCCGATCTCGGCTTCAACTTCGCGCCCGTCGTCTACTACGACGGTCAGGGCTTCATGGTGCCGAAGAAGCTCGGCGTGAAGAGCGCCAAAGAGCTCAACGGCGCCACCATCTGCGTCTCCCAGGGCACCACGACCGAGCTCAACCTCGCAGACTATTTCCGCACCAACAAGATGGAGATGAAGCCGCTGGTGATCGAGAAGCTCGACGAGGTCGAGAACGCCTATTTCTCCGGCCGCTGCGACGCCTACACCACCGACCGCTCGGGCTTGGCGGCAACGCGCACGACCAAGGCCCCCAACCCCGACGACCATGTCATCCTGCCCGAGGTGATCTCGAAAGAGCCGCTGTCGCCGTTGGTGCGCACCGGCGACGACGAGTGGCTCCACATCGTGCGCTGGGTGATCTACGCGCTGATCGACGCCGAGGAGAAGGGCGTCACGTCCAAGAACGTCGACCAGATGCTGACCAGCGACGATCCCGAGGTGAAGCGCATGCTGGGCGCCACGCCCGGCATGGGGAAGTCCCTGCACCTCGACGAGAAGTGGGCCTACAACGCGATCAAACAGGTGGGGAACTACGGCGAGATCTTCGACCGCAACGTCGGCAAGGACTCCCGCCTCAAGCTCGACCGCGGCCTCAACGCGCTCTGGTCGAACGAGGGCCTGATGTACGCGATGCCGATCCGCTAGGCCCTTACAGCACTGAGGAACGCGTCGCTCAAACCCCCTCTGCCTCCAGCGCCATCAGGGGCTTCGCCCCCGCGCCGATCTGCGCGAAGAGCGCCGTGCTCTCCGGCAGGAGCTTCGTCATGAAGAAGCGCGCCGTCGCGAGCTTGCCTCGATAGAAGGCGGCGTCCTCGCCCTCGGTCTTTCCCATCGCGAGCTCGGCCATGCGGGTCCACAAGTACGCGTAGGCGGTGAGGCCGAAGAGGCGGAGGTAGTCGGTCGCGGCGGCGGCGCCCTCCTCGGGGTCGGCGAGGCCTTTCTGCGCGATCAGGGCGGAGGCCTGCTGCAGGCGGCCGAAGGCCTTGGCGAGCGGCAGGACGAACTCCGCGAGCTCGGGCTTCTCGAGGCGCGCGCGGATATAGGCGTCGACCGGATGGAAGAAGCTCCGGAGCAGGCGGCCCATGTGCATGGGGAGCTTGCGGCCCACGAGGTCGAGGGCCTGGATGCCGTTGGTGCCTTCGTAGATCTGGGTGATGCGGCAGTCGCGCACCAGCTGCTCCATGCCCCACTCGCGGATATAGCCGTGGCCGCCCATCACCTGCATGCCGATATTGGCGGTGGCGAAGCCGTTGTCGGTGAACATTGCCTTCACCACCGGCGTCAGCAGCGAGACGAAATCGTCGGCGGCCTCT
>DATFRA010000014.1:0-21616 GCA_035263705.1 Allostellaceae bacterium
TCGATCACGTCGGGGAACTCGATCGAGCGGTGGAAGCGGCAGTGGCTCTCGACCGCGATGCCGATCACCGCGCCCTTGTGGATGTCGAGCCCGCCCGCCTCGATCAGGTACTGGTTGATGACCGTGTCGAAGTACGAATAGTAGACCACGTTGTTCACGTGGCCGTAGATGTCGTTGTCCATCCACCGCGTGGGGATCTCGAGAAACCTCGGATAATCCCCGCGCCGCTCCTGCTCACCCTCGGCCATCGAGCGTTTGCCTCAGAACAACCGCTTCCAGCGCAGGATGAGCAGCGTCGCCACGACCGTTCCCGCCATGCCCAGCATCACCCACCAGAACCCGTCCGGCTCCTGCACGCCAGGCAGACCGCCGACGTTCATGCCGAAGATGCCGGTAATCAAGGTGATCGGCAGGAAGATCGCGGTGACCATCGAGAGGACGTAGACATTCCGGTTGGTTACCTCGCGCTGATGCGTGCCGAGCTCGTCTTGCAGGAGGCGAGCGCGCTCCTGAACCAGATCGAGGTCATGGCTGACCGCCTCCAGCCGTTCGATCGCACGCCGGAGTCCATGCAGGTCGGGCTTGGAAAGCCAGCTCGGCAGCGAGTCCAGGAGCCGGATCAGCGCGTGCCGCTGCGGCACAATGTGCCAGCGCAATCGCGCCGCCAGCCGGCGCAGCCGGCCGAGCTCTCCGCCGCGATCCTCGATACGGCCGGCGAGGATCCGATCTTCCAGGGTGTCGATTGACTCGGCGAGCTCCAGCGTAATGGCGCCGAGGGCGTCGGCAAGGTCATTGAGGAGATGGATGATCAGGCTGACCGGCCGCTCGACCCGAAGCCCCTCCGATACCGCGCGGCGAAGCCCGTCCACCGCCTTGAGCGGCCGGCGCCGTGCGCTGATCAGGCAGCGATCGTCGAGGTAGAGCCGGAGCACGCTGACCTCGGAGGGGTCGTGATGAAAATCGTGATGGAGATCGCCGAGCACGCCCACGAGTCCGTTTCCGGTGGATTCGAGGCGCACCCGGTTGTCCGAGGCAAGCAGGACGTCGCGCGCGCTCTGCGGGATCCGCTCGCAAGCCGCGAGCCAACGCTGAGATCGCGCATCCGAGAGATCGAAATGCAGCCAGACCATGCCGTCGTCGCAGTCGAGGGCGCTGCCCATATCGTCCCAGGACACCGCCTGCAACGGCCGATCCGGGCGCAGCACGAATCCGCTGACCAACCCGGTTCGCTCTAAGGCGTCTGGCATGGCTCGAGGTCCGTCGGTCAAGTCGATGCCAACTTAGAGGACTCCTTTCAGCGCGGCGAGCGTCGCGCGGGGGTCTTCGATCATCATCATGTGGCCGACCCCCGGCAGAATTGTGACTGTCGCCCCCGCGATGTGTTCCGCGAACGCGCGCCCTTTCGCGGCCGACGTCATGCGGTCTTCCGCACCCAATAGGAACAGGGTCGGGCAGTGGATGCGCGCCGCCGCCTCGAGCGCGCTCTTGTACGCGCCGCAAGCGCTGAGATCGGTCGCGAGACTCGCCGAGGGCGTGCGCTCGAGGAGCCGCATCGCCTCGCCCATGAGCCAGAGGCCGGGCGCCGGCGTATTGCCGAAACGCGCCTGCGCGCCGAAGCTCCAGGAGACCATGAAGTCGAGCGCGGCATGCGCGCCATTCCGCGCGGCCTCCAGCAGGTCCGGGTGCACGCCCATCTCCGGCACGAAGCCCAGCAGCGCCAGGCCCTCGACCATCTCTCCGCCGCGCGCCGCCGTTTCGAGCGCGATCAACGCGCCCATGCTGTGGCCGGCGATCCGCGCCGTCCGGGCGCCGGCGACGCGGAGCACCTCCAGCACCCATTCGGCCATCTCGGGGATGCTCGAGAGCGCCGACCCTTCGCTGCCGCCGTGGCCGGGCATGTCGAGCGCCAGTACGCTCCGGCCGTGATGCGCGAAGGAGCGCGTCTGCAGCGCCCAGACCGTGTGGTCCATGCCGGCGCCGTGGATGAACACGGCGGAGGGGAGCGCGGGGTCGAAGGCGCAGCCGCCCGTGCCCGCGAAGACGCGCTTGCCTCGGACGCGGAGCTCCATGCCGGCTATTCCGCGGCCTTCGCGAGTGATTTCTGCGACGCGCGCAGCGCCTGCGCCAGATCCTCGATGATGTCCTCGGGCTCCTCGAGGCCGACCGAGAGCCGGATCATGTCCTCGCCGACGCCCGCGACCTTGAGCTGCTCCGCGCTCATCTGCTGATGCGTGGTGCTGGCGGGATGGATCACCAGCGTCTTGGCGTCGCCGACATTGGCGAGGTGCGAGATCATTTTCACGCTATCGATGAAGCGCGCGCCAGCGGCCCGGCCGCCCTTGATGCCGAAACTCACCATGGAGCCCGCGCCTCTCGGTAGGATCTGCTTCGCGAGCGCGTGGTCGGGATGGCTCGGCAGGCTGGGGTGGATCACCCAGGCGACCGCGTCGCTTTTCGAGAGGAATTCGAGCACGCGGCGGGTGTTCTCCATGTGACGGGCCATGCGGAGCGGCAGGGTCTCGACGCCCTGAAGTATATGGAACGCGTTCGCGGGGCTCATGCAGGCGCCAAAGTCGCGCAGCCCCTCGGCGCGGGCGCGCATGACGAAGGCCTGCGGCCCGAACTCCTCGGCGAAATCGATGCCGTGATAGCCGGCGTAGGGCTCGGTCAAGGTCGGGAATTTCCCCGACGCCTCCCAGTCGAACCGCCCGCCGTCGATGAGCGCGCCGCCGATCGCGATGCCATGGCCACCGAGCCACTTGGTGGCGGAATGGACGATCAGGTCCGCGCCATGGTCGAGGCAGCGGCAGAGATAAGGTGTGGCGAAGGTGGCGTCGATGAGGAGCGGCAGACCGGCGTCGTGCGCGACTTGCGCCACCGCCGGCACGTTCAGCACTTCGAGGCCGGGATTTCCGAGGATCTCCGCGAAGACGAGGCGCGTCTCCGGCTTGATCGCCGCGCGGAAGGCCGCGGGGTCGCGCGGATCGACGAAGCTCGCCTCGATGCCGAAGCGCGGCAATGTCAATTTCAGCAAGTTGATCGAGCCGCCATAGAGCGAGGCCGCCGCCACGATGTGGCCGCCCGCGCCCATGAGGGTGGCGATCGCGAGATGGAGCGCCGCCTGCCCGCTCGCCGTGCAGATGGCGCCGACGCCGCCCTCGAGCGCCGCGAGCCGCTCCTCCAGCACCGCCACCGTGGGATTGGCGATCCGCGAATAGATGAAGCCGGGCTCCTCCAGGTTGAAGAGCGCCGCCGCCTGCGCGGTGCCGCGGAAGACGAAGCTGGTGGTCTGGTAGATCGGCACCGCGCGGGCGCCGGTCGCGGGATCGGGCCGCTGGCCCGCGTGGAGACTGAGCGTCGAAAACCCCGGGAATTTCGCCTCTGGCATGGCCTGTCCTCGCGCGCGCGTGGAGCCCCACCATAGCGCAGCGCCGGGGTCGCCGACAAAGCCGGTCACCCCACTGTCGTCATCGCCGGGCCTGTCCTGGCTTGCCCCGGCCATCCACGCTTTCTTTCAGCGCTCCCGCCACGAACAGTCGACCCACGCCCGCTACCATCGGCCACGCGCGTCGCGCTCGGGCAAATGCCCTCACGCGCCTGAACGCATCACCATCACTCGGCGTCAGCCCGCCTCTCGGGCACTCGCCTTGTGACGACGGTTATTTCAGAACCTCTTCCTGCCGCGGCAGTTTGCCGCCGCCATGCCTGCGGGGCGCGGCCAGTCTCAGCTTCGTGTCGACGAACTCGGTCCCGTTCTGCGAGAAACGCAGTCGCTCACCCTTGTGATCCTCGAAGAATTGCCGATCGAACACCTTGAAATAGATCCCGTCCTTGGCCTCCCAGTATTTCGGAATGCGAAAGTCCTTCACATAGAGCGCCCAGCCCTGAGACGTTGGCTCGGGCATGGTCTTTAGGCGGATCTTGACGAGATAGGCCACCTTTGGAAGCGCCTTGCCGCCCGTGGCGCTCAAATGCGCGATGGCGGCGCTATCCGCGTCCGTGGGCGCGGTAACGATGACCTCGACGGCGATGGCTGTCGGTGGCTGTGGCATGAGCGACCTCACGCGTTGAGAAATCAGTGCGATACCTGGACGTCGCCGACATAGACGACGCCCGCCGGACGCTGGTCGAACCGGAACGCGATCGAGCGGAGGTCCGTGAGATCGACGCCGTGCTCTTCGAGACGGCGCAGCGGGAGCCGCAGCGTCTGCATCACGATCTTGCCGGCACCGAAGACGACATCGGGATAAAGCAACCGGTGGAGCGCGCTCGCGCGGATGGCGGCCGTGCGCGAGCCACTCGACACCTCGATGGTGAAATCCTGACCTCGGCCGGCGGGGTTCTTCGGCTCGGTGGATTGGCCGACGCGAAGCGACAGCACTTTATATCGTTCAGCCGGCAACGTCGCGGGGTCCACCTTCAACTGGTAGCTCGCTCCGAGCGAGCTCCAATCCAGCCGCAGTGTGATCGTCGTCTGCGACGCCCCCGCATTGACGAGGTCCTTGAGCTGGCGCGCGGCGGCGACGGCGCTGGTGACCACGCTACCCTGGACCGGGAGCGAGATCTGCGGCGCCGCGAGGCTTTCCTGATTATGCTGCACGAATAGGCGCTCGGGATCCTGATATTGCGAGACGAAACTGGTGCCCGCGGGAACCCACTCCACCGCGGTGGCGTGATCGCGCAGCACCTCCATATAGTCCGATCGATCCAACAGCAGAGCCCCGGCGAGCGCCCCTAGGTGCACCTTGGCGATCTGCTCCTGATCCGGCCGCGGCATGGCAAATCCGGGTGCCGTCTCGGAGGGCCAAGCGCTGTTGAACTGATTATGGTTGGCCCCGTACACCCATAGCAGGGCTTTCAGCTTCCCGTCGGAGACCGTCGGATTGGCGAGGTCCACGGCGTGCGCGCGATTGTAGGTATTGTAGCCCTCGAAGGTGGAGACGTCACCATCGCGGCTGCCGTGAATCAGAAAATACCGATCCGGCACGACGGTCGGCCCGCTGATCGGCTCGTATTGTCGATCGGTCGGAGCGATGGCGGCGACGGCGGTAAGCCCGAACCGGTAAGGTCCGAGTCCCGCTGAACCGTCCAGTGGCACGATCGGGCTGAAAATCGTCGGCTGGATCGCAGGCAGATGATTGAAGAACGATGCGTGCCCCACGCCCTCGCCGCCGCGCGAATGCCCGACGATCAAGATACGATTCAGTTCGACCTTGGCGTGCAGCGGATGCGCCCCGAGATTGTTCCAGGCGCGGAACTGCTTCAGATGCTCCAGATGGACGATCGCGCGCGCATCGTTCTCGCCGAAATTGGCGCCGTTCAGGAAATTGACGTCGATGGTGGCCGCGATGATCCCGTGCGAGGCCAGCAGCTCGCAGAGATAGAGGTATCCCGGCGTCGAGTTCTGGAACGGGCTGTGATTGCCGTGCGCGAATACCGCCAGCGGGAATGGTCCCCGTCCCCTCGGCACGCAGACGTGCCCATTGAGGGGCACGTTGGTGTTGGCGAACGGCCAGGGCGCCGAGCCCAAGTGCGCGAAAGCTGAGATGTCGATCCGACCGGTGATATAAGCCGGGTCGGGCGTGTCATAGATGGTGTATTGCGCCAGCGCCGGGACGGCCGCGTAATTCACGCCGGAGGACGCATAGATCACCGTATCGAATGCGACGTCGCCAGCCAGGCCCGGATTTTTCAGCGCAACCATGATCGATCCTCCCTAGCAGAGAATTGATGCGCTCTGAGGTAACACTACCCCATGGCTCCGGCATCGGTGGGTGAGCAGGATCACAAGCCTGGAAGGCGCCTCGAAAAGACTGCGGGGATTTGAGGAAAATGTCGGGGATCCCTGCAGCGGCGCACCGACGAAGCCGCCGGCCCAGCGTCGGGCGCCTCTCACTTGAACCGCGGCATGACCTCCTGGCAGAGGAGCCGGAGCGCATTCATCACACGCGGACGCGGAATCAACCCGCCGGGGTTGAGCTCCGCCAGGATGCCGCTGATGCCGAGCTCCTCGCGCAAGGCCAGCAGCCGGTCGGCGACGCGGTCGGGCGTGCCGACGATCATCTTCTCGCGCAGGGCCTCGTCGTAGTCGATGGTCTGGAGCCGCTGCGCGCTCTCCGCCCGGTGCTCGATCGCGCGCGCGCCGGCCATGCTCGCGGACTCCGCCACGCGCGCGGCGATGTAGCGGAAGAAATGCATGATGCTTTCCTCGGGCTCGTCGCGCGCTCGCTGCTCGGTCGCCGCGACATAGACCGGCACCCGCAGATAGATCTCGCCGGCGCCGGGATGGCCCGCGGCCTTGTAGGCCGCGCGGTAGCTCAGCACCTGCGGCGCCAGGTCCGAGAGCGTGCCGAGGCGCGCCGCGACGAAGGCCGAATATCCGAGCGCGCCGATGGCGGGAAAGGTGTCGGGGCTGGTCGCGGCGATGCGGATTGGCGGATGCGGTTTCTGCAGCGGTTTCGGCACCACCGCGACGTTGTCGTAACTGAAGTATTTGCCGCTATGCGAGAAGCGCTCCTCGCTCCAGGCCCGCTTGACGATCGCGAGCGTCTCCGCGAACCGCTCCCGGCTCTCCGCATAGGGCACGCCGTAGGCCGCGTAGGTCTGGGGAAAGCCGCTGCGCCCGACGCCGAAGATGAGCCGCCCGTGGCTCAGCTGGTCGACCGTGGCGGCCTCCTCGGCGAGCCGCAGGGGGTGGCAGAGCGGCAGCACCTGGACGGCGGTGCCGATCTTCATGCGGCGGGTGCGCTCGGCGACGGCGGCCGCCAGGATGAGCGGCGACGCCGCGACCGAGCGCTCCGGTGCGAAGTGCAGCTCCGCGAGCCACATGACGTCGAGCCCCCAGCGCTCCGCCGCGTCCACCACGGCGAACGCCTGCGCGAAGGCTTCCGTCTCGCTGGCGCCGGGCGGCCGCTCGAACTCGTGGAACACGCCGAATTCCAATCGGGCCTCCGCCGCTAATGGACGGCATTCTAGCCCAGCCGCGAACAGGGATGCCCAGCGGAATCCCGCCACGCTTGTAACTCTCGCCCTTCGGCGCCCGGTGCCTATCTATCTCATGACGATTGACCAGTGCGTGATTACGCGCGGCTTTTGAGGCCCTCGGCACGAGAACCAATAGGAAAGGAGAGAGAAATGGACCGGAACAAAGCGAATCTCGGAATGAACACGCCCCCGATCGTGTCGCGGGAGGCCTGGGAGGCGGCGCGCCAGCGGATGCTGGTAAAGGAAAAGGCGCTGACGCGATCGCGCGACGCGCTCGCCGCCGAGCGCCGGCGGATGCCGTGGATGCCCGTCGAGAAGGCGTACGAATTCGAGGGGCCCCGGGGCAGGGTCGGCCTCATCGACCTGTTCGAGAGCCGCCGGCAGCTGATCGTCTATCGCGCCTTCTTCGAGCCCGGGGTGTTCGGCTGGCCCGATCACGCCTGCCGCGGCTGCTCGCTCGGCGCCGATCAGGTCGCGCACCTCGCCCATCTCAACGCCCGCGACACCACGCTCGCCTACGCCTCGCGGGCGCCACAAGCGCAGATCGCGCGCCTCAAGGCGCGGATGGGCTGGGAGATGCCCTGGTACACCATCACCGACGACTTCGACAAAGACTTCGGCGTCGATGAATGGCACGGGCACAACGCCTTCATCCGCGACGGCGAGAAGGTGTTCCGCACCTATTTCATCAACAACCGCGGCGACGAGGCGATGGGGACGACCTGGAGCTACCTCGATCTCACCGCGCTCGGCCGCCAGGAGACGTGGGAGGACTCACCGGAAGGCTACCCCCAGACCCCGACCTACAAGTGGTGGAACTGGCACGACAACTACGGCGCCGAGGCCTCGCCCAATCCGAAATGGGTCGAGGTGTCCGACGTCGGAGAAGCCGCCTTCCGGAAGCCCGGCGAGCCCGGGTGAGGGTTTTCTTTGTGGAGCAACGACGTCCCGTCATCCCGAGCACGGGCCGATAGGCACACGATGCTCCTATCGGCCCGAACCGCCGGTGAACTGCAACGGTGGCGACGGTCTACTCTGCGATGGCCGATCGTGAACCGGAGGGGCGCCGGCCCCGCTTACGCAGTGTCGGCCGGTGCGTCGGCGCTGGGCTTGTCGCTTTCGCCCTCGCTCGGTTGGGTGTCGCCCGGCTCCGGAGCGGGTGGGGCAGGTTCGTCCACGGCTGCCTCAACGGCCGCGATCTCCGGTTTCTCCTCGGCGCTGTCGGCGGGCGGTTGGTCGGACGGCATCGGGCTGGGTGCCGTCGGTTCGGTTGCTGCCGCGGTGCCTTCGGTGGGCTTGTCGTCGGTATCGTTCATGCTGGCGTCCCTTTGATTGGAGGTGTCGCCTGAGTTGGCGTTTTCATTTGCATGTGCTGATGTTGTCGTCGCGAGCAAATTGAAACTGGACCTTTTAGAACGTTGGGCCCAGTTCACGCGAGCGAAGCCACCGTTACGTCACCACGGGGACGGAATCGTACAGCCGGTCGCGGCCAAGACCAAAATTTCAGGCTTGGGTTTCCGGAATTGGTCGGCGCAGCCTAGTCGGGGATCTGGCCGCGCAGGAGGCGGCCGGGCAGCGCGCCCGTGTGCTCGTTGTCGCGCAGGAGCACTTGGCCGTTCACGACCGTCGCGCGCACGCCGTCGGCGGTTTGCTTGAGGCGCTTGGCGCCCGCGGGGAGGTCGGTCACCACCTCCGGCATGCGCGCGCCGACGGTCGCGGGATCGAGCACCACCAGGTCCGCCGCCATGCCCTCTCGGACGAGGCCGCGATCGCTGAGGCCCCAATGGGTCGCGGTGTCGTAGGTGATGTACTTCACCGCCTGCTCCAGGGTGAGCGCCTGCTTCTCGCGCACCCAGTGGCTCAGCAGGTGGGTCTGCAGCGAGTTGTCCATGATCTGCGAGACGTGAGCGCCGGCGTCGGAGAAGGTCACGACCGTGCGCGGGTGCTTGATCAGCTCCAGCGCGGCCGCCTGGTCCTCGTTGGCGATCGGCTGCACCCAGAAACGCTTGAGGTCGCGCTCGAGGGCGAGGTCGATCATCAGCTCGACCGGATGCTGGTTGCTCCGGCGCGCGAGCTCCGCCATGGAGGGATGCGGGCCCGGAATCTGGTCCATGAGGAAGACCCAGTCCCAATCCGGCGGCCGCGCCTCGGCGCCGATGGCGCGGCGGTTCGGCGGCCGGCTGGCGGACTCCACGAGCTTCATCCGCGTCTCGGGATCGCGGAGAGCCGCCTTCTGCCGCGCGAGCGGCAGCTTTCGCACATCGCGCCACACGTCCCAAGTGTCGAAGGGCGTCGCCGTCTCGAAGGAGATCAGCACGCTGAGCGCACGGCTGTGCACCTGCGCGAACATGCGTCCGCCCTCGCGCGCGGTCTGCTCGACGGTCTCGAGCCCGAAGCGCCAGGCGGTCGGCTGGATGCGCCGCGAGAAGATGCCGAAGGTGACGGGACGGCCGGTGTCGAGGGCGAGCTTCTTCAGCTTCGGATAATTGTCCGGCCCCTCGGTCCCGAGCGCGGTCTCGAGGATGCCCGAGCCCGCCTCGCTCATGGCGCCCACGAGACGCTCGAGCTCGCTCCAGCTCGCCTGCCGGCTCGCCACCGGACGGTCGTCGGAGGTCTCGTGGCTGGGGCTCCGCGTCGTGGAGAAACCCACGGCGCCGGCCTTGATGGCCTCGCGGACGTGGCGCGCCATCGCTTCGAGATCGTCCTCGCGCGCGGGGCCGTCGAAGGCCCGCTCGCCCATGACATAGGTCCGGACCGCCGAATGGCCGATGTAGCCCGCGTAGTTGATGCCCTTCGGCTGGCTGTCGAGCGCGTCCAAAAATTCCGGGAAGGTCTCCCAGCGCCACTTGATGCCGGCGCGCATGGCATCGCGGCTCAGGTCCTCGGCGCGCTCGAGATTGCGGAACACCAGGTCTGCCTCGCGCTCCCGGCAGGGCGCCAGCGTGAAGCCGCAGTTCCCCATCACCACCGAGGTGATGCCGTGATAGCAGGAGCTGGTGCCGATCGGGTCCCAGAACACCTGCGCGTCCATGTGAGTGTGCCCGTCGACGAAGCCGGGCGTCACCACATGGCCTTCGGCATCGATGGTCTCGCGCGCTGGCGACGCGATGCGCCCGATGAACGCGATCTTGCCCGCCTTCACGCCGACGTCCGCGCGGTAGCGCGGCAGGCCGGAGCCGTCGATCACCATGCCGTTCTTGATCACGAGGTCGTAGCTCATCGCCGTATCCCTCTAGCCGGTAGAACATGCTAGCGCGGCTGGTATGCCGCCGGGAACCCCCAGGACCCTTGCTTGCCGCGATGCGATGGCGTCATGCTTCGACCCACGTGCACGGACGCTCGGCGGTGAGATGTCGTGACGCTTGCAAATGGGTCCAATGATAGCGTGGCAAGACAGGCCGCGCAGCCGTCCATCTTTGACGTGCTGATCATCGGCGCCGGATTTTCCGGCCTTTATCAGTTGTTTTGCCTGCGCGACCGGCTCGGTCTTTCGGTGCAGGTGCTGGAGGCCGCGGACGGCGTCGGCGGCACCTGGTACTGGAACCGGTATCCCGGCGCGCGCTGCGATTCCGAGAGCCATTCCTATTGCTACACTTTCTCCAAGGAATTGCTGCGGGACTGGGACTGGACCGAGCGCTACCCGGCACAGCCGGAGATCCTGCGTTATCTCAACCACGTCGCCGACCGGTTCGATCTGAGACGCAGCATTCGCTTCGGCACGCGCGTGAGCGCCGCGGCGTATGACGACGACGCCAATCTCTGGCGCGTGACCACCGAGCGCGGGGAGCGGCTCAGCGCCAAGTTCCTGATCACCGCGGTCGGCTGCCTCTCGACGGCAAACGTTCCGAAGATCCCCGGCCTCCAGAGCTTCAGGGGCCGCTGGGTCCACACGGGCGAGTGGCCCCATGAGGGCGTCGACTTCAGGGGCAAGCGCGTCGGCCAGATCGGTACCGGCTCGACCGGCATTCAGTCGGCACCCGTGATCGCGGAGACGGCCGGGCATCTGACGGTGTTCCAGCGCACGGCGAACTACAGCGTGCCCGCCCGCAACGCTCCGCTCACGCCGGAGTTCAAGCGCTACGTCAAGGCGAACTTCTCCGAGATCCAGCGCCTGATGGACGGCAACCCGAACGGCCATCCCTGGGTCATCGAGGAGCGCCTGGTTTTCGACGTGAGCCCGGAGGAGCGCGAAGCGCTCTACGAGGCGGCCTGGCGGACGGGCGGCCTGCGGTTCCGCGCCACGTTTCGCGATCTCGTGGTGAACAAGGCCGCGAACGACACGGCGGCGCAATTCATCCGCGACAAGATCCGCGAGATCGTCAAGGATCCCGCGACCGCGGCGATCCTCTCCGATTTCGACCATCCCTACGCGGCGAAGCGCCCGCCCATCGACACCGACTATTTCGAGACTTTCAACCGCGAGAACGTCACGCTGGTCGATCTGCGCGCGACGCCCATCGAGACGATCACACCCGCGGGGATCCGGACGAGCAACGCCGAATACCCCCTCGACATCATCGTGTTCGCGACCGGCTTCGATGCGCTCACGGGCCCGCTGCTGCGGATCGACATCCGCGGACGCGATGGCCTCGCGCTCGCCGAGGTCTGGCGCGCGGGGCCGCGCAATTATCTGGGATTGCAGGTCGCGGGATTCCCGAACCTCTTCACCATCACGGGGCCCGGCAGCCCCTCCGTGCTCTGCAACATGCCGGTCGCGATCGAGCAGCACGTCGAATGGATCACGGACTGCATCGGCCACATGCGCGCCCAGGGTCTGGAGCGCATCGAGGCTCAGCCGGAAGCGATGGACTCCTGGGTTGAGAGGGTGAACGCGGCGGCCAACGCCACGCTGCTGCCGCTCGCGACGCATTCCTGGTACCTGGGCGCCAACGTGCCCGGCAAGCCGCGGGTCTTCATGCCCTATGCGGGCGGGATGGCCCAGTATCGGAGGACCTGCGAGGAGGTCGCGGCCAGCGGCTACCGCGGCTTCGCGCTCAGCCGCTGAACAAAGGAGATTGCGCCATGGCTGGAACACCCGCATCGGTCGCACTCGGCAGCCCCGCGGCCGATTTTCGGCTCCCCGCCACCGACGGCCGCACCTATGCGCTGAGCGACGTCGCGGGCGAACGCGGCACCGTGATCGTCTTCATCTGCAATCACTGCCCCTACGTGAAGGCCGTGATCGACCGCCTGGTGGCGGACGCGCGCGCGCTCCAGCGAGACGGCGTCGGCTTCGCCGCCATTTGCTCGAATGACGCCGCGGCCTACCCCGAGGACTCCTTCGACAACATGAGGCGCTTCGCCGGCGCCCATGGCTTCCCGTTTCCCTACCTGCACGACGAGGACCAAACGGTGGCGCGGGCCTACGGCGCCGCCTGCACGCCCGACTTTTTCGGCTTGGATGCCGCGGGCAAGCTCCGCTATCGCGGCCGCCTGGACGAGGGCCGCACCACGCCGCCGCCGGCCGGCGCGCGCCGGGAGCTCGTCGAGGCGATGCGCGCCATCGCCGCGACCGGCGCCGGCCCCGCGCAGCAATTCCCGTCGATCGGCTGCTCCATCAAGTGGAAGGCTGCATAGAGCCGGCAGGTTTCTTGGTTAGTCTTGGCCGCTGGCGATCGCGGCACGCGGAGCCCGACGCTCTATCGCCGTCAGCGCGATGATGCTGAGCAGCGCGGTCGCCATCAGGTAGTAGCTCGGCGACAGCGGATCGCCGGTTTGCGCGATGAGCCAGGTCGCGAAGAATGGAGCGAAGCCGCCGAAGATCGTCACCGATATGCTGAAGGTGAACGCGATACCGACCGCGCGGGTCTCGACCGGAAACTGCTCCGACAGCACGGACGGCAGCACGCCGCTGTAGCCCGCCTTGATCAGGTTGAGCAGGCCGACGGCGAACATCGCCGTCGCGAGCGAGGGAAACGTGTCCATCAGCCAGAACGAGGGATAGGCGGCCAGCAGGAAGAGCCAGGCGGTGATCAGCATGAGGCGCGAGCGCGGCTGGCTCCGGTCGGACCAGTGCCCGGCGACGACCGAGAAGACCCCGAGAATGATGCCGCCCACCAGCGTCGCGGCAAAGCCGGTATAGGCCGGCAGATGCAGCGTCTTGACCCCGTAGGTCGGGATATAGAGGAGCAGGTAATAGGAGCTGTTCGAGATGATGGCGGCACCGAACGCGAGCAACGCCGAGACCGGGTGTTTGCGCAGCAAGTCGCCGATCGGCACTCTCTTGGGTTTCGCGGCATCGAGAAATTCCGGTGTCTCGGGCATGCGCGAGCGGATGTAGAGGCCGGCGGGACCGACCAGGAGACCGAAGACGTAGGGGACGCGCCACCCCCAATCGAGCATCTGCTGGTGGGAGAGCCCGGTCGTGAGCACGAGGCCGAAGAGCGAGGCGATGATCGAGGTCATGCCGATGGTGGCCCATTGCCAGCTCGCGCTGTAGCCTCGGCGCTCCCCGCCGTGCTCGCACAGGAACGCGACGGCGCTGCCGAACTCGCCGCCGACCGAGAACCCCTGCAGCAGCCGCGCCAGCGTGATGATGATGGGTGCCGCGATGCCGATGGTGGCGTAGCCCGGCGTCACCACCATGAGGGTCGTGCCGATCATCATGAGACCGATCGACAGCGTCAGCCCCGCCTTGCGGCCGGCGCGGTCGGTATAGGTACCGACGATGGCTGCGCCCAGCGGCCGGATCACGTAGGAGAGACCGAAGGCCCCGAAGGTGAGCAACAGCGAGACCGTCGGGTCGCCCGCCGGGAAGAACACCTCCGCGATCGTCACGGCGAAGAAGCCGTAGACCAGGAAGTCGAACCATTCGAGCACATTGCCGATGGTCGCGGCGATGATCACGCCGGGAAGGCCCGGACGCGCCGACGACGCGCGGCTCAATACGGTTTCGGTGACCATCCCCGTTCCCGCCTTTCGTTGCCTCACTCGGGCAATCTACAGATAGGCTTGGGACCGCCGTACATACCACGATCGCGGCGCGCGATCATCCCGGAAGAGAGCGGACGATACCGTACCCAATGGCCCGGCAAAGGAATGCGGACTACGTTTCGTCAGCGAACCCCACAGGGAGGCATCCATGGCCAAGGCCTACTGGATTGCATGCTATCGAGAGATCAATGACCCCAAGGCCCTTGCCGAATACGCGAAGGTGGCGGGTCCAGCGATTTGGGCGGCGGGCGGGCGCAACCTGGTTCGGGGAAACCCGGTCAAGACACTCGAGGCCGGGATGAACCTGCGCACGGTCGTGATCGAGTTCGACAGTGTCGCGAGCGCCATCGCGGCGTACGAAAGCCCCGCCTACCAGGCCGCGCGGAAGCTGTTAGGCGATACGGTCGTCCGAGATATCCGCATCGTGGAAGGCGCCGAGTAGCCGAAATTCGGTGCGATTGCCTGCCGGTCGCCGCGGCCTATAATTTCCGGGCGAAGCCTCCCGTTCCTGCCAACCGCGACGGAGCCTTGCCGATGACCCGCAGCTACCACGTGATCGATGCCGACGGCCACGTGCTGGAGCCGTTCACGCTCTGGAACGACTACCTCGATCCCGCCTATCGCGATCGCGCGCCGAAGCTGGTCAAGGACGAGAACGGCAAGGACCGCCTGCTGCTGGAGGAGCAGATCCTCGGCAGTACCCAGGGGTTCGGTGGCATCGGCGGGATCGGTGCGCGGCAGGGCGTGGTCAAGGCCGAGGCCATGGCCTATGAGGACGGCCGCAAGGGCGGCTTCGACCCGCACGCGCGCATTCCCGACATGGACCTCGACGGCATCGACGCCGCCTTTCTCTACCCGAGCCTCGGCCTCTTCGCGGGCGCGGTGCACGATCCCGGCTTCGCCGCGGCGATGTGCCGGGCCTACAACCGCTGGCTTGCGGACTATTGCAAGCCATACCCGGACCGCCTGTTCGGCATCGCGATGCTGCCGATGCAATCGGTCGACGCCGCGATCTCGGAGATGCGCTTCGCGCGCCGCGAGCTCGGCTTCCGCGGCGGCTTCCTGCGGCCCAACCCCTACAACGACCGCAAGCTGCACGATCCCGTCTACGAGCCGTTCTGGAGCGCCGCCGAGGAGCTCGATTTCTCGATCGGGCTCCACGAGGGCGGCAACAGCGGCATGCCGACCGTCGGCATCGACCGCTTCAACGGCCGCGGCGCCCAGCACATCATCTCGCACACCATGGAGATGATGCTCGCCGCCATGAGCATGATCTGGGGCGGCGTGGTCGAGCGCCATCCGAGGCTCCGCGTCGCGTTCCTCGAATCCGGCGGCGGCTGGATCGCGCCTTGGCTCGACCGCATGGACCGGCATTTCGACGACAAGGGCTTCAACGATTCGGGGCTCAAGATGCGGCCCGGCGAGTTGTTCCGGCGGAACTGCTGGATCTCCTTCGAGCCCGTCGAGGGCAGCCTCGGCGTGCTCGCGGAGTACATCGGCCCGCACAAGATCATGTGGGCGACCGACTATCCGCACCGGGACGGCTTCTTCCCGGGCGCGCCCGCGATGATGGCGGAGCGGCTCAAGGGCGTCTCGCCGGAGACCAAGCATCAGGTCATGGCGGGCGGCGCCATGAAGTTCTACGGGTTGAACTGAGGGCTCATGAAAATCGGCTTCAACGCACCCACCGCAGGACCCCTGGCCGACCCCGGGACGCTCGCCAGGATTTGCGTCGGGGCCGAAGCGATGGGGTTCGACTATGCCGCATTCAGCGACCACGTCGTCATCCCGTCGGCCAGCACTTCGCGCTATCCCTATTCCGAGACCGGTGAGTTTCCGGGCGGCACATGGGTCGCGCGCCACGAGCAGTTGACGGAGATCGCCTTCATCGCGGCCAAGACCTCGCGTCTGCTGCTCGCCACCTCGATCATGGTGGTGCCGCACCGGCCCGCGGTGCTGTGCGCGAAGATCCTGTCCACCATCGACGTCCTGTCCGGCGGCCGCCTGATCGTGGGCGTCGGCGCCGGTTGGCTCAAGGAGGAGTTCGAGGCGATCGGCGCGCCGGCCTTCGCCGCGCGCGGCGCGGTGACCGACGAATACCTGCGGGCGTTCCGCGCGCTATGGACCGAGGACGATCCGCGCCTGGCGGGCGAGCACGTCAAGTTCGCCGGCATCGCCTTCGCGCCAAAACCGGTGCAGAAGCCCCACCCGCCGATCTGGGTGGGCGGCGAGAGCGGGCCTGCATTGCGCCGCGTCGCGCGGCTCGGCAACGCGTGGTATCCGATCGGCACCAACCCTGCGCATCCGCTCGACAGCCTTACCCGCTACCGCGCGGGTCTCGCGCGGCTGCGCAAGGCCGCGGGCGATGCCCGCCGCGACCCCAAGAGCATCGGGCTCTCCTACCGTGTCGCCAGGTACGGCGCGGATCTGCCGGCGAAGGCGGCCGACGGCGAGCGGCGGCTGTTCTCGGGCAGCCCGGCCGAGATCGCCGGCGACCTCCGCGATCTCGGTGATCTCGGCGTCACGCACGTCGATTTCGGTTTCACCGGCGCCACGGCGGAAGAGATGCTCGATGCGATGCAGCGGTTCCGCGGCGACATCGTCGCGCGCATATAGGTCACCGTCTCGGTTCGAGGCTTCGTAAGCCTCTCGCGGTCTTTACCGGCTCACTGCTTGTCGGCGCCATCCGACGACCGCAGCTGAGCGATCAAACCGGCGACGCCGTGACCGTCTCGCTTGATCATCGCGGTGAAGTCGTGCCGGTACGTAAGCGACATGCTGACGTCGTTGACGATCACATCGGTGATCTTGGGTGCACTCGTTTCCGTCGACACGCGCCAGTCAACCTTGGCCGGCGATTGATTGTTACGCTGCATCACGGTGCTATTGACGATGACGCTCCCGGCGCCCTCGGGCCGCTCGCCGGTTATCGTGAAGGAGGCGCCGGTGAATTCGCCAAAGCGCGTGGCATACGTCTTCACGACATAGTTCCGGAAGGATGGAGCGAACTGCTGCTTCTCCTGCTCGGTCGCGGACTGCCAGTACGCGCCGAGCACGAAGCGGCTGGTCTTGACGAAGTCGAAATCCCGATCGAGCAACGCGCCGAAACGCTTCTCACGCTCGGCCTGCGAAAGCTGCGGGTCGTTCAGCATCTGCAGCGCTTGGTTGCCGAAATCGGTGACGGCGGCGGTTGCGTCGCTGGCGGCGAGCGCCGGCGCAAGCGGCACCGCGCTCGCCAACATCGAGCAACCGAACACGAGAATCAGGCGACGCGACACCATGCGCGGCCTCCTTTCTTGGCAAGGTTCCGACATCAGAGAAACGAGCGGCGGCGGTCGGTGTGGCCCCGCGGCCTGTGACGACTGCGTGGCGCAATCGAGACCAGAGCTTCCGGTAGAGCAAAGCTGCAACTTGTGAACGCGAACGATAACGCGCGGTTCGGTGTCGAGAATGCGGCCGCCTCGCCACGATCATTACATCTCGTTGAGGGGGGTTGTTCGGTCTCGAGCGGCCCACCACGTCGCAAGTTTGCCGGCATTGGGCGACGCTTCAGCCGTGAAAGCGCCCATGCCGGATGCACCGCGGGGCGAGCGCCCTGCGCGTGCGCGTGAGCGATCCCGCAGCGATCCGGACTGAACACCGGAGATCGTTACGGGCCTACTCCCGAAAGGAGGTACGTCATGAAACGCTCAGACAAGCAAATCTCGCGGCCTTGGTGGCGCACCCTGAGCAGCGCTGCACTCGCCGCGGCGGCGGTCGCGGTCATCGGCTTCTCGACCGTGACACCGGTCAAGGCGGCGGACTGGGGCGTCGGCTTCTCGTTCGGCGCGCCCGCCTACGGCTATTACCCGTACGCCTACTCGTACCCGGCCTATTATCCGTCGTACGGCTATTACCCCTACTACGGCGGCTACTACTACGGCGGCTACTATCCCTCCTACTACTACGGCCCGTCCGTAAGCTTCTCGTACAGCCACCGATAGGATGGTCTCCCACACTCGGCCCCGCTCCGGCGGGGCCTTTTTCTTGCTCGCCTCGAAGCCGACTTTACGGGGCTCCAATAGCAAGGAACCGCCCCGGAGGGGCGGCTCCCGACTTGCCAAGGAAGGACGACGACAAGGTGCGGAGGTTGCCTGTGGCACGCGCCGTCGCCGGCACCCTATGCACGAGGCCTTAACGCCGCGCTAAGAGCGGGAGGAGATAGCGAGCATTCTATCGATTGCCGCGTTCGCACTCAAAAATCGTTTCCACTTCGGATGGTTTGTGGAAATTCGCCTAATAGTCAGCAGCCAGACGGGTTGCGGGCAATCATTGTGCCCGGAAAATGTTTCATGCCATCCGGAAGCTTCGTCCAAGTGTGCTTCGTTTCTTCGAATATTGACGTCGATGGCGGGGGGAAGTCCGGATCTGCGAACGTGCCAACCGCCAGGATGTACAAGTCTGGTCGGATATCGGGCTCGCAATACAACGATGTTCCACAGTTGGGGCAGAAATAGAAGCGAACCGTCCGACCAGATTGTCCTTCCCGCTCGAAAACCTTTCTGGGGCCTTCGATCACGACCTGAGCCTTCGCGAAGGCAGCACCGTTACTTGCTATCGCCCCGGTGCGACGCTGGCATGCCTTGCAGTGACACGTATTAACCAACAACGGTTCGCCGGATGTAGTCGCATGGAGGGAGCCGCAGTGACATTGAGCAAGCCGTTCCATCAGTGTTCCTCCGCTAGCGCGGTGCAGCCTAACTCTGGCATGGAGCCCAAGAGGACGATCTCCATCAAAGTCGGCGAAAGCTGTCGAAGATCAAGAGTCTTGCATCGTTGATCGCCTGCTTCGGGACCCGTGAGTCTAAATTCAGACTGAGACTCTACTCTCCGCCCCTAGGGGCGGAGAGGGATGATTTGGAGCGGTGCCAGTTGCGCGCTACTGCGCGACCCAGCCGCCGTCGATCGAGATCGTGGTGCCCGTGACGGTGGCGGCGGCGTCGCTCGCGAGGTAGACCGCGAGCGCGCCGATCTGCTCGGGCGTGCTGAACTCCAGCATCGGCTGCTTCTCGCGCAGGAGGTCGTTCTTCGCCTTCTCGACGGGAATGTTCTCCGCCTTCGCGCGCGCCTCGATCTGCTGCTGCACCAGCGGGGTCAGCACCCAGCCTGGGCAGATGGCGTTGCAGGTGATGCCGTCGTTGGCGGCCTCGATGCCCACCACCTTGGTCATGCCGACGATGCCGTGTTTCGCCGCGACGTAGGCGACCTTGTGCTCGCTCGCGACCAGGCCGTGCGCCGAGGCGATGTTGATGACGCGGCCCCATTTGCGCTGCTTCATCAGCGGCAGCGCCGCCTTGATCGCGTGGAAGGCGGCCGAGAGGTTGATCGCGATGATGGCGTTCCACTTGTCCTCGGGGAACTCGTCCACCGGCGCCGTGAACTGGATGCCCGCGTTGTTGACGAGCACGTCGACCGAGCCGAGCTCCTTCGCCGCCTGTTGCACCATCTCGCGGATGTCGCCGGACTTCGACATGTCGGCGGCGGAATAGCCGACCTTGACGCCGTGGGCCTGCGCGATCTCCTGGCGCAGCTTCTCGATCTCGGCCTTGTCGCCGAAGCCGTTCAGCATGATCGCCGCACCCTCGGCCGCGAGCGCGCGGGCAATACCGAGCCCGATCCCGCTGGTGGATCCCGTGACGATCGCCGCCTTGCCTTTCAGCATGAGTCTGCTCCTGGTGTTGGGGGGCTGCTTCGCAAAGACTTATGTACCGACCGGTCCGCGCGCCAGCGGCATTCTGACCCAGCGCGTGTTACCGCTTGAACAGCGCCTCGGCGCCGGTTTTCTGGGCGCGCTTGCGCGCGATCTCGGCCTTGGCGCGCCCGATCTCGGCCTCGAGCCCCGCGATGTAGTCCTCGAGTGCGGCGACCGCCATCGGCGCCAAATCCTTGAGCACCGGTTTCTTGTTGCGGGGGAGATCGTCCTCGTCGTCCATCTGCGGCCTCCTCGCCAGTTGCCAGTCTCCCGCGTTCCCGCTATTGACGCAATCCGCTCCGCGGTCCCGAACATAAAATTCCCGACAGGATACGCCCGATGCCCAGCCTTCCCGCGACCATCACTGCCATCGAGATCAGCGAGCCTGGCAAGCCCGAGGTGCTGAAGCCCGCGAGCCGGCCGATGCCGCTGCCGGGTATGGGCGAGGTGCTGATCGAGGTGAAGGCCGCCGGCGTCAACCGGCCCGACATCCAGCAGCGCGAAGGCAACTACGAGCCGCCGCCGGGCGCCAGCGACATCCCCGGCCTCGAGATCGCCGGCAAGATCGTGCAGGTGGGGCTCGGCGTGCCGCACCTCAAGGTCGGCGACGAGGTCTGCGCGCTGGTCGCGGGCGGCGGCTATGCCAGCTACTGCGTCGCGCCCGCGCCGCAGACGCTCCCGGTGCCCAAGGGCCTCACCATGGTCGAGGCCGCCGCGATCCCCGAGACGTTCTTCACGGTCTGGACCAACGTCTTCGAGCGCGCGCGCTTCCAGCCGGGCGAGAGCATCCTGATCCACGGCGGCACCAGCGGCATCGGCACCACCGCGATCCAGCTGACTCGCGCGCTCGGCGCGGGCCAGGTCTTCGCGACCGCCGGCACGGTCGAGAAGTGCCGTGCCTGCGAGGAGCTCGGCGCCACCCGCGGCATCAACTACAAGATCATGGACTTCCTCAAGCTGGTGCGCGAGCTGACCGCGGGCCGCGGCGTCGACGTCATCCTCGACATGGTCGGCGGCGACTACTTCCAGAAGAACCTGAGCGCGCTCGCCATGGAGGGGCGGCTCGTCCACGTCGCCTTCCTCAAGGGCGCCAAGGTCGAGGTGAACCTGGCGCCGATCATGATGAAGCGGCTCACGGTCACGGGCTCGACATTGCGGCCGCGCACGGTCGAACAGAAGGGCGCCATCGCCGCGGCGCTCCACCGCGTGGTCTGGCCGCTCCTCGAGAAGAAGCAGGTGAAGCCCGTGATCTACCGCACCTTCCGGCTCGCCGAGGCCGCCGCCGCGCACCGCCTGATGGAGACCTCGGAGCACATCGGCAAGATCGTTCTGGTGGCGTGATGCCGCGGCTCATCGGCGTGGCGGACGCCGATGAGCCCTCAATGACCTTTCCGCCGGATCAGGCGCGGTCGAAGCGGTCGAGGTTCATTACCTTGGTCCACGCCGCCACGAAGTCTCTCACGAACTTCTCCTTCGAGTCCGCGGACGCATAGACCTCCGCCAGCGCGCGCAGCTGCGCGTGCGAGCCGAAGATCAGGTCGACGCGGGTGCCCGTCCACTTGACCTCCTTCGTCCCGCGGTCGCGCCCCTCGTAGACGCCCTCGGAGCCGGCGGACGGCTGCCATTCCGTCCCCATGTCGAGCAGGTTGACGAAGAAGTCGTTGGTCAGCGTCTCCGGCCGCCTGGTGAAGACGCCGTGCGGGGACTTGCCCGCGTTGGCGCCGAGGACGCGCAGCCCACCGACGAGAACCGTCATCTCCGGCCCCGTCAGCGTCAGCAGGTGCGCCCGGTCCACCAGCAGCTCCTCCGGCGACAGGCGATGCTGGCCGCGGAGATAGTTGCGGAACCCGTCGGCGGTCGGCTCGAGTGGCGCAAAGGAGACGGCGTCGGTCTGCTCCTGAGAGGCGTCCATGCGCCCCGGCGTGAAGGGCACCTTCACGTCGTGCCCCGAAGCCTTCGCCGCTTTCT
>DATFRA010000015.1:0-11108 GCA_035263705.1 Allostellaceae bacterium
ATCAGCACGACGAACGAGACGATCGCGGCTTGCGCCGGGCTCACCCAGATCGAGGCATAGGCCTCGAGCAGGCTGATGAAGATCGCGGCGGCGACCGAGCCCCCGAGGCTTCCCATCCCGCCCACCACCACGACGATGAAGGCTCGCAGAATCCAATCGAGGCCCATGGCGTGATGGACGCCCACCATTGGGCCGAACAGGACGCCACTCGCCGCCGCCATGCCGGCGCCGATGGCGAATACGGCGGTGTAGACCCATGGCACCGGGATACCCATCGCCTGCGCCATCACGCGGTCCTGCATGGTCGCGCGGATCCAGATGCCGTATTTGCCAAACTTGAGGAACAGCCAGAGCGCGCCGATGATCGCGGCCGAGAGCAACGCGATCACCAGCCGGTAGACGGGATACTCGAGATAGAACAGGGGGAAGTGGCCGGTGACGGGTTCCGAGATCTTCCGCGCCACAGGACCGAACTGCCAGAGCGCGTAGTTCTGCAGGACGAGCGAGATCCCGAACGTCGTGAGGATCGTCATCAAGGGGTCTCGGCCGATGAGCGGGCGCAGGGTCGTCACCTGGAGCACCGCGCCGAGGAGTGCCACCATGAGCGTCGCCACGACCAGCGCCACCCAGAAGCTGCCGGTTGCGGCCAGCACCAGCACGCCGAAATAGGCGCCAAGCATGAAGAGCTCGCCATGGGCGAAATTGACGACGTCCATGATGCCGAAGATCAGCGTGAGGCCCGACGCCACCAGCGCCAGGATCATGCCTGTGACGATGCCGTTCACCGTCTGGATCAGGATGAGGTCAAGCGGGATGCCCATCAGATTCCCAGGTACTGCTGGACCACGGCATCGCCAGCATGCAGCTCGGCGGCGGCGGCGTGATACCGGATCGTGCCCTTCTCCATGAAATACACGCGTTCGCTCACGGCCAACGTCAGCGGCACGTTCTGCTCGACGAGCAGGATCGCGACGTGCTCGCGCCGCAGGACGCGGATGATCTCGCTGATCTGCGAGACCATGCGGGGCATCAGCCCCTCGGTCGGCTCGTCCAGTAGGATGATCTTGGGCTCGAGCATCATGGCGCGGGCGATCGCGAGCATCTGCTGCTCGCCGCCCGAGAGCGTGCCGCCCGGCTGGCTGCGCCGCTCTGCGAGAACCGGGAAATAATCGTAGACCTTCTGCAGCAGCGCCTGCTTGCGTGCCTCGGCGACGCCCGCGCGGTCGAGGCCGGTGCGCAGATTCTCCATCACCGTCAGCAGACGAAAGATGCGGCGGTCCTCCGGCACGTAGCCGATGCCGAGCCGTGCAAGGTGATGCGGAGGAAGGCCCGTGATGAGCTCACCCTCGAGCCGGACCTGTCCTTGGCTCGGCCGCACCAGGCCCATGATGGTCTTGAGCGTCGTGCTCTTGCCGACGCCGTTGCGGCCGAGCAGGCCCACGACCTCGCCCGGGCCAACCCTGAGCGAGACGCCGTCGAGGATGTGGCTCTTGCCGTAGTGGGTGTGGATGGCCTCGACCTCGACCAGGGCCTCGGCGGCGGGCGCGCTCATGTCTTGAGATAGACCTCCAGCACGCGCGGATTGCGTTGGATTTCCGCAGGTGTTCCCTCCGCCAGGATCTCGCCATAGTGCAGCACCGTGATGCGCTGGGCGAGCTCCATGACCACCTGCATGTCGTGCTCGACGATGAGGATAGCGAGGCTCTTCGAGACGCGGCGGATGAGCTCGATGGTGTCGCGGGTCTCCGCCGCGCTCATGCCGGCGGTCGGCTCGTCGAGACAGAGAAGCCGCGGCTCGGTCGCGAGCGCAATCGCGATCTCTAGGTTGCGCTGTTCGCCATGGGAGAGATTGGCGGCGAGGTCATCGGCCTTGGCGAGCAGGCCCACGGCGTCGAGCGTCGCCTCGGCCTTCTCCATGATGTCTCGGAATGCCCGATGGTGCGTCAGCATGCTCCAGCTGTGCTTGCGCGATTGCGCGGCTATGCGGACGTTCTCGAGCGTGGTGGCGTTGGGCAGGATGTTGGTGATCTGGTAGGACCGCGCGATCCCCCTCTGCGAAATGCGATCGGGCGGCAGGCCCGCGATGTCGACGCCGTCGAGGAGGATGCGGCCCGAGGTCGGGCGCAGCACGCCGGTGAGGCAATTAAAGAGCGTACTCTTGCCGGCGCCGTTCGGCCCGATGATGGCGCGTAACTCCGCGCGGCCCACCTCGATCGTGACGCTGCTGAGTGCGCTCAGCCCGCCGAAGCGGACGCTCAGATCCTCGGTGCGGAGCAAGGCAGTGGAAGCACCTCCCCGGCCGGTCACGGCCGGGGAGGCCAAGCCCGGAGACGCTTCAGCACCCACTCAGACGAGCGCGCAGGCGGGCGCCGTGATCGTCTTCTCCTTCGGAATCACGTCGAGAATCCGGTGCTTGCCGTTGTTGATGTCGAAGATGAACTCGCGCACGAATGCCTGGTGATCGTCCTTGCGCAGCAGCTTGTCGCCCTGGGGGAAGTCGTCGCTCTCCTTCATCTCGAGTCCCTCGAGTGCCGCAATCAGCTTCTCGGTATCGGCGCGGCCTTGGAATTTCGACTTCTCCATGCCGAGCTTGAGCGCGTTCATCGCCTCGAAGTTCGACTGCACGTAGCGGTCGGGCAGCGGGCCCGAGGGGTCGATCTGCCTGAGCCGGGCCACGGCGTCATCGAAGAATTTCCTGTGCGCCTCCGTATTGAGCGGCGGATCGCGCACGGGGAGATACCGGTTGATGCCCACGAAGCCCTCGATCTTGCTGCCGAGGGCCGGGAGGTTGGTGGATTCCGCGATGGCGCCGTCGCCTGCCCATTTGTACTTCTTGGTGAGGCCGAGGTCGTAGGCCTGATTGCCGACGGTGACGGCGTCAATGCCGAAGAAAATCCCGAACAACCCATCGAAGTCGCCGGTGATCTTGGAGAGAAACGCAGTCATGTCGGCGGTGCCGAGCGGGATTCCCGTCGTGCCCACGACCTCGCCGCCCGCCTTCTTGATCTCCGCCGCGTAGGCGTCTCGCGTCGATTGGCCCCAGGCATAGTCGGCGTAAGCCAAATGCCACTTCTTGCCGAGCTTGCCCACCAGGTAGGGCGCGAATGCCACCGCCTGGGCCGGCGCGTAATCGAACGGCCGGAACGTGTACCGGTTGCATTTGCTGGTGGTGAGCGTGGTGTCGAGGCACACGCTGATCATGTTGACGATCCTGGCCTCCTCGTAGACCGGCATGCAGGCGAGGCATACGTTCGAGAGGAAGCCGCCCACCTGGGCGTCGATGTTGTTCTCGACGACCATCTTCTCGACCTTGCGCCGCCCGACATCGGGCTTCGACTCGTCGTCGGCAATGACGAGCTCCACCGGTCGGCCATTGATGCCGCCCCCGTTGTTGATGCGATCGACCGCCATCTGGATGCCGACCAGCGCCGTCTTGCCGCCGGCGGCGCCGGGGCCGGAGAGCGGCTGCTCCGTGCCGATCTTGTACGGTTTCGTCTCGCCGAACGCGGCGCGCCAGGGCGCTGGCGTCAGCATGCCGGCACCGATCACGCTGGCGCCCGCCGAGCCCCATCCGAGGACTCGGCGACGGGTCACGCGGCGATGGTGCCGAGAATTCAGCTTTTCCGTCCTCATGAAAACCTCCCTTTGCCGCTCGCCGTTTGTTCTGCGGTCTGCTCTCTAGCGTAGTGCAACCGGGCCAGGAAGCAAGCGGCTGAGCGATGATCGCGTGCTCAATGGGGCCGCTGCCCAGCAACTGTGCAGTTGCGCGCCTCATTCGTCCGGCTCAGCATGGCAACGGAGGTGACTGATGGCACGCCACAAAGCCTACCAGCCGCGCGGCGTCATACCCGCGGTCCTGCTGCCGTTCGACACCGATCTCGCGATCGACGAGGCGGGCTTCCGCAAGCACCTGCGCGACGTCGCCGCAGTCGATGGGCTCTCTGCGATCACCATCAATGCGCATTCGACGGAGGTCGCGTCCTGCGGCTTCGAGGAGCAAAGGCGCATCTTGGAGAATGCGCAGGACGAGATCGGCGATCGCCTGCCGCTGGTGAACGGCGTCTGGGCCGACGGCAGTCTCGAGGCGGCGCGCATCGCGCGGATGGCGACCGAAGGCGGCGCCTCGGCGCTCCTGGTGTTTCCGCCGGCGCCTTTCACGCTGGGTCAATCGCCGGCGATGGTGCTCGCGCATTTCAAGCGCATCGCCGATGCGACGGACCTCCCGCTCATCGTGTTCCAGTATCCGCTGGAGACCGGCCAGGGTTATCCGAAGGAGACACTGCTCCGGCTCTGCGCGGAGGTACCGACCGTCCGCGCTATCAAGGACTGGATCGGCAACGTCCAGCACCACGAGTGGCACGTGCGGACCCTTCAGAGCCTGCCGCGGAGGGTGAGCGTGCTCACCACCCACAGCGCCTGGCTCCTGTCGTCCCTGGTGCTGGGCTGCGACGGGTTGCTCTCCGGCAGCGGCAGCGTCATCGCCGACCTGCAATCGGCGCTGTTCCAGGCGGTCGAGCGCAACGACCTCGCCGAGGCGCGGCGGATCAACGACCGCATCGAGCCGCTCGCCCGCGTCTTCTACAGCGAGCCCTGGACCGACATGCATAACCGCATGAAGGAGGCCTTGGTCCTGCTTGGCCGCCTGCCACGCGCGGTCGTACGCCCGCCGCTGGTCAAGCTCGAGAGCGCGGAGATCGCCCGCGTCCGAGCGGCGCTGGTCGAGGCGGGATTGCTAGACGCGAAGTCGGGGCGGCACGCGGCGTAGAGTTGCCGCTGCGCCGAGGGGTGGTGCGTCCTTCGACGCGCTCGCTCTGCTCGCTTGCTCAGGATGAGGGTGATTCGTTTTGGCATATTCAATGTGCCACATCCTGAGCAAGCGAAGAGCGTCGAAGGACCCACCTCGTCAGTCCGGGCAGAAACGGCTCGATCGGTGCCGCTACCGGAACGCCGGCATTACGTCCTGAGCGAACCAGCGGAGCTGCTCCTTGAACTCCTTGGGCGGGATGCCCTCGGCCCAGTGAATCATGAAGTGCTCGAGGCCCGGGTACTTTGCCTCGATCGATTTGATGCCCTCGATCACAAGCTTGGGCGGGCCGCAGAACCAGGCCTTCTGTTGGATGCCGTCCTTGAGGCTCGGCGTGCGCGCGGGCGCGCCCGGGGTGCCCCAGGTGCGGCCCTGCTCGTCGGCGTAGCGCACGAAGCCGAAGGGCGCGAACCATTTGTAGCGCTCGTCGTGCGCGGGCTCGACCCGGCGGACCGCTTCCTCCTGGGTATCGGCGAGATAGATGCCGGCGCCCCAGATCACGTCCTCGCCGAGCTGCTTCGTGCGCCCGTGGCGGTGGCAGGCGTCGTGGTAGGCGCGCACGACGTTGTCCAGGATCTTCTCGCCGTTCAAGGTCACCATCGCCTTGAGGCCGTAGCGCGCCATCATGTCGATGGTCTTGCCGCTGGCGATCGGCATCCAAATCTCGACCGGCAGATGCTTTGGCCGCGGGATCACCGTGATCTCCTTGAGCTCATAGCCGCGGTACGGCACTGGCGGCGGGCACTCGAAGTACTTGCCCTTGTGATGGAACGCCTCCTCGTTGAAGCATTTGAGGAGCAGCTGCAGCCCCTCCTCGAAATATTCGCGATTGGCCTCCGCATCGAGGAGCGGCGCGCCGAAGCTCTCGACCTCGCGCGTGTGGTAGCCGCGGCCCACGCCCATGATCACGCGGCCGTCCGTGACGATGTCCGCCATCGCATAGTCCTCGGCGAGCCGAATCGGATGCCACATCGGCAGCACGTTGAAGGCGCACCCGAACTTGAGCCGCTTGGTCTGCGTCGCGAGCCAGAGGCCGAGCTGGATCAGGTTCGGCAAGCACTCGTAGCCCTCGCGCTGGAAGTGATGCTCCGCGGTCCAAAGCGCATGGAATCCCAGCTCATCCATCGTCTGCGCGACGTCGCGCGCAGTCATGAAGGCCTCGTTGAGGCGCGCCGTGGAATACCGCCGATCGTTCGCCGGCGTCCCCTTGAGCCCGATGTTGTCGAGCTCGATCTGGCCGACGTAGAGGACGTGGAACTTCTTGATCATGGGTTGGCGCTCCTTCGCGGGCGGACTGCTCTTTCATGGTCTCCCGGATCGGCGTGACCCCGGTTATCTTAGAGATGGCCGCTGATGTGCACCAGATGATGAACTCGGTAGGAGGAGAGCGTGGACATTTTGCGATCCCCAGGCTCGGCGACGGGGCGAAGCCAGGGCACGGCTTTCGGTCAACTGGTTTGGGCGGTCGCCACCGACCGGACGGTGAGCGTGACCATCGAGGAGCAGACCCGCAAGACCCTGAGCGAGCTCGATCGCGTCCTCGCGGACCTCGGCAGCAATCGCACCCGGATCCTGTCCGCGACGATCTATCTCGCGCGTATGTCTGACAAACCGCAGATGGATGCCGTCTGGGTCGACTGGATCGGCGCCGACAAGAGCCATTGGCCGCAACGCGCGTGCGTCGGGGCGACCCTCGAAGGCAAAACGCTCGTGGAGATCGTGCTCCTCGCCGCCAAAGCCTGAGAGTTCAAATCTCTCCGCGGCGATGCGGGCTATCGGCGCGCGAGTGATCGTATCGCTCGTGGTGCTGCCGAAGCAGATCGGCACCGTAGTCATTCCCGTTGGGCGTCCGCACCAGCGTGTGGATGTGATCTCGTGTCCGGTTGTTTCCCTCGAACACGACCGGCGCCTGGTGGTCGAACTCGATCAGTACCGCCGGGCTGTGGACCCGGTAGTAGAAGGGACTCACGTCGGCATCCCAGGCACCGATCCACGCGAACCAGGTATCCGCGAGATGTCGCCGCACCTCCTCCAGCTTGACCTCCGCGTGGCCCGGGCGCACGCGACCGACGTAGATACCGATGAGCTCCAACAGGAGGCGCTGCTGCCCCTCCGAGAGGTCGCGCCAGCGAATGCCCTGATAGTCGAGCACGAGGTTGTCGCGATAGGCGGCCGCGAAGAGCTCGGGCGGCAGCGTTGACGCGATCCGCGCCTGGTCGCGCTGATCGGGCCCTAACGCGCGCATCAAGGCGAGGCCTTGGCGCTCCTCGGCTTCGAGGACGCGGATGCCGGCGAACCGGCCGCTCTCGGCCGAGACCGGCTCGGAACCCATGAAATTCGGCGTCAGCACGATCTGATCGCCGAGCACGAAGCAATTGACGATGAGGTGATGGCCATCGATCTGCCAGCCCCAGGGCTCGGTTTGGGACGGTGCGCCCATGATCGACATCCAGTAGTACCACTCGTCGTATTCCTCGGCGCGTCCGGTGAGGTCGCGCACGTAGTCGTTGAGCCGCATCACGTTGCGCGCGGTCTCGAAGCCGCCGGCGCTCATGCTCTCGCGCACCAGCGCGAGCGCCGCCTCGCGCTGGCCCGCATCCAAATCCCTGAGGCAGAGTCCGTGCCGCATCAGGAACGGATGCACGTTGCACCAGTGCCGCCAGACCGGGCTCTTGATCTCGAACGAGCCGCACCGCCGCTGCTCGGGCGTGAGTGTGCGCAGGTAGGCCGTCGCGGCCGCGCAGAGGCGCTCGGTGCTGTGGCCTGTCCGGGCGACGGGGAAGAGACCTTGCTCGACCCGTCCTTTCGTCGTGATGCCCTTGAACTCCTCCGCCAGCGTGCGGTGGCCGAGTGCGAGAAGGCGCTGCAGCACCTCCGGCAACGGCTCCAGGCGCAATGCCGAGGGGCCAGGCCGCCGATTGGGTCGCGCGCTAGTAAGCATTCGCGACGAACAGCTCCTCCGCGGGGAAGAGCGTGATCACCTTGCAGCCCTTGTCGGTCACCACGACCTCCTCCTCGATGCGCGCGGCGGAATAGCCGTCGGTCGCAGGGCAATAGGTCTCGAGGGCGAACACCATGCCTTCCCTGAGCTCGAGCGGATGCTCGAGCGAGACCAGCCGGCTGATGATCGGCCGCTCGTGGAGAGCCATGCCCAGGCCGTGGCCAAACTGAAGCCCGAAGGCCTCCATCTCGTCGATGAAGCCAAACTCCGTCGCCTTGGGCCAAAGCTTGGCCACTTTGTCGGTGGTGACCCCGGGCTTGATGGTCTCGATCGCGGCATCGATCCACTGCCGTGCGCGCTTGTAGGCGTCGCGCTGCGGATCGGTGGCGCGGCCGACGTTGAGCGTGCGGTAATAACAGGTGCGATAGCCCATGAAAGCCTGGATGATGTCGAAGAAGGCCTGGTCGCCGGGCCTGAGCACGCGGTCGGTGAAATTGTGGGGATGCGGGCTGCAGCGCTCGCCGGAGACCGCGTTGATCGCCTCGACGTCATCGGAGCCGAGCTCGTAGAGCCGTTTGTTCGCGAGCGCCACGATGTCGCTCTCTCGCACGCCGGGCTTCAGGTGCTCGGCGATCGTCTGATAAGTGCCATCGACCATGCTGGCCGCCATGTTGAGCAGCATGATCTCGTCGAGGCTCTTGACCTCGCGCGCGTCGAGCATGACCTGCTGGCAGTCGCGGACCTCGATGCCCTGGCGCTTGAGCTCGAATAGCACTGGCGGCTCTACGATATCGACGCCGACGGGCATATCGGCGACGCTATTCTCTTTGAGGAGCGCCTTGATCTCCTTGACCGCGCTCTCGATGAGGCCGTGGTCGGGCGGCACGGTACCGCGCAAGCCCAGCATGCCCGCGCGACAATGATCCTGCGGCAGCCAAGGGGCGTAGAGACGGTGATGCTTCGCGGCCGAACCGAAGTCCCAGACATAGGGCTCCGCGCCGCCACAGAGCAGCGCGTAACGGGTCATCTTGTCCCGCGACCACTCGCCGATTGCGGTGCTGCTGATGTAGCGGATGTTGTTGTTGTCGAAGCAGAGAAGGGCGCCGAGGCCCGAGCGCGCCAGCGCGCCGCGGGCGCGCGCCAGGCGATAGTCGTGCAGCCGCCGGAAATTGACGCGCTCCTCGAAGTCCACTGCCCCGTGGCCCGGCGCCGCGAGCGGCCGCTTCCAGTTGTATTGGGGCTGGATCATCTCCGCCCTGACGATCTTCGGCTCCCGGTGGTTCTTGGGCAAGACTCTTCCTGGATACATTGCGACGGCAGGGATGATGGGACGGCGGCGGGGCAGGGGTCAAATCCCGGGCACTGTCTCTGAGACAGCGCCAAATCCCGCTGCGACTGGCTCGCATGCGGCGCTTACGCTAGGGTCCACGGCGCGGCGGATCTTTCGGCGATCGGGGACCATGATCATCGCTGTCGTGATGGGCGTGTCGGGCTCCGGCAAGACCACGATCGGCCGCGCGCTCGCGGATGCGGTCGGCGCCGAGTTCCTGGAAGGCGACCAGTTTCATCCCGATGCCAACATCGCCAAGATGAGCCGCGGCGAGCCGTTGACTGATGCCGACCGCTGGCCCTGGCTCGATCGGATGGCGGACGCGCTCGCCCACGCATGGGCCGAGGGGCGAAGCGTGGTGCTGGCGTCCTCGGCGCTGAAGCGTGCCTACCGCGACCGCCTGCGCCGGCGCGCGCCCGACCTGCGGCTCGTGTACCTCAAGGGCGAGAAGGCCCTGATTGCCGAGCGCTTGCAAGCGCGCAAGAACCATTTCATGCCGCCAGGCCTGCTCGACAGCCAGTTCGCGGCGCTCGAGGAGCCGGGTCCCGACGAGGCGCCGATCGTCATCGACGTGACACCGCCGGCGGAGATAGTGATGGGTCGACTCCCGCGGCTTTTGCGGGAAGCACCCTCGTCAGCGCCGGCGCGCCCGTACTAAGATCGCGACTAGGGCGATATCCAGGAGATTGCTTATGGCCCGCCGCGCTCAACCGCCGTTCCGAGCCGATCATGTCGGGAGCTTGCTCCGTCCGCGGCGCCTGCTGGACGCGCGCGAGAAGAAGAAGCGTGGCGAGATCGACGCGGCAGCGCTCCGCAAGGTCGAGGACGAGTGCATCCGAGAGGTCGTGAAGCTGCAGGAGGACGTGGGCCTCCAATGCGCGACCGACGGCGAGCTCCGCCGCACCTTCTGGCACCTCGATTTCCTCGAGCAGTTCACCAACGTCACCGTGGTGCCGCCGAGCGTGAAGGCGAGCTTCCATACCGAGGAAGGCGATCTCGAGTTCATGCCCCCGGGCCTCAGGGTCGACGGCAAGCTCGGCCACCCGAAGGGGATCATGACCGAGGACTACGCCTTCTTGAAGACCGCGGTGAAGACAGCGGTGCCCAAGGTCTGCATTCCCTCCCCCAGCACCGTCCATTTCCGCGGCGGCCGCAAGGCCATAAACGAGAAGGCCTACCCCGATATCGCCGAGTTCTACGCCGACCTGGGCCGCGTCTACAGTGAGGAGGTGACCGCCTTGGCAAAGCGCGGTCTTACCTACCTGCAGCTCGATGAGGTGAACTTCGCCTATCTCTGCGATCCCAAGCTGCGCGACCAAGTGCGCGGCATCGGCGAGGATCCCGAGAAGCTGCCGCACACCTACGCGCGGCTGATCAACAGCGCGATCTCGAGCCGGCCGAGGAACATGACCATCACCATGCATCTCTGCCGCGGTAATTTCAAAAGCGGCTGGGTCGCCGAGGGTGGCTACGATCCCGTGGCCGAGGTTCTCTTCAACGAGATCGAGGTCGACGGCTACTTCCTGGAGTACGACACGCCGCGCGCCGGCAGCTTCGCCCCGCTCCGCTTCGTACCCAAGGGCAAGATGGTCGTACTCGGCCTCGTCACCTCGAAGAAGGGCATGCTGGAGAGTGCCGACGAGCTCAAGCGTCGGATCGACGAGGCCACGAAATACGTGCCGCTCGACCAGCTCGCCCTCAGCCCGCAGTGCGGCTTCTCCTCGACCGTCGAGGGCAACCGCATCAGCGTCGAGGAGGAGGTCCACAAGCTTGAGCGCATCGTCCAGATCGCGCGTGAGGTCTGGGGCTAAATCTGGACGCGGAACCCTGGTCCCACTGGCGGATTTATCTCTCGTGAGAACGAGCACCTTATGACGCGGGACAGATCCACCCTGATATGGAGAGTCGCCGGCGCGGCACGCTCGCTATGGGTGATTGCGCTCTCGATCCTGGTACTGGCACCGCCCGCGTTGGCGGCGCCGGGCGCCAGCGAGATCAAGGACGCGCTGGAGGACAATACCCATCCGCTTTCA
>DATFRA010000016.1:0-13345 GCA_035263705.1 Allostellaceae bacterium
TTCTACTACTGGATCGGCAAGATGAGCGGCCGCCAGTACAACGAGACGCTCGGCAAGCTGCATTTCTGGCTGACCTTCATCGGCGTCAACATGACGTTCTTCCCGATGCACTTCCTGGGTCTTGCCGGCATGCCGCGCCGGATCAGCGACTATCCCGACGCCTACGCGGGCTGGAACATGGTCGCCTCGATCGGCAGCTATATCTCGGCCGCGGCGACGGTGCTCTTCGTCTTCATCGTGCTGCAGACGCTGCTCGCGGGCCGGCGCATCGGCGCCAATCCCTGGGGCCCCGGCGCCACCACCCTCGAGTGGACCGTCTCCTCGCCGCCGCCCTTCCACAGCTACGACGAACTGCCGGTGATCGGGCCCGGCGGCGCGCACTGAGTCCGCCGAGGACCCGAGCCCACGTGACCGACTTCTCGCTCAGCCGCACCGGCGATTTCGCGCAGGCCGGCGCGCGCGTCGAGGATTACGCGGCCCTGCTGAAGCCGCGCGTCATGTCGCTGGTGGTGTTCACGGGCTTCGTCGGCCTCTACCTGGCGCCGGGTCATCTCCATCCGGTGCTGGCGGCGGTGGCGGTGCTCTGCATCGCCGTGGGCGCAGGCGCCTCCGGCGCCATCAACATGTGGTACGACCGCGACATCGACGCGCTGATGAGCCGGACGAAGAACCGGCCGCTGCCCGCGGGCCGCATGGCGCCCGGCGACGCCTTGGGCTTCGGCTGCTTCCTTGCGGTCACATCCGTCCTGCTCATGGGGCTCGCGATCAATTGGGTGGCGGCGGCGCTGCTCGCGACCACCATCGCCTTCTACGTCTTCGTCTATACGATCTGGCTCAAGCGCCGGACGCCGCAGAACATCGTGATCGGAGGCGCGGCCGGGGCGTTGCCGCCGATCGTCGGTTGGGCGGCGGCGACCGGCGACGTGGCGCCGGCGGCGCTCGCGCTCTTCGCGCTGATCTTCTTCTGGACCCCACCGCATTTCTGGGCGTTGTCGCTCTACCGCGCCGGTGACTACGCGCGGGCGGGTGTCCCCATGCTGCCGGTGGTGGCGGGTCCGCGCGCCACCAAGCGCCAGATGCTGATCTACACGCTGGTGCTCTGGCCCTGTGCGCTCGCGCCCTATGCCCTCGGTGTCGCCGGCGCGGTTTACGCCGCGGCCGCGGTCGCGCTCAGCGCGGCGTTCACGGGCTTCGCGATCAAGGTCCTGCGCGACCCCACGCATCGCAGCGCCAGGGAGATGTTCGGCTTCTCGATCCTGTACCTGTTCCTGCTGTTCGCGCTCCTGCTGATCGACCGGGCGCCGCAGGGCGTGCCGGGCGTCCTCTAGCCATGATCGGTCTCACCGCCGTGGACGAGCGGCTCAAGCGGCAGCGGGCGCGGAACTGGGCGATCCTCGCGCTGCTCGCGGGATTCGTGGCGCTGGTCTATCTGATCACGCTGGTCAAGCTGGGGGCGTTCTGATGACGACCGACCGCCGCCGGCGCAATCGCATCACCGTTCTGGCCCTCCTCGGCGTGATCGGGGTCATGGTCGGCCTCGACATCGCGGCGGTGCCGCTCTATCGCCTGTTCTGCGCGGTGACCGGCTTCAACGGCACCACCCAGCGCGCGGAGGAGGCGCCGGTCGCCGAGGTCAAGGACCGCGTGGTCACCGTGCGCTTCGACGCGAACATCGCGCCGGATATCGACTGGACATTCAATCCACCGGCGCCGGTTCAGCTGCATCCCGGCGAGGAGCGAACGGTCGCTTACCATGCCGTCAACAAATCCCGCGAGCCCCTGACCGGCACCGCCACCTACAACGTGACGCCGGGCAAGGCCGGGCTCTATTTCGACAAGATCCAGTGCTTCTGCTTCACCCGCCAGCACCTGGCGCCGGGCGAGAGCAAGGACCTGACGGTGACCTTCTTCGTCGATCCCGATATCGCGACCGACCCCAACACGCGCGACGTCGACACCATCACGCTCTCCTACACCATGTTCCGCGCCGAGCGGCAGGACCCGCAGGGATCCGAGAACGGCGCTTCCGCGCGGTCCTCGGTGGCCGCCGCGGCCCTCACGCAATCCAGCAAGCAGTGACCCCGCCTTTCCTGAGAAAGAGCCCATGAGCGACAGCCACGCCGGCCACAAGCACCCCTATCACCTCGTCGACCCGAGCCCGTGGCCGGTCATCGGCGCGCTGTTCGCGGGCACCATGTTCGGCGGCACCGTGCTCTACATGCACGAGGCGACCTTGTTCGGCATCCCCGGACCCTGGGTCATGGCTGCGGGCGTCATGGGCGTGCTCGCGATCATGGCGATCTGGTGGCGCGACGTGATCAAGGAGGCGGTCTACGGCGGCTATCACACGCCGGTGGTGCAGATCGGGCTGCGCTACGGCATGGCGCTCTTCATCGCCTCGGAGGTGATGTTCTTCGCGGCCTTCTTCTGGGCCTTCTTCAATGCCTCGCTGTTCCCTGTCGACGGCGTCTGGCCGCCCAAGGGCGTGCATCCCTTCGATCCCTTCGAGGTGCCGTTCCTCAACACGCTGATCCTGCTGCTCTCGGGCACCACGGTGACCTGGGCGCACCATTGCCTCCTCGAGAACGATCGCTCGGGCCTGATCAAGGGCCTGGCCGCGACGGTGTTCCTTGGCATCTGCTTCACATCGCTGCAGGCCTACGAGTACAGCCACGCCGCCTTCGCCTTCAAAGAGGGCATTTATCCCTCGACCTTCTTCATGGCGACCGGCTTCCACGGCTTCCACGTGATCATCGGCACGACCTTCCTCGCCGTGAACTTGGGCCGCGCCATCAAGGGACACTTCACGCCGACGCACCACTTCGGCTTCGAGGCGGCGGCCTGGTACTGGCATTTCGTCGACGTGGTCTGGCTCTTCCTGTTCGTCTGCGTCTACTGGTGGGGCGGCACCGGCGCGGAATTTGCCGGGTGAGACCTCGCGCCATGCCGTGAGCGTCGAGGTCCCGGCGATCACGCCGCTCGCGGCGGCGCTCACCTGCCGGTGCCCCCGCTGCGGCAAGGGCAAAGTCCTTCAGGGTCTGCTGGCAGTGGCGCCGCGCTGCCCCGTGTGCGATCTCGACCTCCATGCGGAGGACGTGGGCGACGGGCCCGCGGCCTTCGTGATCCTGATCCTCGGCGCGCTCATCGTCTTCGCGGCCGCGATGGTGGAGCTCAAGGCCGCGCCGCCCATCTGGGTGCACATCGTGCTGTGGCCGCCGGTCGCGCTCGCGGGCACCATCATGCTTCAGCGCCGCCTCAAGGCCTGGCTCATCGCCATGCAGTACCGGCACCGCCTGCTGGATGCCCAGCAGCCGCGCTGAGGCCGTCCCGTCGTGCGCCGCCGCGTTCTCACGCTGACCGCCGGATCGTTGGCCGCGCTTGCGGTGCTGATCGGCCTCGGCACCTGGCAGGTCGAGCGCCTGCATTGGAAGGAAGCGCTCATCGCCGAGCGCACCGCGGCGGTCTCGGCGCCGCCCACGGCGTTGCCGCGCACCCTCGAGGAGACGCGGCCGCTGGCGTTTCACCGCGTGCGGGCCAAGGGTCAATTCCTCCACGACCGCGAGGTACCCGTGCACGCGATCGAGCGCCAACGCGGCGCCGCGGGCTATCTCGTCGTGACACCGCTCCGCCTCGACGACGGCGCGATCGTGCTGGTGGAACGCGGCTGGGTCCCGACGGAGAAGCGCGACCCCGCGACCCGCGCGGAAGGCAATCCGCCGGGCGAAGTCGCGGTCGACGGCTTGCTGCGCCTGGCACCGGCGGAGAAGCCCGGCTGGTTCGTCCCCGCGAACGATCCCGGCCGCGCCGAGTGGTTCTGGATCGACCTGCCGGCGATGGCGCGCGCCGCGGGCGTTGCCGAGGCGCTGCCGTTCTATGTGGAGGCGGGCGCGGCGCCCAATCCCGGCGGGCTTCCGGTCGGCGGCCAAGCGAACACGGATCTCCCCAACGACCACCTCCAGTACGCGATCACCTGGTATGCTCTCGCCGCCGCGCTGGCGGTGATCTATCTCCTCCTGTTGCGCCATGAGCGCGCGGCCGCTCGAACCTCACGCGAGCCCCCATGACTCCCTACCAGACCCTGGAGACGCGCTTCCGCCGCCTCGGCACCCTCGGCGAGGCAACCGCGATGCTTGGATGGGACAGTGCCACGCAAATGCCCGAGGGTGCCGCGCCCGCGCGCGCCGAGCAGACCGCCACGCTTCGCGTGATCGCCCACGAGATCTTGACCCAGGCGGATACCGGCGACCTCCTCGCGGGCGCCGAGGCGCAGAACGGGCTCGATGCCTGGCAGCGCGCCAACGTCCACGAGATGCGCCGGCGGTGGCTGCACGCGACCGCGGTGCCGCCGGGGTTGGTGGAGGCGCTCACCAAGGCATGCTCTGCCTCTGAGATGGTCTGGCGCAGGGCGCGGCCCGCCGCCGATTTCGCCGCCGTGCGCCCGCATCTCGAGAAGGTGCTCGATCTCGTGCGCGAGGCCGCGGCGGCGAAGGCCGCGAAACTCGGCGTGAGCCCTTACGAGGCGCTGCTCGACGAGTACGAGCCCGGCGGCACCGTCGCCGCGATCGACACGCTCTTCGACGATCTCGAGGGCGTTCTGCCCGCCCTGATCGAGGGTGCCCTCGCGCGCCAGGCGAGGCTCGGGCCGCCGCTGCCGCTCGAGGGCGCCTTCCCGGTAGCGACCCAGCGCGAGCTTGGCGTCGAGCTCATGAAGCGCCTCGGCTTCGATTTCGAGCACGGTCGGCTCGACATCAGCCTGCATCCCTTCTGCGGCGGCACGCCCGACGACGTCCGCATCACCACGCGCTACGACGAGACGAATTTCACCCGGGCGCTCATGGGCGTGCTGCACGAGACCGGCCACGCGCTCTACGAGCGCGGCCTGCCCGCGGCCTGGCGGCGCCAACCCGTGGGCGAGGCCCGCGGCATGAGCGTGCACGAAGGCCAGTCGCTGCTGATGGAGATGCAGGCCTGCCGGAGCCGCGAGTTCCTGGAGTTCGCAGCGCCGCTGCTGCGCGAGGCCTTCGGCGGCAAGGGCCCGGCGTGGGAGCCGGCCAATCTCTATCGGATCTACACGCGCGTCGAGCGCGGCTTCATCCGCGTCGACGCCGACGAGGTGACATATCCCGCCCACGTCATCCTACGCTATCGGCTCGAGAGGGCGATGATCGCCGGCGATCTCGAGGTCGAGGACTTGCCGGGAGAATGGAACCAGGGCATGCGGGAGCTCGTGGGCGTCTCGCCGCCGAGCGACCGCGAGGGCTGCCTCCAGGACATCCACTGGTACGACGGCGCCTGGGGATATTTCCCCACATACACGCTCGGCGCCATGACCGCGGCCCAGCTCTTTGCCGGCGCCAAGCGGGCGGTTCCCGGGATTCCGGCCGCGATTGCCCGTGGCGACTTCGCGCCGTTGCTGGGCTGGTTGCGCGAGCACGTGCACGGAAAGGGCTCGCTGCTCGCGACCGACGAACTGCTCCGCCAAGCCACCGACTCGGCGCTCGACGCCCGGGTCTACGAGGATCATCTGAGACGGCGGTATTTGGACTAGAGAAGTCGCTCGTGAACCCCATGAAGGGCCGGGAGGCCTGTCTACCCTTCCGGGAGCCGCGGTAAAGCGGACGTGGCGCGCAGTCGCTCAGTCTTCGCCTTTTGACCCACAGGAGACATGTCCCTACCCGGAAACTGATCTATGGCTTGACGGATGGGCGGCTATCTTGACCGATGAGTTCCGTTGGGATGACAGCTGCCGCTGAGCGCCCCGTCCCGCTCCGGCGCGCTGCGCACCCCTCATCCTCGGCTGGCGAGCACGAGAGGCGCTGTCTTCACTCGGCAAATCTCAAGGGTGTAGAGACCCCGCGCAAAAGGGCCGACAGCGCCGTGCCTTTCCGGCTCGCCTGCCAACAGCACGTCACTGGCCTTCTCGACGGCGTCCGGGCGAGACCCCTCAATGAGGGTGATCCAGTGCGGCACATCGACCTGCTTGTTCCTGCGTTCGGTCGTGTCGATGTTGCTTGCCGATTGGTCGGCGATACAAAGATGGACGCCGCTGACGCCCTCGATCTCGGCAAGCGGCGGCAAGGCGGTTGTTACGAGATGGCGCTCAAGCGCGCCGGCCCGTTCCGGCAGCGCATCAAAGCGCAACGTCAGCATGAAGCCGCCATCGCCGCATCCATTCGAGAAGACGACACGGCAGATCCCGCGCAGCGTATTGCGAAAGGCTGAGGTCGCCCGGCGCGTCCACGGCGTTGGGCTGTTCAGACGCTCGAGATACTCCGGGCTCGTGAGGGTCCTTTCCTCTTCCGCCTCGTAGAGCGTGAAGTATTCCGGCACGCCGCGATCGGAGAAGTAGCGGCGGCCGCGTCTGAACCCCGTAATTGCGACCCGTTCGGGAATATGCTCGCGGTTATGCCATTCGACGAAATCGCTTCGCGCTTCGGGAAGGATGTCGTTCCAGATCGCGACGACGGCATTTCCCAAGAGACCCATCGGCATTGCCTTGTCATTCGCTCGCTGAAGTTGGTCTCGGTTGCGGCCGCAGGGTTGGCAGACCGTGTTTCGGGATGGTCGCGCGGGGCAACGGCGCCAGCATTAGCTTATGAACTGACAGCCACGACCTGATTGACTGCGGTCGGTTCATGCAAGGCCCTGAGCGGCCAGACCGTCGCCAAATCGGTCGCCGCGGCTTGCACGAGGCGAGCCATCTCGGGAATACGACTTTCTCTCATTCGAAAGATCGGACCTGCAATGCTGACCGTGCCCACCGCCGCTTCTCCACCCGGGCATATCGCTGCCGCAACGCTGGCGATGCCAACCTCGGCCTCCTCGAAGACGTAGCCATAGCCGCGTTCCTGCGTCAGCGAAATCTGGCGGATCAGCGCATCGAGGGAGCGAATCGCGTTCGGCCCGAAACGCTCGGGATTGCCAAACCCCGCTTTGAGAATGATCTTCACCGCTTCGTCTCTGGGAAGCGTTGCGAGCCAAGCCTTGCCGGTGGCCGTGACGTGGAGTGCCACTCTCGCCGTCATTTGAGGTTGATAGATGAGCCCGGTACGGGCGCCTTGCGCCTGCGCCACCCAAGTCAGCCCGTCGCCGGAGACGATGGCCAAGCGCACGACCTCACCGCTCTCTTGGGCGACGCGATCCAGCACAGGCTGACAAATATCCGGAATGCCGATACCGATGAGGAAGCGTTGCCCCAATACCGGCAAGCGCAGGCCTAACCGATAGATGCCGGTCGCAGCATCATGCTCGACCCAGCCATGAGTGCAAAGCGTCGAGAGCAGCAGATGCGCGCTGCCCTTCGGCATGCCGGTCTGCTCCACGATCTCGGCAAACCTCACCCCCTGCGCCTGCGTGGCAAGAAGTTCGAGGACAGCAAGACAATGCTTGGTGAGGGCGCTGATCGGTTTAGCTTCAGTATGCAAAGTTCACTCTCCAATCTTCGCTTAATATCTTGTTCGCGGCCATCGCGTCAATAAGCGACCGGGGCATCGCTTCCCGCATATAGTCGGATAATGTCGCTGTTTCAAGATATTAATTGAATTTCTAAACCTTTCTGTCTCCTCAATCGATGCCTTCAAGCTCTCATACGAGGTTTTCTTGTTGACAGCGCGACCGAGTTGATGTGAATGAACAAAGTCTATTGGTCGTTGGACGACCACTGTCGCGGAGGATGCGGCGGGGCTCCAGGACATCGGTCCGCACTCCGGCAACGGAGATGGGCGCAACCTCGAACCGCGCGTGCCGCATCGTGAGTGGCAGCGATTGCTCCGTCCGCAGGGAGGAAACCATGAAGCGCGTCGCACTCTCTTGGGTAACGCTCGGCGCCGCGGCGCTTTTGCTTTCGGTCAGGATAGCTGCAGCCACGGAGATCACCTGGCCGAGCTTCCAGTGGAGCGAGCCCAACAATGCTCCGGTCATGATGGCGCTCAAGAAGAGCTTCGAGCAGGAAAACCCGGGCGTTGTCGTGAAGGACCTTGCCGTCCCGCCGGCCGTGTTCTGGGACAAGCAGATGACCGACACGGCTGCCGGCAATCCGCCGGACGTCGCAACGCTCTACGATCCCGAGATACGCCAATATATCGAGGCGGGTCTTCTGGAGCCGCTGGATCAATATTACAAGCAGGCGGGGATCGCTAAGAGCGAGCTGGTCCCGACCGCCAAGCTCGCCGAAAAGGATGGCGTGATCTACGGCGTTCCGTTTCAAGTCGGCGCGCGCGCTCTCTTCTACAACCAGAAGCTCCTGAGCGATGCCGGCCTGAAGCCACCGCAGAATGTCGACGAACTGCTCGACGCTATCAGGAAGCTGCGCAAGCCCGAAGCGCAGCAATTCGGGTTCATGACGGTCTCGAAGCCCGGCAATCAGAGCGTCGCCTATATCGAGGTCAACGCGCTCGTCGTCGGCTTCGGCGGCGGCTTCTTCAAGGACGGCAAGCCAAACGCCAACGCGCCACAGACAGTCGCGGCCTTGAAATTCCTGAAGACATTGTACGATGAGGGGCTCATTCCGCGCGGCATGGACACGAACGCCTATCGGCAGCTCTTCATCCAGGGAAAGGTCGCCATGTATGCGACCGGCCCATTCATCGCGGGCATCGTGGCGAAAGAGAACCAGGACACCTACGCTAATTTGCGAGCCACACCCTTGCCGCTGCCCGGCAAAACCACCATGGCCGTCACGGTCTTTCTCGCCGTGCCGAAAGCCGCAAAGAACAAGGAGCTCGCCGCGAAATTAATTACTCGAATGCTGAAGGACGACATCCAGACACTAATCGTGACCGCGGGCAAGACGTTTCCCGGGCGCTCCGGCTTCGTGCCGGCGAACTTCGTCGCCGAGAACCCTTGGTTCAAGGCGATCGAGGACGCGAGCCTCAGCGCGAAGAGTTATGCCCCCGACGGGGCCGAGCAATACGGTGCCGAGGTCGTGAAGATCGTGGGTGAGCATATCGAGAACATGCTGTTCGCGAATGTATCGGCGGAGGAGACCGGCAGGAATCTGCAAGCGGCCCTCGAGAGCTTCATGGCGTCTAAGCACTGACTCTCGGATGATGGTTGTGCGGCGGATCCTCGGTGACCACGATTGTTGAGCGCGCGACCTCGTCCCACTGGTCTCAACCACGCGTCTTTCGCTGGTCGTTCAGAGAGAGGCTGGTGCCCTATGCCTTCATACTGCCGAGCGGAATCGCCCTCGCCGTGGTCTTCTTCGGGCCCATGGTCAAAGCCGTGGCCATCAGCTTCACCGATGGCGGGATTGGCGGTGCGGGCCAGTTCGTCGGCTTGGAGCAATATAAGAGCGTTCTCACGTCAAGGTATTTCCCGCAAGTGCTGCGCACCTCGGCCCTATGGTCGCTCGGCAATGTCATCTTCGTCTGGGGCATCGGCCTCGGGACAGCACTGCTTCTCGATCGCCGCTTCGCGCTGCGTCCGCTGGCGCGTGCGCTCTTCATCATTCCCTGGGCTGTGCCCTATGTGGCGGCGGCGCTCATCTGGGGATGGATGTTCGACTTTGAATTCGGTGTCCTCAACTATCTGGTCCAGGCAAGCGGCATCGCCACGCAGAAACTCGCCTTTCTGCTCGCCTGTCCCGGTGCCCTGATCAGTCTGACGGGCGTTTCGATCTGGAAGCTCTTCCCCCTGGGTACAGTCATGTTCCTGGCGGGGCTCCAAACTATTCCGAGGGAACATTACGAAGCCGCGCAAGTTGATGGCGCCGGTCCAATACAGTCTTTCTGGCATATCACCCTGCCGGGCTTGCGCAATGTCTCCATCATGCTGACGCTGCTCATCACCATCTGGAGTTTCGGTCGCTCCTTCACCATCATCTTCCTTCTGACCGAGGGCGGCCCGGCGGGCTGTGCTGAGACCATCGTCATCCGATCCTACCTCGAAGCGTTCAAGTTCTTCCACTTCGGCACGGCAAGCGCGCTGGGCGTGATCGTCCTCTTGATCTCGCTCGCCTTCTCGATCGGCTATTTGGCCTTCATGTATCGGAAGGAGGTAGCCGGTGCGTGAGCTCAGCGGTATCAAGCGCGCGGCCTGGGAGCTCACCTCCCGCGCGGCCATGGTCACGCTCCTCATCGTCGTGGTGTTTCCGTTCTATTGGATGGTCAAGACCTCGCTCGAAACCGGGGCAGCCCTCTTCTCGTATCCGCCGCGCCTCGTACCGCACGGGCCCACGCTCGATGGCTACCGTGCGGTGATCAGCGAGACGCCGCTCGCCCTTTGGCTCTTCAACTCGTTGGTCGTGGCCGGCGGTTCGACAGTCATGGCCTTGGTGGCCGGCGTGTCGGGCGCCTATGGGCTGTCCCGCTTCCGCTATCGAGGGAAATCGACGATCGCGCTCGTGATTCTCACGACGCAGATGATGCCGCCGCTCGTCTTGATCATTCCGATCTACACGATCTTCACGGCACTTAATCTCACAGATACTCTATTCGGCCTGATGCTCGGCAACTTTGCCTTTGCGCTCCCGGTCGTCATCTGGATGATGAAGTCGATCTTCGACTCCATACCCTTCGAGATCGAGGAGGCCGCGCGCATCGACGGTGCTTCATGGCCGCTGATTCTCGTTCGCATAACCTTGCCGCTCGCCGTGCCCGGCCTCGTGGCGACCAGCATCTTCACCTTCCTGAGCGGCTGGGACGAGTTTCTGCTCGCCCGCACGATCGTGACTCAGGCCGAGAAATGGGTGGGGACGATCGGTCTCGCCTCCTTCATCGGCGTCTATGTAACCCCGTGGGACCAGGTTCTCGCCGCGGCGACCATCTTCACCTTGCCGCCGGTCATCCTGTTCCTCTTCGTGCAGAAATACTTCATCGCCGGCCTTGGCGCTGGCGCCGTCAAGGCGTGACCAGCCATGGACTTCGAGCTCACCGAAGAGCAGCGGGCGATCAGGGATGCAGCGCGCATATTCGCGCGCCAAGAGGTCGCGCCGCGGGCCCGGCACATCGACGAGGCGGCGGAATTCGACTGGAGCCTGCATCGCCGCATGGGCGAGCTCGGCTTCTTCGGTGTGACTGCACCCGAAGCTTATGGCGGCGCAGACGCCCAGACACTGACCTGGTGCCTGATCGTCGAGGAAATAGCCAAGGCCTCGACGACGGTATCGAACGGCATGACGTTAACCGAATCGATGATCCACTATATCGCGACGCTGGGCAGCGACGAGCAGAAGCGCAAATTCCTGCCGCCGCTGATCTGCGGCGAGAAGATCTGCTCCTTCGGATTGACCGAGCCGGGAGCGGGCTCGGATGCCGGTTCGGTGGCAACGACAGCGAGACGCGACGGGCAGGGTTTCGTCCTCAACGGCCAGAAGGTCTTCATCTCGGGAGCCTTGCTGGCCGATTTCTTCATCATCGTGGCGACGGTCGACCGCGAGGCGCGCCACAAGGGTATTCGCACCTTCATCGTCGAGCGCGGCACGCCCGGTCTCTTATGCGGTGCCAAGCTCGATCTACTCGGTGTGCGCGGTTTCGGCACCGCACCCATCTTCCTCGACAACTGCTGGGTGCCTGCGAGCGCCCAGCTTGGCGGCGAAGACGGTTTTCGGTCCGTCATGCGCGGCCTCGACGGCCCCGGCCGCCTGGGCGCAGCGGCGCAGGCGGTCGGACTGGCGGATGCCGCCATGGCAGCGGCCCTTCGCTATGCACTCGAGCGCCAACAATTCAAGCAGCTGATTTTCGACTTTCAAGCCGTGCAGTTCATGCTTGCCGATATGTCGGCTGAAATCGACGCGGCTCGCCTTCTGGTCTGGTACGCCGCGTCGCGCCGCGACGCCGGGCTGTCCTTCACCAAGGAATCATCGCACGCCAAGCTCTTCGCCGGCGACATGTGCGTGAGAACGACGACGAATGCCATGCAGATTTTCGGCGGATATTCGTATTCGAAGGAATATCCGGTCGAACGCTACTACCGTGAGGCCAAAATCCATCAGATCTGGGATGGCACGAATCAGATCCAGCGCATGATCATCGCCCGCCAACTCAGAAAAGAGATCGGCTGACGCGGGCCGCCGGTGAGATTTCCTCGAGGGTTTCGAGGCGACCGAACGCGGCGACGGGAGAAAGGAGAGACTTGGCGATGAGCTGCCCAAACGGAATGCATGGGACGGCCAATCCGCTCAGTAACGTTCGGGTCCTGGCGTTTACGCACTACGCGGCCGGGCCAATCGCGGCGCAATATCTCGGCTCGCTCGGCGCGGAGGTCATCAAGATCGAAGCGCCCGCGGGCGACTATCAGCGTAGCGGAATTCGCGAGCCCGGCACGGACCCGCAGGCGCCGAGCCCCTATTTCCTTGGCATGAATCGCAATCAGCGGTCGCTCGCGCTCGATCTGAAGCAGCCCGACAGCCGCGAGGTCATGGAACGCCTGATCGAGCGTGCCGACGTCGTCCTCGAGAATTTCCGCCCCGGAGTTCTCGAGCGGCTGGGCCTCGGCTACGACGCCCTGGCCAAGCGCTGGCCACAACTGATCTATTGCTCGATTGCTGCCTATGACCCGATGGGACCCGCGCGACAACGGCCAGGGCAGGATCTCCTCATCCAGGCTCTCTCGGGCCTCGCGAGCCAAACGGGTCCCGCCGACGGCGCGCCGATCGCGGCGGGCGCGTATGTGATGGATGGCTACTCCGCGGCGCAAGCGGTCATCGGCGTGCTCGCCGCGCTCAGATATCGCGACCTCACCGGAGCAGGCCAATGGGTGCGCGTCGACATGGTCTCATGCGGCTTGCATCTTCTCGCCTCTGAGACGTGCTATGCGCTTAACGCGAAGTCGGAGCCGACGCGCGGTCGCGGTGGCATCGCTCACATGCATCAGCCAGCCCCTTATGGGATCTATGCGACCAAGGACGGCGCCATCGCACTGGTCGCAAAGCCCGAGCTGCTCCCCCGGATTGCGGAGCTACTGGGTGCAGGGGAAGATGTGTCGCCTCATCTCGAGGGAGATGGCGCATGGCTGAACCGCGACAAGATCGCGCAAATCCTCGCCGACCGGCTGAAAGAGATACCGCAAGCTGACGCGCTCGCGCTCATGGCCTCGACAGGTGCGCTGGTAGCGCCGGTGCGCACGACGATCGAAGCCCTTAACGATCCGGAGATCGTTGCCGGCGGCATGGTCCGTGAGGTGGAATCGAATTACGGTGGGCGTTATCGCGTCGCCATTGAACCTATCAAGATGACTCGCGCGCCTCTGGTATTCGAGCGCCCCTCCCCGGCGCTCGGTGAGCATACGCGGGATGTCTTGGCGGAGGTCGGCTTCTCCGAGGACAAGATCGAGGAGCTTCTGAGCCGAGATGTGGCTTTCGCGGCGAGTGTCGAGCCGGCAGCGGTGAAGGCCGGCGGGGCGCCGC
>DATFRA010000017.1:0-8426 GCA_035263705.1 Allostellaceae bacterium
CCCTCGACGAGGCGCAATTCACGCACCACACCCGCATCGAGCGGCTGGCGGGAAAGCAGGGCTTCAAATGCCAGCGCCTCACGCCAGCGGAAATCCGGGAGCTCGTGCCGCTCTGCGGCGACAACGTCTACGGAGGCTTCATGCTGGATTTCGGCGGCCACGCCAATCCCCAGCGCACGAGCCAGGCCTATGCCTGGGCGCTGCAGGACCACGGCGGAAAGATCCTGCAGCACGCAACCGTGACCGGCGTCACCGTGCGCAACGGCAAGGCCGTGGAGGTCGTGAGCGACCGCGGCACCTTCGGCTCCGACGCGCTGGTCATCGCGGCCGGACCCCAGACCGCGAATCTCGCGGCCATGGTGGGCGCCGATCTGCCGCTGGCACCGGCGCGCGCCGAGATGATCGTGACGGAGCCGTTGCCTCTGATGAAGCACGGCGGGGTCGACGGCAACGGCCTCTACGGACGGCAGACGCTGCGCGGCAATCTCGCCTATGGCGGCGGCCCGCACGAGTGGCTCGAGTGGAGCGAGATGACGGCGCCGCCCCGACCCACCACGCCGCTGGTGCGCCACCTCGCGCGCCGGCTCGCGGAGCTCTTCCCGAAGGCGGCCCATGTGCGGGTGATCCGCAGCTGGGCCGGCATCGTCGAGAACACACCCGACGGCCGCCCCGTGATCGACCGCCTCGCCGATCCCAGCAATGTCGTGCTTGCGACCATGTCGAGCGTGGGCTTCGGTCTCTCGCCGGCCTCGGGTCGCGCGATCATGGAGCTGGTCCGCCACGGCCGCTGCCTGTTCGCGGACCTGACCCCGCTCTCCCTCGCGCGTTTCAAGGACCTGCCGGCGGACTGGCGCGAGCGCCAGGGCTGGCTCCCGCCGGATACGGCGCTCGCTGGCGACTGACGCCACGCCGCAGGGCAGAACGGCTGTACGGTCCGGTCATCATTCCGTCACGATATAGCGGGTATCACTACCCGATTAACCCTATGGGTTGGGGTGGTGCATGGCGACGGCGCTGCTGAAGTCGGCGGTCTACCGGAACCGCGTGGCGAGCAAGCGGGGTCTTTCGGAACGGCTCTTCGCGGTCTGGTTTCATCGCCTGGTCTACAACCAGATCTGGGAGGATCCACGCGTCGACCTCGAAGCGCTCCGCCTCGAGCCCACGAGCCGCGTGCTGACGATCGCCTCCGGCGGCTGCAACGTGCTCAATTATCTCCTCGCCGATCCCGCGGAGATCGTCGCCGTCGACCTCAACCCCGCACATCTCGCACTGACGCGACTCAAGCTGACGGCGGCGCAGCACCTGCCGGATCACAGCGCCTTCTATCGCCTCTTCGGCCACGGCATCGATCCCAGCGCCTGGGACACTTATCGCGACTACCTTCAGCCGCACCTCGACGACGAGGCGCGCGCCTTCTGGGAAGGCCGCTCGCCGCTCGGCAAACGGCGCTTCAGCCTGTTCGCGAACAGCGGTCTCTATCGCCGCGGCCTCCTCGGCCGCTTCATCGGCTTCCTGCATTTCGCGGCGCGGCTCACCGGGAACGACCCGACGCGCATGCTGGGCGCCAGCAATCTCGAGGACCAGGCGCGGCTCTTCGAGGAGTGGATCGCACCCACCTTCGACGCGAAGCCGGTGCGGATGCTCTGCCGGATGCCGGCGGTGCTCTACAGCCTCGGCATTCCGCCAGCGCAATTCGACGCGCTCCGCGACGACGCCGGCGGAGACCTCGCAAACCTCTACCTCGAGCGCCTGCGCCGCCTGGCCTGCGAGTTTCCGCTCGAGGAGAATTATTTCGCCTGGCAGGCCTTCGGGCGCCGGTACGGCATCGAGGCCGCGGGGCCGGCGCCGGATTATCTCAAGCCCGAGGCCTTCCGCACGCTCGCCGAGCGCGCGCCGCGGGTACAGACCCACCTCGCGTCGATTACGGATTTCCTCGCGCGCGAGCCCTCGGAGAGCATGGACCGCTACGTCCTGCTGGATGCGCAAGATTGGATGGGCCCGCCGCAGCTCACGAGCCTCTGGCAGGAGATCGGCCGCACGGCGCGGCCGGGTGCCCGCGTGATCTTCCGCACCGCGGGGCGCCTCTCGCCGCTCGAAGCCGCGCTGCCGCCGGCGCTGCTCGAGCCCTGGCGCGCGGAGACCGACCTCGCCGCGAGCCTCTTCCGCCGCGACCGCTCGGCGATCTACGGTGGCTTCCACATCTATAACCGGGCCTGAGAGAACGCCGCGGGCGCAGCCCATGACTGCCGATGCGACGCTCCGCATGGATCGGATGTACCGGCACCAGCGGCACATCTACGATTTCACGCGGAAGTTCTATCTGCTCGGCCGCGACCGCCTGATCCGTGGACTCGAACCCGGCCGAGGCGCGCGCATCTGCGAGGTCGGCTGTGGCACCGGGCGCAATCTGGTGGCGCTCGCCCGGTACTATCCGGACGCCGCGATCTTCGGGATCGACGCCTCCAACGAAATGCTGAAGACCGCGAGTGCCACGATCGAGCGCGCGGGTCTCGGCGACCGCATCCGGACCGAGCGCTGCCTTGCCGACGAGCTCGATCCCGCCGCGACGTTCGGGCTCGACAGACCCTTCGATGCGATCCTGTTCTCCTACACGCTCTCGATGATCCCGGACTGGGGCAGTGTGATCGATCGCGCGGTGCAGGTCCTGAGGCCCGCGGGTGTGCTCACCGTGGTGGACTTCTCCGAGCAACGTGGACTTCCGCGCTGGTTCCGCAATCTGCTGAAGCGGTGGCTCGCGCTCTTCGATGTGACGCCGCGCGCGGACTTGCCGGACTACCTCCGCCATGTCGCCCGGCGTGAGCACGGCAATCTCACGGTCGAGCCGCTCTATCGGGACTACGCCTGCCTCCTGCGCTACCGCCGGCCGGCCGTTCTCTGAGTCTTGCGGGGCTTCCGCATTGTCTGCTTGCGCGGCCGCCAGCTCCGGTATTTCGGATGCTTGGCGCCGATCGGGAGCGCGACCGCGGTACCGGTCTCGGCGGAATGCATCAGCGCAGTCACCAGCTCGAGCGATTGCCGCGCATCCGCGAGCGTCACCGGCAGAGGTCCGCCGTCGACCACCGCGGCGTGATAGCTCGCGAGCAAGCCCTCGAACCGTGACGGGACGAGGCGCCAATCCTCCAGCGCCCGGCCGATCCGCGCCTCGGCCGCGGGCGAGGCCGGCGTGATGGTCCAGGGATCGTCGCCGGGGCTATAGGGTGCGAGCGCGCTCTCGAAGGTCACATTCTCGAAGCAAAAACGGAGCCGGCTGATCTCCACCTGCGAGCCGAGCGTCGCCGCCAGCGAGACCAGCGCGCCACTCTTCATCGCGAGGCTCGCCACCGCGCAATCCTCGACCTCGATCTTATTGACCCGCGTCGCTGTGCGCGCGAACACCGAGGCGATCGGCCCCATCAGATAAGTCAGGATGTCGTGCGAGTGGATCGCTTGCGTGAGCAGCACGCCGCCGAGCTCGGTCTCCCATTTCCCGCGCCAGGGCACGGCGTAATAGGCCGCGGTGCGCTTCCAGGCGGTCTCGATGGTGGCGAGATAGGGCTTGCCGGCGAGACCGAGGTCGACGATGCGCTTTGCCTTCTGCAGCCCGTTGCCGAACCGGTATTGGAACACCGGCATGATCCGGTGCTTGGCGCGGCGCTGGACCGCGATCAGTTTGTCCACGTCGGCGAGCGAGCCCGCGAGCGGTTTCTCGCAGATCGCGTGCTTTCCCGCGGCGATCGCGGCTAATGTCTGCGGCACGTGGAGCCCAGGCGGCGTGCAGATGTCGACCACGTCGACGTTCGCCATTCCCAGCACCTCGTCGAAGGAGGTGGACCGGCGCGGCACCTGGAATTCGTCGCCGACCGCCGCGAGCCGCTTCGGATCGAGATCGCAGATCGCCAATACCCGGAACTTGTCGGGATGCTTGGCGTAGCCTTCGGCGATATGCGCCTTGCCGATACCGAGACCGACGACGGCGACGTTGAGGGCCTGTGTCATGCGCGCTCGGCCATGGCTTGTGCCGTCAGCGCGAGTTCGGTGGCGCCGAAGCAGCGCGCCTGCGGCATCGCGGTCTCGGTGCGGTTCAGGACGTCGGCGACGAGCTGGCGGCCGTAGGGCAGCTCGACACTCGAGCAATCGATGCGGCGCACGCCCTTCTTGTCCACCAGGAAAAGGTGATCGATGCCGGGCTTGCCGTCGATGTCGACGTATTTGCGGAGTTCCATGTAACCCTCGGCACCGATCAGCGTGAGCCTTCCGTCGCCCCAGGTGGGCAGGCCATCAGGCGTGAACCAATCGACGCGGACGTAGCCGGTGACATCAGGCGCGCGCAGTAGCATCTCGCCGAAATCCTGGAACTGCGGCGTCTCCGGATTGGCGCGGTTCGCGACGGTCGCGGTAACCACCTCGGCATTGAGGCGATCCGTGAAGAACAGGAATTGCTCGCACTGATGCGAGGCGATGTCGGCGAGGATGCCGCCGAATTTCTCCCGCTGGAAGAACCACGGCGCGCGCCGCGGCTTGTTGAGGCGATGCGGGCCCAGGCCCACGCTGTTGACGAGCTTGCCGATCGCGCCCGCCTTCAGGAGCTCGCCCGCCTTCACCGTCGAGCGCGTCTCGAAATGCTCGGAGTAGCAGATCGAGTAGATCCGCTTGGTCTCCGCCTGCGCCTTCTTGACCTCGGCGAGCTGGGAGAGCGAGGTGATACCGGGTTTGTCGACCATGAAATCCTTGCCGTGGCGCATCACGGAGATGCCGAGCGGCGCGCGCTCGTTGTTGACGGCGGCGCTCAGCACGAGGGAAATGTCGGGATCCTCGAGGATGCGCCTCACGTCGTCGACCTTCTTGGCCTGCGGATAATGCTTGGCGAAGGGCCGATCGAAGAATTTCTCCTCCTCGCCGTGATAGGCCACGAACTCCGCGCCGGCCTTCAGCATCAAGTCGATCTGGCCGTAGATGTGGAAGTGGTTGAGGCCGACGGCGGCGAAGCGAACCTTGCTCATGACATTGTCCGTATGTGAGTGGAAAAGACTCAGCCCTTGAGGCCGGTGGTGGCGATGCCCTGGATCAGGAGCCGCTGGAAGAACACGAAGAAGCCGAACACCGGCAGGAGCGTCACTGTCGACATCGCGAAGAGCGCGCCCCAATCCGACTTGCCGGACGAATCGACGAAGCTGCGCAAGCCCAGCTGCACGGTGTAGGAGCCCATGTCGTTGAGATAGACCAGCGGCCCGAAGAAGTCGTCCCAGGTGAAGATGAAGGTGAAGATGGCCGCGGTGGCGAGCGCCGGCAGCGAGAGCGGCAGGATGATCCGCCAGTAGATGCTGAACGCGCTGCAGCCGTCGATCTTGGCGGCCTCGTCGAGCTCGCGCGGCAGCGCGCGGAAGAACTGCACCAGGAGGAAGATGAAGAACGCGTCTACCGCCAGGAACTTGGGCACCACCAGCGGCAGGAAGGTGTCGATCCAGCCGAGCCCGAGGAAAAGGATGTACTGCGGGATCAGCGTCACGTGATAGGGCAGCATCAGCGTGCCCAGCATGAGCGCGAACCAGAAGTTCCGCCCGCGGAACTCGAGCCGCGCCACCGCATAGGCCGCGAGCGAGCAGGAAAGCACGTTGCCGATCACCGAGAGCACCGAGATGACCAGCGAGTTCAGGAAGAAGCGGCCAAAGCTCACCTGCAGGCCGGTCCAGCCGCGCACGTAGCTCTCGAGGCTGAAGCTCGATGGCCAGATTGACGCGGTGCCGAAGATCTCGTCCTCGGGCCTGAACGAGCTCGAGAGCATCCAGAGCAGCGGATAGAGCATCGCGAGCGAGGCCGCGCACAGGAGCGCGTGATAGGCGAGCGAGCGTCCTGCGCCGTACTGACCGCTGCCGGGCTCCGCCGATGGCAGGTCGACGTCAATCACCGTAGTGAACCCAGTAGCGCGAGGTCAGGAACGAGAAGGCCGTGAAGGCCGCGATGATGATCACCAGGAGCCACGCGAGCGCCGCCGCATAGCCCATGCGGAAGAAGGCGAAGGCCTCCTGGTAGAGGTAGAGCGTGTAGAAGAGCGTCGAGTCGATCGGCCCCCCGGTGCCGGCGCTGATGATGAAGGCGGGCGTGAAGGCCTTGAAGGCGTCGATGGTCTGCACGATCGCATTGAAGAACACCACCGGCGTCAGCAGCGGCAGCGTGATGTTCCAGAACCGCCGCCACCATCCCGCGCCGTCGATCGACGCCGCCTCGTAGACGTCTTTCGGGATCTGCCGGAGTCCCGCCAGGAAGATGATCATGGGCGAGCCGAACTGCCACACGCTGAGCGCGATCAGTGTGTAGAGCGAGGTGTCGGGGTTCGAGATCCAGCTGGGTCCGTGGATGCCGAGAGGCGCCAGGAGCTGGTTGACGAGCCCGTTCCCGGCGAAGAGCTGGCGCCAGAGCACGGCGATGGCGACTGAGGCGCCCAGGAGCGACGGCAGGTAGAAGAGCGCGCGGTAGACCGGGAGCCCGCGGATGCCCTTGTTGAGGATGAGCGCGACGCCGAGCGCGAAGGCGAGCTTCAGCGGCACCGCGAACGCGACATAGAAGAACGTCACGTGCATCGAGGCCGCGAACTTCGGATCGTCGGTCGCGATCCGCGCGTAGTTGGCGACGCCGATCCAGCGTGGGCTCCGCACCAGGTCGAAGTCGGTGAAGGAGAGATAGAGCGAGGCGAGCGCGGGGCCGAGCGTCAGGCCCAGGAACCCCGCGAGCCAGGGCAGCAGGAAGGCATAGCCTTCGAGCTCCGCCTTGAGGCGCCAGCGCCCGCGCCCCGGGAGCGCGGCCGCGCGCGGCCCCTGGCCGGAAAGCGCGACCGCCACCGAGATTTACCCGCGCGCCAGGATGGCTTTCGCCTCGGTGACGAACTGCTTGGCGCCGTCAGCGACCGAGAGCTTGCCGAAGCCCACCTGCTCGTTGACTCGGCGCAGCAACTGCTGCACCTCGCCGGCGCCCGCGGGCGGCGGCGGCGGCAGCGCGCCCACCTTGTCGCCGATGAAGGAGACGTATTGCGTCTGCGCCTTGCCGAGCTCGTCGAGCGTGGGCTCGACCGCTTGGCGCATGGCGACGGAGGCCGGCACGCCGCGCTCGACGCCGAGCACGAGGTCGACGTCCTTGTCGTTCATATAGAAGTTGACGACCTCGACCGCGGCCTTCGGCTGCTTGCTGCTGGCGGCGATGCTCCAGAGCATAGAGGGCTTCAGGTATTGACCGGGCTTCGCGCCGGCGCCGCCGCTCGGATACATGCTCATGCCGAGTTTGCCCTTGACCGCGGCCTGGAAGCCCACGAGCTGATTCGAATTCGCGAACACCATCGCGGCGCGGCCCTGGGTCAGGAGACTGGTGTCGATCTCTCCCATATCGAGCGCCTGCACGTCGGGTGCCGCGGCGGCGCCGCGCTTGCGGAGTCCGTCCCAGAATCCGAACCACTCGGCGATATCTGCTTCCTCGAAGCCCACCTTGCCGTCCGCGGTGTAGAGCGGCTTGCCGTGCTGGCGCAGCCAGACCTCGAGCGCTTGCTCATTGCGCGCGCCGTCCATCATGCCGTAGAAGCCGTCCTTCTTCGCGGCCTTGGTGATCTCCGCCGCGAGGTCGCCGAATTCGGCCCAGGTCATGCTCCATGCCGGCTCCTTCAAGCCGAGCGTCTGGATCAGCTGGCGGTCATAGAGGAAAGCGGTGGAGTTGAGCCCGAGGCTCACGCCGTAGATCTTGCCGTCGACCTTGCCGCTGTCGACCGCGGCCGGGCTGAAGTCGCCGAGGTTGAGATCCTTCGGTACGTACTCGTCGAGCGGCAGCAGCGCGCCGCGCCGCGCGTACTCGAAGATGTAGCGGTAATCCATCTGCAAGACGTCGGCGGTGTTCCGGCCCGCGACCTGGGTCGCGACCCGCGGCCAGTAATCGCTCCAGCCCAGTGTCTCGCCGGCGATGGTGGTGCCGGGATGCTTCTGCTCGAAGAGCCGGTTGGCCTTCTCGGTCCGTTCGGCGCGCTCCTTGGCGCCCCACCAGAACATGCGAAGCCGAATATCGTCCGCGAAGGCCGGCCGCCAACCGGCCGCGGTCGTACCGGCCACTGCGGCCGCCGAGATCATCAGCGCGCGGCGCGAAATCCTTGTCTTCGTCATAGCGTCCTCCGTCCTCCCTGGTTTCTGTCGTCCTTGGTGCCTTGGCGGTGAACTTAAGTTTGAATCGGCAATACGCCAAGTCGCCAAGAGGAAGAGGTGGGGGCCGAGGATCAAGGCGACAATCCGGCGCGCCGCCTCGCTCCAGGTCTGGGCCGGCTCCGGTTGCGGTCGGCACGATGCCGAAGGGCGTCGCCAATGCCACGATCGCGCGCACGCGAACCCTGCTTCGTTCGGCCGACTTGTGTGCGAGGGGCGACGCAACCCTTGCACGGGTTTCGGCGCGTCCTCCTG
>DATFRA010000018.1:0-9814 GCA_035263705.1 Allostellaceae bacterium
CCTCCAGCGCCGCCACCAGGTTCGATCCGATGAAGCCGGCGCCGCCGGTGATGACGATCATGGCGCTTGCCCGTGCATGAGCCCGGCGGAGTTATAGGGCCTCGCCGCCCGATCGCAATGCCCGATTTGCCGATTGGGCGCGATGTGGCGGATGGGCGCGATCGGCATTATCTCTGGGGCAGAGATCGGCAACGGAGAGGCTCCCATGCAGAACGACAACCGCATTTTCGAGGACCTGGCGCGCGTGGCCTCGGGTGCGCTGAGCGCGCTAACGGGCGTACGCGAGGAGGTCGAGGCGCGGCTCCGCGACCAATTCCAGCACATCCTCGACCGCATGAACCTGGTCCGTCGGGAGGAGTTCGAGGCGGTTCAGGCCATGGCGGCGAAAGCTCGCACCGAGCAGGAGCGGCTTGCCGAGCGTCTTGCGGCGCTGGAGGCGCGGCTCGAGGCCGAGCCGCCCGAGCCGCGGCACAAAGCTGGGCGGAGGCATGGGGCCACGCCGCCGAAGGCGGAGAGCTCGCCCGGGACATAAGTCCTTGGCCGGACTCTCATTTGTGGCTTCCTTGTCGGCACCCACCAAATCTGGCCTTGCATGGGCGTAAGTGCTTTGGCACGCTACAGCATATGGTGTGCTCTGGGGATTGAGCCACTAGATGCCGGTGGCCCGTCCGGGCCAGAGGAGGGTGCCATGACCGCGATCTCCGTCGAGACCACGACGCCGGCGGCCAACCCCATCGATCTCGTCGAGGAGATCGTCCAGGCCAACGAATGGGCGCACGACCGCGCCAACGACGCCGAGATGGTGGCGGAGGTCTCGGGCCGCTGGTGCGAGTACCGCATGTTCTTCCTCTGGCAGCAGGAGACCAGTGCGCTCCACTTCTCCTGCGGCTTCGATATGAAGGTGCCGAAGGCGCGCCGCGCGGCGGTTTATGAGCTGCTCGCCGCGGTGAACGAGAAGCTCTGGATCGGGCATTTCGATCTCGGCCTCGATGATCCCGCGCCCTGCTTTCGCCACGGCGTGCTGTTGCGCGGCGCCATGGGCGCAAGCGTCGAGCAGCTCGAGGATCTCGTCGACATCGCGCTTACGGAATGCGAGCGCTTCTATCCGGCCTTCCAGCTGGTGGTGTGGGGCGGCAAGGGCGCCGAGGACGCGATCGCCGCGGCGATGATCGACCCACAAGGCGAGGCCTGATGACCGCGGGCGGCAAGCCGCCCGCCACGACTCTGCTCCTCATCGGCTGCGGCAAGATGGGGGGCGCGCTCCTTCGGGGCTGGCTGGAGCACGGCGCGGCCCGGCATGTGGTCGTGATCGAGCCCGGCCCCGGGGCCGATGCGTTCGCCGGCGAGCGATTGGTCGAGCGCCACAGGCGGCCCGAGGAGATCCCGCAGGAGTTCACGCCCGACGTGGTGGTGTTCGCGGTGAAGCCGCAGGTGATGGATGGCGCGGTCAGCCCTTACAAGCGCTTCGTCGGCCGCTCGCTCTTCCTCTCGATCGCCGCCGGCAAGACCCTGCGCTACTTCGCGCGGCTGCTCGACGACGAGGCCGCGGTGGTCCGCGCCATGCCCAACACGCCCGCCGCGGTGGGGCGGGGCATTTCGGTCGCGGCCGCGAATCCGCGGGTGACGCCGACCCAGCGCCGGCTCGCGGACACGCTGCTCTCGGCCGTGGGCGAGGTCGGCTGGGTCGACGACGAGGCGCTGATCGACGCAGTGACCGCGGTCTCCGGCAGCGGTCCCGCCTACGTCTTCCTGCTGATCGAATGCCTGGCGAAGGCGGGCGTGGCGGCGGGATTGCCCGCCGATCTCGCCATGCGACTCGCGCGCGCGACGGTGGCAGGCTCCGGCGAGCTCGCGCGGCTCTCGCACGAGCCCGCATCCAGGCTCCGCGAGGCCGTGACCAGCCCCGGCGGCACCACCCGCGCGGCGCTCGACGTGTTGATGGCGACGGACGGCCTCGAGCCGCTTATGATCAAGGCGGTGGCCGCGGCGGCGCGGCGCTCTCGAGAGCTGGCGGACTGAATCCATGAGCGAAGCGTTGAGCCTCGCGGCGGCGCGGGTCCAGGACCTGTTGCGTGCGGCGGGCTCCGGGGCCCAGGTAAGACAAATGCCAGTGACGGCGCGCACATCCGCCGATGCGGCGGCGGCGATCGGCTGCACGGTCGCGCAGATCGCCAAATCGCTGGTCTTCAAGAGTCGGAGCGGCAAGCCGGTGCTGGTGATCGCGAGCGGCGTCAATCGCGTCGACGAGGCGAGAATCGCCGCGGCGCTGGGCGAGCCCATCGGCAAGGCCGACGCCACCTTCGTGCGGGACACGACCGGCTACGCGATCGGCGGCGTAGCGCCGATCGGCCACGCGATACAGCCGCGTATCTTCATCGACCAGGACTTGCGGCAGCATTCGAGCCTGTGGGCCGCCGCCGGGCATCCTCATGCGGTATTCCCGACCACGCCCGCGGAGCTCGAGCGGCTCACGCAAGGGACCGTGATCGCTGTCAAATAAGGCGCATTTTCCGGGCCGATTGCCGCCGCCGCCGGTGCCGCTAAACTTGGTGGCTGGAGGACGTGCCATGGCCAGACGCTCCAAAGCTCGCTCTACCAAGACCACGACTAGCAGCGGCAGCCCGCGCGACAAGATCCTCGACGCCACCCTGGCGCTCGCGGAGCGCGAGGGTTGGCGCAAGGCCTCGCTCGGTGCGATCGCCGGCGAGGCCGGCGTGCCGCTCCACCAGCTCTACGGCGAATTTCGTTCGCGCGCCGCCATCTTGAGCGGCCTCATGGCGCGCACCGACGCCGCGGTGTTGGCCGAGGCATCCCGCGGCGGGTCGGAGGACACGCCGCGCGACCGGCTCTTCGAGGTGCTGATGCGCCGCTTCGATGCGCTGAAGCCCCACCGCGCCGCGCTCAAGATGATCGCGCGCGACCTCGGCAGCGATCCGCCGACCGCGCTCTGCAGCGCGCCCGCGTTCTTGCGCTCGATGACCTGGATGCTGGAAGCGGCCGGCCTCGCGAGCGCCGGCATTCGCGGCAGCCTCCGCGTCCGCGCGCTCGCGGTGCTCTACCTCTGTGTCTTACGGACGTTCGTCACCGACGACACCGAGGACATCGCGAAGACCATGGCCGCTCTCGACCGTCGCCTCACCCAGGCCGAGCCCTGGCTCGGCCTCGGCCGCTTCCGCTGGGGTCCGCGCGAACAAAAGCAGAGCGCTTAGAGAGCCCGGCTACGCGCCCTCGAACTGCAGGATGTAGAGTCCAGCGTTGTTGTCGGTGAGGTACATCACGCCTTGCGCGTCGACGAAGCAATCGGCCGATTGGATCACCTTCGGCCGGTTCGGGCGCGGGTCGAACATGCGCTCGGGATCGGGCGGCACGAAGTAACCGGCTTCGCGCGGCTGGAACGGATTCTCGATGTCGAACACGCGCACGCCTGCATTGTGATAGGTGGCGACGATATAGTGCGAGCTCTGGAACGCGCCTGGCCGGTTCTCCCAGAGATTGTGCGGCCCGAAATTGCCGCCCTTCTTGCAATAGTCGGCCTCGGACGGCACCGGCATGGTGGCGAAGCTCACGGGATTGCTCGGCTCCCGCACGTCGAAGATCCAAGTGTGGCGGAGCCCCAGGCTGCAATCCGAGAAATTGGCCTCGTCGGCGAGCACCAGGAGATTGCGGTCGGGGAGCGGCAGGGGCGAATGTGTGCCACCGCCGAAGGGCGGGTCGAGGTTGCGGTGGCAGAGCAGCTTCGGCTTTGTGGGGTCGCCGACGTCGAGTACCGTGAGCCCGCCATCGCGCCAGGCGGCGTAGGCGAGAGTGCCGGCGACCAGCGCGTGGTGGAGCGCGAAGCGCTTGCCCTTGGGAAAATTCGCCGTCTCCCCGCCACCAGTCCACATGCCAGGGAGCCAGTATCGGCCGACCACCTGGGGCTTGGTCGGGTCGCTCATGTCGACGATCGCGAGCACGTGGTCGGTGAACTCCGGCGTGTGGATCGAGGCGTAGGCGTAACGGCCGCCGACGTACCAGATGCGATGGGGCCCGATGCCCTCGGTCGGCATGATGCCGATCTCGCGCGGCGCCTCCGGTTTGGCGATGTCGAAGACGCGAATGCCCGAGGTGAACGGCTTGCCCTTGAGCGCGTCCGCCGACGAGCCCGAGAAATAGGCCTTGGGATCGACCTTCATGGTCCAGACGCTGGGACCGTTGACCGCGAGCAGCAGGTCGCCGTGCGTCTGCAGATGGATGGCGCGGGTATTGGCGGGGCAGGGCAGGAAGGCGACGTGCCGGGGATGCTTGGGATCGCGCACGTCGAGGACGGTGATGCCGTTCGAGTAGCCGTGCCCGATATAGGCGTAGCCCCGATGCACCATCACCTGGACGCCGTCGCCGAGGCCGCCCTGGTCGGAGTGGCTGATGAATTTGATGTTGCGCGATGCCACGCCGGTCATGCTCGCCCTTCCGTGCTGTTACGCCGGCGCGCGGTGCTCCTACCGGGTCGGCGGCGCGATGGTATCGAGAGCGAGGCCTCGCGTCTCCTGGCTAATGCGGGTCACGGCGATGGCGGCGATGGCGAGCAGGACGGCGATGCCGGTCATCACGTAGCCGAGCCCGTAGCCCTGCAGGACCGCGATCACGTAGAAGGACGCGGCGGCGCCGAGCCGTCCGCCGCTCTGCGCGAGGCCGAAGCCCGAGGCGCGGGCGTTGGTCGGAAATACCTCCGACGTGAAGATCTGCATCGAGTTGCCGGCGAGCTGGATGAAGAAATTCATCAGGAAGCCGACCACCAGCACCATCGGGTCCGACGTCGAGTAGTAGAAGGTTATGGCAAACAGCGTTGCCAGCACGAAGGCGGTGAAGGAGGTGCGGATGCGGCCGAACCGCTCGAGCGCATACATCATGAAAAGGCTGCTGAGCGGGAAGGAGAGCTGCATACCGAACGTGAAGGTGAGCGATTTCGTGATGGTGAAGCCGCGTTCGGCGAGGATGTTCGGAAGCCAGCCGCCGAGCCCTAGGGCGGCGGTGAAGAACGCGAAGAAGCAGATCATCGCCGCGATGATGCGGCCGCGATAAAGCCGGAACACCACGCCCATGGGGTCGCTGCGGATGTCCGCGATCTCGTCCCTGACGAGTTCCTCCTTGGGTCGGCCGAGGCCCATGCGATCGAGCAGGCCCAGCGCCTCGTCCCCCTTCCCGTGGGTGACGAGCCAGCGCGGCGACTCCGGCAGCGTAAAGGTGAAGAAAAACACGACCAGCCCGCCGATGCCGATGGCAATCCAGATTCCCCACCAGCCGATCGAACCCCGAAAGCCGAGAGCGAAGGCCGTGCCGATCGGCCAGACGCAGGCGCCCCCGACGAATTGCATGAAGGCGGTGACCCGGCCGCGGATGGTTTTGGGCGCGAACTCGGCGGCGTAGGAGAAGCAGAGCGGCTGCGCCGCGCCGAGACCAATGCCGGCGAGGAAACGGCCCACGATCAGCCAGCCGAAGTTCGGCGATAGCCCCGCCAGGATGGTGAGGACGCTGTAGATCAGGATCGCGGCCTGGAGTACCCGCTTGCGGCCGAACCGGTCGGTGAACTCGCCCTGGCCGATGGTGCCCACGAAAATGCCGAAGAGCTGCGCCGTGCCGATGGCGCCCACCTGCGCGGGCACGGCGAATTTGGACTGGATCATGTCCGGGATCAGCGAGCCCAGGATGATGAAGTCGATCACGTCGAAGAAATAGGCGAAGGTGATCAGCGCCAGGACTTGGCGGTGGATCGGTCCTAGCTTCGCATTGTCGAGCGTGGAATCGACGTACGAGACAATCGACTGTGCCATCGATGCCCCCTCCCCATGGTCGCGCCGTCTCTGCGGCGCGTTTGACGGCAATCTAGTCGTTCCGCATCCGCATGCCTATCGAAATCGAGTGCGGTTGCCGCTGTTGATCAAGAGATCAGGGGATGAGTGCCAGCAGCTCCGGCGGATAGAGCCTGTGCGCGTCTGCACGAAGCGACGCCACGGCCGCCACGAAGGCCGCGTGCTCGGCCGCGGCGAGTTCCGTTATCTCGCAACCCGCGCGCTTGATCTCCGCGAGGGCATGCTCTTCCTCCGCGATCGCGAGATTCCGCTGGAAAGCCACGGCCTCGCGCACCGCCTCGCCCATCGCGGCTTTGAACTCGCCGGGCCAAGCGTCGTAAGACGGCCGGTGCAGAAAGATCGGCCGTGAGAGATAGAAGTGGCTGGTGAGGCTGTGGAATCGGTGGAACTTGTGCACGCCGTAGGTCACGGTGTTGGCGAGCGGGTTCTCCTGCGCATCGATGGTGCCGGCGCGCACGCGCTCGATCGCCTCGGTGAGGTCCATGCGCAAGGGTACCGCGCCCAGGAGCTCGAAGGTGCGCACCTGGATGTCGCTCGGCAGCACGCGGATCCGCATGCCCGCGAGGTCCGCGGGCCGGCGCACCGGCCGGAGCCGGTTCGAGATGTGCCGGAATCCGTTCTCGAAATAGCCGAGGACGCGGTGGTTGAGGCTGGCCTCGATCCTGCGGGCGAGCACGTCGCCGAGCGGGCCATCCATCGCGGCTCGCGCGGCCTCGCGGGTCTGGAACAGGAAGGGTAGATCGAGCACGCCGATCTCCGGCACGCGGTCGGTGAAATAGCTGGTGGACTGGTATCCCAGCGTCAGCACGCCGCTTTCGACCAGCCACAGGATGTCCTCGGAGCGGTAGCCGAAATCCATGATGTTCCAGATGATGCGGATCTCGACGGCATCTCCGAGCGCCGCCTTCACGCGGTCGCCGATCAGCTTGAGGGCGCGGCTGAAGGTGGTCGTGGCCGGGCCATACCCGCCCAGGCGGATCTCGATCGGTCGGCGCGGCATCGGGGCTCCCGGTGTTGACGCTCCGAGGGAGAGGATAGCTTGTCTCCGGCTTGCGTGCGGCGCCAAGATGCGGGGCATGAGGGACTATTGGCTGAGCAGGCTCTGCTTCGACCTGCAGGATCCCGCGCGCGTTGCCGAGTACCGGAAGGACCGCGCCGTGGTGCTCGCCCGCTATCCGCTGAGGCCTGACGTGCGCGCCGCGGTGCTCGCCGACGATGTCGGCTTTCTGGCTCGCCGCACCAACCCCTATCTGCTCCGCTACTACTTCGCCGCCGCCGGCATGGTCGACGCGGAGTTCATCGCCCGATTGCGCGCCGGCGCAGCGGCGGCCGATGGCTGAGCTGGTCGGCATCTATGCCGCGAGCCACGGGCCGCTGATCGCGCGCGACTGGGACAAACTTCCCGACGCACTCAAGCAACGCCTCGGCGCCGCCTATGGCGAGCTGGGTCGCCGCATCGGCGCGGCTCGCGTCGATACGATCGTCGGCCTCGCCCCCGACCACTGGACGAACTTCTTCCTCGATAACCTGCCGGCGCTTTGCATCGGGATCGGTGAGTCGCATGACGGTCCCCCTGAGCCCTTCATGCGGGATTTCGCACCCAGCCCCGTTCCTGGCGATGCGGTGCTGGGCCAGCACATCCTAGAGACCGCACTCGCCGGCGATTTCGAGCCCGCGCTCTCCTATCGGCTGCGGCTCGATCACGGCCTGTGCCTCCCGCTCTCGCGAATGGCGCTGCGCCAATTCCCGCGCATCGTGCCGATCCTGATCAACGAGCTCGAGCCGCCGATGCTGAGCTACCGCCGCTGTTTCGCGTGGGGCCGGCTGCTGCGCGACGCGATCGCTTCCTTTCCGGAGGCGGTCCGCGTCGCGATCCTCGCCACCGGCGGCCTCAGCCATTCGATCGGCGAGCCCGCCATGGGCGCCATCGATGAGGACTTCGATCGCCGCTGCCTCGAGACTTTCGCAAGAGGCGAGGAGGGGCCGCTCGTCGACCTGCTGGAGCACGGCGCGGCCAGCGCCGGCAACGGCGCCCACGAGATCCGCAACTGGGCCGTCGCTCATGGCGCCGCCGGCGGCCGCAGCTTCGACCTGATCGATTACATTCTCGCGCCGGAGGTCTACGTCGGCTGCGCCTACGCGGCGTGGCGCTAGCGGTCGGGGATTCCCTCGAGGCAGATCAGAGTCTGCTGACCGATCGCGATTAGCGTGCGCTGCTGACCCTTGAGCGCGCTCACCTCGAGCCGGCAGATGGTGAGGGTGCGGCCTGGCTTCACGACATCGCCCACGGCGAAAAATCGCTCGCCGGCGGCGGGTGCCAGCAGGTTGATCTTGAACTCGACGGTGAGCACGGAGCTGCCGGTCGGGAACAGCGAGTAGCCGGCGTAGCCGCCCGCGGAATCCGCGATGGTGCTGGTGATGCCAGCGTGGAGATAGCCATGCTGTTGGGTGAGGTCGGCGCGATAGGGGAGCGCGATCTCCACGCGCCCGGGCTCGACCTGCGCGAGTTCCGCGCCAATGGTCTGCATCAAGGCCTGGCGGGCAAAACTGTCGCGAACCCGGCTCTCGTAAGCGGGGTCTCGGGGCTGGTAGAGGGTCACGGGGCGGCTCCTGGTCGCTCTATTGCGCTGCCAGAGAGTAGCGTGTCGCCGGTCCGTACGGGCGCTTTTGGGAGAGCGCGTCTCCGCCGGATGCCTGCGACAATTCTGCCCAGGTATGCAGCTCTAGAGATTTCAATGACTTATTCGGCCGGCACGCGTCGTCCTATTGCGTTGCAATAAAAATCGGCGGCGCGCCTTGACGTAGGGCATACCCTGCGCCATATTCCGGTCATGCTGCAGTGCAGCAAAAACTTCATCAACCCTCAAGGATGGGATACGGCGATGGTTAACGGCAAATTCTTCGAGACGGAAGTCGGCAAGCTGTTCGCCGGTTTCCCCTTCGCGGGCCTCGACGTCGAGGCTGTCATGGCGTCGCAGCGCAAGAACCTCGAGGCGCTCACCCAGGCCAATCAGCTGGCGGTGCAGGGCTTCCAGGAGCTCGCCAAGCGGCAGGTCGAGTTCGCCCGCACGGCGATGGACGAGGCCTCCGCCCTGGTGAAGGGCTGGTCGGAGACCGGCACCGCCGAGGAGCGGCTCCAGAAGCAGGCGGCGTTCGCCAAGCAGGCGCTCGAGAAGAGCGTCGAGGGCGCGCGTGAGTTCGTGGAGCTCGCGGGCAAGACCCAGACCGATGCCTTCGATGTGCTGACCAAGCGCTTCTCGGAGAGCATCGACGAGTGGGGCACCCTCGCGAAGAAGTCGAAGACGCAGCGTCAGTAACCTCCCCCCAAGCACTGACGCTCTGGCAGAGGCCGTCCTCCGGGACGGCCTCTGTGCTTTTAGGGCTTCTGATGCGCGGCCGGCGAGCCGCCACACCGACCCTCGCTGGCGGCGCAAGTCACTAGAGCGAGATCGCGAGCCCATCCTCCGCGCACTCGACGTTCACCTCGGTCCGACGCGCCAGCATGTCCGCGCTCATGTGCGTGAGGATCACGCGCTTGGCGCCGATCTCCGCGAGCCGGCCGCGCAGCGTGGCGTAGTCCAGGTGGTACTTCACCTTCTTGTCGTAGAAATAGGCCTCGACGATGAAGAGGTCGGCACCCGCGGCTGCAGGCACCAGGCTCTCGACCCATTCGGTGTCGCCGGAATAGGTGACGACGCGGCCGTCGACCTCGATCCGCAACGCATAGGGCGGCGCACCCGAATAGTGCTGCACCAGATAAGGCATCACGCGCACTGGCCCGACCTGCTGCGCTACCTGCTCGGGCATCTCGATCAAGGTCAGGGCGAATTTCGAGACGATGCCGGTCGATCCCGGAAAGAACACCTCCTGTGCCTGGCGCAGGCGATCGCGGAAGCCCGGCGGCCCCGCCAGGGTGAGCGGCCGGGTGCGCCGGCTCACCAAGTGCGCGTCCAGCAGGAAGAACGGCA
>DATFRA010000019.1:0-2943 GCA_035263705.1 Allostellaceae bacterium
CAAGCCGTCCTTGAAGCGTGAGAAAGGCGATCCCGCGAATTCCGCCAGCGCCGTCTCGATGCTCTTGTCGGCCAGCGCTGCATAGATGCCGAGCAGGTTCGCGGCCTCGGGTCGCGCCTCGCACTCCGCGGCCGTCGCGGGCATCGGCGCCGGGTCGGTCTTGGCCTTGCGGATCTTCTGGCGGATGGTGTCGGCGTCGTCGGTCATATTGAGCCGCGAATAGTCCGACGTGTCGCTCTTCGACATCTTTTTGGTGCCGTCGCGCAGGCTCATGACGCGGGTCGCCGCGCCCAGGATCTGCGGCTCCGGCAGCGGGAAAAACTCCACCTCGTAGCGCCGGTTGAAGGCGCCGGCGATGTCGCGCGCGAGCTCGACGTGCTGCTTCTGGTCCTCGCCCACGGGCACGTGAGTGCCCTTGTAGAGCAGGATGTCCGCCGCCATCAGCGCGGGATAGGCGTAGAGGCCGAGCCCGGCGCTCTCGCGCTGCTTCCCCGCCTTGTCCTTGAACTGGGTCATCCGGTTGAGCCAGCCGAGCGGCGTCAGGCAGCCCAGCAGCCAAGCGAGCTCCGTATGCTCATGCACCGTGCTCTGGTTGAAGATGATGCAGCGCTCGGGGTCGATGCCGGCCGCGATATAGGCCGCCGTCACCTCGCGGGTCGCGCCGCGCAGCTCCGCCGGGTCCTGCGGCAGCGTGAGCGCATGCAGGTCGACGATGCAGAAGATGCAGTCGTAGTCGTTTTGCATCGCGACCCAGTTGCGGATCGCGCCCAGGTAATTGCCGAGGTGCAGATTGCCGGTGGGCTGGATGCCCGAGAAGATGCGGTTCATGGATTACCGTCCGGGTTGGAGGCGGAGCGTCAAAGCGCGTGTTTATCGGGGAGGCGAGCTAGCGGGTCAAGGGAAGGTCACCTTCTGCTTTTGTCAGGGGCGACGGCTGATGTGCTTCAGGACATCGCTCCAACGGGCGGCGCCGAAGAGCAGAACGAGAACCGCGAAGCTCGCCAGGCCCAGCGTCAACAGGCCCGCGAGCACGGACGCCCGCTGCATGAAGGTGCCGGCGAGCGCGGGCGCCGCGAGATTGGTCGCGACCCATAGCAACGCGCCCATGCCGAGGGCAGCGGCGGCGATTCTGGGGATCGCGCGCTTGCTCTGCCGGTCGAGCGAGAAATGGCCGCGGCGGTGCAACACGAACACCAGCGCCAGCGCATTGACCCAGCCGGCGATCGAGCCTGCGATCGCGATGCCCACATGCGCCCAGGGCAGCACGAATCCCAGCAGCACGGTGCCGGCGGCGTTCACGGCCATCGCCATCGCCCCGATCTTGACCGGCGTCCCCGTGTCGCGCCGGGCGAAGAAACCGGGCGCCAGGATCTTGATCAGCACGAAGGCCGGCAGGCCCGCGGAATAGGCCGTGAGCGCCGGTGCGGTGGCGGCGGTCGCCGCGGCGTCGAAAGCGCCGCGCTGGAACAAAGCCAGCAGGATCGGATGCGCGAGCACGCCCAGGCCCACCGCGGCGGGCAAGGTCAGCAGCAGCGCGAACTCGAGCCCGCGGTTCTGCGTTACCTGCGCGCCCGCGTCATCGCCGGTGCGCACCTGGCGCGAGAGCGAGGGCAGGATCGCCGTGCCGACCGCGATCCCCACCACGCCCAGCGGCAGCTGGTTCAGCCGATCGGCGTAGTAGAGGTAGGACACCGCACCCGTCGGCAGCAGCGAGGCGATCGCGGTCGAGACCACTAGGTTGAGCTGGGTCACACCCGCGCCGAAGGTGCCGGGCAGCATGAGCCGCAGCAGCTCCTTCACCGCCGGCGTGAGGCGCGGCCATGGCATGGCGAGCGGCAGGCCGGCGCGCCAGCACGAGACCATGAGCCACAGGAACTGCGCGAAGCCGGAGGCCGTGATCGCCCAGGCGAGCACATAGCCGTTCACCGGCCGTACCGTCAGCATGGCGCCGATCAGGAACAGGTTGAGCAGCATCGGCGTCGCGGCGGCGGCGGCGAAGCGCTCGACCGAGTTCAGGACGCCGCTCTGCAGTGACGCCAGCGAGATGTAGAGCAGATAGGGAAACGTGACGCGCGCGAGCGCGACCGTGAGCGCGAACTTCTCGGGCTCGCTCTCGAAGCCCGGGGCGAGGACGCGCACGAAGACGGGCGCGAGCACCTCGGCCGCGGCCACGAACAGGAACAGCGCCGTCACCAGCACGGCGAGCGCGTCTTCGGCGAAGCGCTTCGCGGCGGGCCGGCCCTCGGTCGCGATCGCGCCCGCGAAGAGCGGCACGAATGCAACGTTGAAGGCGCCTTCGGCGAACAGGCTGCGAAACAGGTTGGGAAGGCGCTGCGCCACGAAGAAGGCGTCGGTCACGAGGCCGGCGCCCAGGAACGCCGCCGTCAGCATGTCGCGGAGGAAGCCCAGCACGCGGCTCATCAGGGTCAAGAGGCCGACGGTCGCGGCCGCGCGCAGCAATGCCATGGCGAGAGCCTTCTAGAGGAAGTTTGCGCTTCGTGCCATGGTGAACCGGAACGTGGTCGCGGGGTGGCGTGGGAGCGAGAGATGGCTGAGCTCAGGATCGGCGTGGTGGGCTGCGGCGGGCGCATGGGCCGCATGCTGGTTGCCGAGGCACACGCCGCGGAGGGTTGCCGCGTGGTCGCCGGCAGCGAGGCGCCCGCGAGCCCGTTGGTCGGTCAGGATGTGGGCCTGCTGGCGGGCATCGGCGCGCTCGGGATCAAGGCCGCGGGCGACGCCGCGAGCGTGTTCGAAGACGCCGATGTCGTCCTGGACTTGACCGTGCCGGCCGCGAGCGTCGCTCATGCGCGGCTCGCGGCCGAGAAGGGCCGCGCGCTGGTGCTCGGCACCACCGGCCTCGACGAGGGGCAGGCCGACGCGATCCGCGCCGCCGCCAAGCGCGCGCCCATCGTCTGGGCCGCCAACTACAGCCTCGGCGTGGTC
>DATFRA010000020.1:0-7542 GCA_035263705.1 Allostellaceae bacterium
AGCGCGCCCTTGGCGAAGACCGGCAGGTAGAGCGTCGTGCCCTCCACCAGCTCCTTCAGGTCGAGATTGCCGCCGAACTCCCGCGGCACGATGGTGGTGACGCGGCCGTAGGCCGGCTGCGGCGCCACGCCCATCACGCCGAAGAAGGGCGCCAGCGGGACGTCGATGCCGAAGGGCGTCGTGCCGACGCGGCGCTGCTGGTCGATCGCGGTGTGCCACATCTTCCGGACCGGAAAATCCTCCGGGATGGTGCCGCGCAAGGGCGCGATCCGCGTATAGGCCCAGTTCTGCCGGAGGTCGATGCCGTGGATGCGGATCTCCAGCGTGTCGCCGGGCTCGGCGCCCTCGACCGCGATCGGTCCCGTCAGGATATGGCCGCCCGCGGAAGGCGCCGCGAGCTTCGCGTGGATCGCGTGGAGCTCCGGCGGCACATGAAAGCGCGAGTCCGTCGGCAGGATCTCGGGTGGTCCCGAGACGCAGTCGACCGCGACAGTGTCGCCAGAGGCGACCGTCAGGACCGGCTTCAAGGCAGAATCGAAAAAGCCCCAATGACAGGTCTCGGGGCTCGCGCGGAGGGTGTGGTGCTTTGGCATGCTCCAGCATGCCAGGGATCAAGGGGTAGCGGCTAGCGCCGAGATATGGGCCTGAAGAAGATGCGCAGTCACACTGCCGTGACCACTGCATTGGGAATGCTTGAGTGCTGGAAGCCAGTCGATGACGGATGCCTGGCCAGAGCCGAGCGAGTGGGGTCCTCAACAATTCCGGGTATGGTCGAATTTGTTTCGATGTTATCGTCCGCCCCGTCCAGGAATGCATGTAAGGGGGCTGCATGGTGAGCAGTGACTCGGAGCGGCAGAGCCCGCCCTGGGTTTCGGTCTGGCTGAACCCGCGGCTGACAATCGAGCGCGTTCTCACCCGATACTCAACGCGCCAAATACTGCTTCTGGCCGGACTGCATTTCAGCCTGACCGTCACCGCATACGTGATCGAAGGTGAGCTGACGAGGGCTTTGCTGGACTGGCGCGTGCTCGCCGCAGTGACTGGTGGCGGATTGATCGGCATTGCGGTCCTCTTCGTGGCGGCCCTGTGCTTCACAGCGAGTGGTTGGGTATTCCGCGGACGCGCAACGGCTGCAGATCTGCGCGCGACTCTGGCATGGGGCAACGCTCCTACGGTTATTGGCCTCGCCGTCTGTTTCGCCATCCTCGCGGCCTGGTGGATCTCCGCTCGGATTGGATTGCCCCAACCGCCTCCCGACCTAGTCGCCATTCTGGTGCAGGTGACCCAGGCCGTAGTCGGACTGTGGTCCCTGGTCACATTGCTGCTCATGCTTTCGCGGGTTCAGAAATTCGGCTTTTGGCGCACGACATCGAGCTACGCACTGGCGCTGCTCATAATCGTGTTTCCGTTCTTCCTGGTACGGGCGTTTTTGTTCGAACCGTTCAATACCCCGAGCGGCTCTATGGCACCGAGCCTAATCGTGGGTGACTATTTCTTCGTCTCGAAGTACGCCTACGGCTATACCCGTTATTCCCTACCGTTTTCGCTGCCGCTGTTCGCACGCCGCATTCTCGGGAGGGAGCCACAGCGGGGAGACGTTGTCGTCTACAGACACCCGAGGAGTCCCTCAGTGGATTTCGTGAAGCGGATTGTCGGGCTGCCAGGTGACAAGATCCAAATCACCGAAGGGGTCGTGTATATCAATGGACAACCTGTATCGCACGCCCCGCTTGGTGAATACGTCGATCCGGAGACGATGCAGCGAACTAAGCGATGGCATGAGAATCTGCCGAACGGCGTCAGCTACGAAGTCTTCGACGCAGGCAACAGCTACCTGGACAATACCGAAGTCTATTCCGTTCCACCTGGTCGCTATTTCGTGATCGGCGACAATCGAAACATGTCTGCGGACAGCCGGCTACCGGTAGAGCAAGGCGGCGGAACCATACCATTCGAGAATCTCATCGGTCGCGTCGAAGCCATCTTTTTCTCTAAAGATTCTCGAGCACCAGCGGGCTCGCCACCCATTCGCTTCGCGCGCATCGGCATGGCCGTGCGCTGAGCGCTTAGACGTCGAGGTTCACGACGTTGAGGGCATTTTCCTGGATGAACTCGCGGCGGGGCTCGACGACGTCGCCCATCAGGGTCGAGAACATTTCCGCGGCGGAGTCCTCGTGGGCGACCTTGACCTGGAGGAGCGTGCGGGCGTCGGGGTTGAGCGTGGTCTCCCAGAGCTGCTCCGGGTTCATCTCGCCCAAGCCCTTGTAGCGCTGGATCTCGCCCTTCTTGGGGCCCAACTCCATCACCGCCTCGACCAGCGCGGTCGGGCCCGAGACCGGGAACTCGCGCTCCTTGGCGACGAGCTTGCCGGGCTTGGCGTAGGTCTCCTGGAGCTCCGCCGCGCGCTCGTCGAGCCGGCGGGACTCGGCGCTCCGGATCAGGTCGGCGTCGAGCGGATGCCGCTCGGTGACGCCGAGCCGCGTGCGCAGGAACACGAAGCCGTTCCCGGCCCGCGCCTCGCCCCGCCAGCCCTTCTCGTTCTCGGGCGCGAACATGTCGAGGCGGGTCGCGACATACTTCGCGGCCGCCTGTGCGGTCTCGGGCTCGTTGAGCAGGCTCGGCGTGAGCGCGCCCGCGATCGCCGCCTGCTCCACCACCTGGAGGCTTCCGGCCTTCCGCGCCATGGGCTCCAGCCAGTGGCGGTAGAGCCGCGCGCGGTCGATCAGGTCGCGGAGGTCGTTGCCGCCGCGCTGCACGGCGTTGTGCTGGACAAAGACCGCATCCTTGAGGCCCGCGGTGATCCGGTATTCCTCGAGCGCAGCGTCGTCCTTGAGGTAGACCGCCTTGCCCGAGCCGCGCTTCACCTGATAGAGCGGCGGCTGGGCGATATAGAGAAAACCCTTCTCGATGACGGGCCGCATCTGCCGGAAGAAGAAGGTGAGCAGCAGCGTGCGGATGTGGCTCCCGTCCACGTCGGCATCGGTCATGATGATGATGCGGTGGTAGCGCGCCTTCCCGACGTCGAAGTCCTCGATGCCGATGCCGGTGCCGAGCGCCGCGATCAAGGTGCCGATCTCCGCCGAGCTCAGCATCTTGTCGAAGCGGGCGCGCTCGACGTTCAGGATCTTGCCCTTCAAGGGCAGGATCGCCTGGAAGCGCCGGTTGCGGCCCTGCTTCGCGGAGCCGCCGGCGCTGTCGCCCTCGACGATGAAGAGCTCGGATTGCGAGGGATCGCGCTCCTGACAATCCGCGAGCTTGCCAGGGAGGCTTGCGAGGTCGAGGGCGCCCTTGCGGCGGGTCAAGTCCCTCGCCTTGCGCGCGGCCTCGCGGGCGATCGCGGCCTCGACCACCTTGCCCACGATCTTGCGGGCCTCGGCCGGATGCTCCTCGAACCATTGCTGCAGCTTGTCGCCGACGATGCTCTCGACCACCGGCCTGACTTCAGAGGAGACCAGCTTCTCCTTGGTCTGCGAGGAGAATTTCGGATCCGGCACCTTGACCGAGAGGATGCAGGTGAGACCCTCCCGCATGTCCTCGCCGACAAGCGCCACCTTGTCCTTTTTCGCGACGCCTCCCGCCACCGCGTAGTTGTTGATCGTGCGCGTCAGCGCCCCGCGGAAGCCCGCCAAGTGCGAGCCGCCGTCCCGCTGCGGGATGTTGTTGGTGAAGCAGAGCATGGTCTCGTGGTAGCTGTCGGTCCACTCCATCGAGACTTCGACCGTAATGCCCTCGCGCTCGCCGAGGATCGCGATCGGCGCGCCGTGCAGGCCCTGCTTGGCACGGTCGAGGTATTTGACGAAGGCCTCGAGGCCGCCCTCGTAATGCATGGTGACGGACTTGGGCTCGACACCGCGCGCGTCCGTCAGCGTGAGCGTCACGCCGGAGTTGAGGAAGGCGAGCTCGCGGAGCCGGTGCTCCAGCGTCGCGAAATCGAACTCCGTCTTGCTGAACGTGCGCTTGCTCGGCAGGAAAGTGATCTCGGTGCCGGTCTTGGTGCCGGACTTACCGTTACCCTCGAGGGGCGGCGCGGGCCCCGTCATCGCCAGCGGCGCCTCGGGCTCGCCGTCCTTGAAACGCATGAAGTGCTCGTGGCCGTCGCGGAAGACCTTGAGGTCGAGGCGCTCGGAGAGCGCGTTCACCACGGAGACGCCCACGCCGTGCAAGCCGCCCGAGACCTTGTAGGCGTTCTGGTCGAATTTCCCGCCGGCGTGCAGCTGGGTCATGATCACCTCGGCCGCCGAGACGCCTTCCTCCTGGTGGATGTCGACGGGAATGCCGCGGCCGTTGTCGGTGACAGTCGCCGAGCCGTCGCCGTTCAGGGTCACGGTGATGGTGTCGCAGAAGCCCGCCAGCGCCTCGTCGATCGAATTGTCGACGACCTCGTAGACCATGTGATGCAGGCCCGAGCCGTCGTCGGTGTCGCCGATGTACATGCCCGGCCGCTTGCGCACGGCATCGAGCCCGCGCAGCACCTTGATGGAGTCGGCGGTGTACTCCTCGCCGCCGTGGCCGTTTCCCGTGGCCGGAACGTCAGTCATCTACCAGTCCCATCTCAAAATCGTCACGCCGGTGCGAGCGCCGCATCGGCGACGGAAAAGAATTGCGCATGCCCGCGCAGCTCCTCGAAAAGCGCGGCATCGGTGCCGGTGAGCCAAGCCTGGGCGCCCAGGTGCAAGATCTCCGCGAAAAGCGCCGAACGGCGCCCGCCGTCCAAGTGCGCCGCCACCTCGTCGAGCAGCAGGAGCGGCGCGCGGTCCTTCAGCGTCGCCTGGAGGCGTGCGTGCGCCAGCACGATCGAGATCAGGAGCGCTTTCTGCTCGCCGGTCGAGCCCTCGGCGGCCGGCATGCCGCTGACGGCGTGGCGCACGACGAAATCGCTTCGGTGTGGTCCCAATGTGGTGACGCCGGCGTCGCGATCGAAGTCCCGCAACTCCTTGAGGCGGGTGCGGAATTCGTCCTCGGCACCGAGCGCGGGTAGGCGCTCCAGCAGGCTCTCGATCTCGCCCTCGAGCGCGAGCCGCGCCGCCGGGAAGGGCCCGGTCGCCTCGGCCGAGGCCTGATCGAGCCGTGCCACGGTCTCGTGCCGTGCCGCCGCGATCGCGATCCCGGTCTCAGCCATGGTCTCCTCGAGCGCCGCGAGCCAGCTCGCATCCGCCGGACCGTCGCGCAAGAGCCGCGCGCGCTCGCGCGTCGCCTGCTCGTAGGAAGAAACCCGTTGGGCGTGCTCGGCGTCGAAGCCGTAGACAAGCCGGTCGAGGAACCGCCGGCGCGCCGAGCCGCCCTCGACGAAAAGCCGGTCCATCGCGGGCGTGAGCCAGACTACGCCCAGGCACCGCGCCAGCGCCGCCTGGCTCTTGGCGGTCTCGCCATCGATCAAGAGGACGCGCCGCTCGCTCGCCTCCGACGGCTCGCGCCCGGTGCCGACCTCGAGCATGCCGGCCGGCGTCTCCAGGCTCGCATGGATCGCCCAGGCGCCGCCGGCGGGCGCCCCGAGCGCGCCTTCAGCCGTGCGCACACGACGGTCGATCTCGCCGAGCCTGGCGCGGCGGAGACCGCGACCCGGCGCCAGGAACGAGAGCGCCTCCAGCAGGTTGGTCTTGCCCGCACCGTTCGGACCGAAGAGCACTAGAGGCGCCGCCGTCACCTGCAGCCGCGCCGAGGCATAGCCGCGGAAGTCCGTCAGCGTGAGCCGGCGCACGGCTGCCGCACCCGCAGCCGGCGCGCCGCGCGCCCTCCGGGACAGAGCCAATATGCCGTGATCGCCTCTCACGCGGGGAGCCTTCCTGGCGTAATTCGGTCGCGGGTCAGACGCGCATCGGCATCAGCACGTAGAGCGCGCTGGTGTCGGTGCTATCGCGCACGAGTGTGGGCGAGGCGGCGTCGGCGATCGCAAACCGCGCACCCTCGCCCTCGATCTGCTGGGCGATGTCGAGGAGATAGCGCGAGTTGAAACCGATCTCGATTGGCGCGGCGGTATAGCGCGCCTCGATCTCCTCGCTCGCCGTACCGTTCTCGGGACTAGTCGCGGAGAGCGTGAGGCTGCCGCGCTCGAGGCTCAGCTTCACCGCGCGGCTCTTCTCGGTCGAGATCGTGGAGACGCGATCGACTGCGGCGGCGAAATCCTTGCAAACGACTTCCAGGACCTTGTCGTTCCCCGTGGGGATCACCCGGTCATAGTCGGGGAAAGTGCCGTCGATCAGCTTGGAGGTGAGCACGGTGTCGCCGAGCACGAAACGGATCTTGGTCTCGGAGAGCGAGATGGTGACGTCCTCGGTCACCTCGTCGAGCAGCTTGCGGAGCTCCATAACGGCCTTGCGCGGCACGATGACGCCGGGCATGCCCGAGGCTCCCTCCGGGAGCGGCAGCTCCATGCGCGCAAGCCGGTGGCCGTCGGTCGCCACCGCCCGCAGCAGCGCGACGCCCTCGCTCTTGGCGGCGTGGAGGTAGATGCCGTTCAGGTAATAGCGGGTCTCCTCGGTCGAGATCGCGAACCGCGTGCGGTCGATAAGGCGCTTCAGGTCGGCCGCTGCCAGGGTGAAGGCATAGGGCAGGTCGCCGCTCGCCATCAGCGGATAATCCTCGGGGGGCAGGCACGCAAGCGAGAAGACCGAGCGGCCCGCGCGCACCGTCATGGAGCCCTTGTCGCCGCTCGCTGTGACCTCCACCTGCGCGCCCTCCGGGAGCTTGCGCACGATGTCGTAGAGCGTGTGGGCGGGCGCCGTGGTGGTGCCGTTGCCACCGACCTGCGCCGGGGCACTGCCGGCGATCTCGAGATCCATGTCGGTGGCGGAAAGCGCGAGCTTGCCGTCGCCCGCCTTGATCAGCACATTCGAGAGGATCGCGATGGTGTTGCGACGCTCGACCACGCTCTGCACATGCCCCAAGGTGCGCAGCAGCTGGGCCCGTTCGATGGTTAGCTTCATGGCGGTTGGCTGGCCTTGTTTTTTCGGTTGTCCGAGCAGTCCCTCGGCATGAAAAGACGCCCCCTGAGGCGTCCCCGCCGAGCGCCGAAATCGGCTCCCTCGGGCAGTCTCGAATTATACCAGAAACCCGTGATTCACCGAGCTTTTTCGAGCCTCGATGAGTCCGCAAACGGCCCGCGATTCCAAGGGTTTGTAGGATGGCGCCGAGCGCCTAGCTCGGCTGATTCCGTGGCCGCGCAAAAGCCGCGGAAAACCGCGCCCGACTCGGCCTGAAACTCGTCTCCGGGCTAGCGCGCGCACCCCGGATGCGGCTTCAACGTGCGCTTTATGGCGGCGGGATGCTTTGCGAGCCTGTCGGCAGGCCGGATCGGGCGGCGCACGAGTTCCCCGCCGCAATTGGGGCACCGCCCCTTGAGGATCGTGTCCGTGCAGCTCCGGCAGAACGTGCACTCGAAGGTGCAGATCATCGCCTCCGTCGATTGCGGCGGCAGATCGCGGTCGCAGCACTCGCAGTTGGGACGGAGTTCGAGCACAGGCGCGTTCAGGTCTCGAGCATGCGCCGGAGAAGCTCGATGTCCTCGGCCATGCCACGGTCGCCCGCGCGAAGTTCGTCGATCTT
>DATFRA010000021.1:0-48645 GCA_035263705.1 Allostellaceae bacterium
AAGAATAGTACACTTCGGTAGAATCCGGAGACAGTCTAAAGGGATTCACCCGGGCGCATCGGTAAAACCCCGAGCGGCGCCACCGTCACCGCAGGCCATATTGCATCGGACGTTTCGCCCGGAGGTCACAATGGTCAGCCAACAGCTCGCTTCCCTCGCGGACACCAAGGAGATTCCGTTGCGCGCGCGGGTCCGATTCAAACAATTCGGCACGATGCTGGCGGGACGCGTGGTCGGCATCTCGCACGACGCTCCCATGCGCTACGACCTCAGGCTCGACGATGGCGGATTCGTCGCCAATGTCCCGGAGCCGGAAATCGACGCGGTGATCGACGCGCCGGCGTCGAGGCCGACCCTAGTCTCGCCGAGGCGGAATCTGCCGCCTTTCCTGGCCATGTTCGCGGCGTAGAGCCGGGTCGCTCAGGCGTCGAGGATCTGGCGAATCTTGTGCGCCAGCGCGGCATACGTGAACGGCTTGGTGATCAACTCGACGCCGGGATCGAGCCGACCCTGATGCACGATGGCGTTTCGCGCGTAACCGGTCGTGAACAGCACCTTGAGATCGGACCGCCGCCGCAGGGCCTCGTCGGCGAGCTGACGCCCGTTGACCTGGCCCGGCAGCCCGACGTCGGTGAACAGCAATCGAATATCGGGCGACTCCTCGAGGAGGGCGAGCGCCGCGGCGCCGTCACGTGCGGGCAAGACGCGGTACCCGAGTTCCGTCAGGATCTCTCGCGAGTGCTCGCGCACGTCGTCGTCGTCCTCCACCAGCAGGATCGTCTCTCGGGCCGCTCGCTCCGTCACCGGCGGTGACCCGACGTCCCCCTCGGATGCCGGCTCCGACACGAGCCGCGGCAGGTAGAGCTTCACCGTCGTGCCCTGGCCCGGCTCGCTGTAGATCTTCACGTGCCCGCCGGATTGCTTGACGAAGCCGTAGACCGAGGCGAGGCCGAGCCCGGTGCCCTTGCCGGTGCCCTTGGTGGTGAAGAACGGCTCGAAGGCCCGAGAGATCAGCTCTGGTGTCATGCCCGTGCCGGTATCGCTGACAGCGATCATCGCGTACTGACCGGCGCTCACCTCGCCGTGCGCCGATGCGTAGGCTTCGTCCAGGAAAGTGTTGGCCGTCTCGATGGTGAGCTTGCCGCCGTCGGGCATGGCGTCGCGCGCGTTCACGGCGAGGTTCAGGATCGCGCTCTCGAGCTGGTTGGCGTCCACCGAGACCCACCAGATTCCGGCGCCGAGCACGGTCTCTATCGAGATGCTCTCACCCAGCGTCCGGCGCAGCAGATCCGTCATGCGGCCCACGAGCAGATTGAGATTGATCGGCTTGGGCTCGAGCGGCTGGCGGCGCGCGAAAGCCAGGAGCTGCTGGGTCAGTGCGGCGGCCCGCTCAGCGCCGCGGAGCGCGATATCGATATGCCGCTGCAGCTCGGGCGCGCGCCCTTTGAGGCGCCGCTGCAGCGTCTCGATGCTGCCGTAGATCGCGGTCAGCAGGTTGTTGAAGTCGTGCGCGAGGCCTCCCGTGAGGTGGCCGAGGGTCTCCATCTTCTGCGACTGCCGCAGCTGCTCCTCCATCGCGCGGCGCTCGGTCATGTCTCGAGTGATCTTGCCGTAACCGATGAGGTTGCCGGCGTCGTCCCGGATGGCATCGATCACGACGGAAGCCCAGAAGCGGCTGCCGTCCTTCCGTACGCGCCAGCCCTCGGCCTCGTACTTGCCGATCCGCGCCGCCACCGCCAGCCCCCGCTCGGGAATGCCGGCGCGCTGATCCTCCTCGCTATAGAACCGGGAGAAATGCTGCCCCACGATCTCGTTGCGAGAATACCCCTTGATCCGCTCCACGCCCGCGTTCCAGTTCGCGACCTTGCCCGCGGGATCGAGCATGAAGATCGCGTACCCGGTGATGCCCTCGACGAGAAGACGGAAGCGCCCTTCCGCCTCGCGCAATGCCGCAGTCTGCTCGGTCACACGCTCCTCGAGCACCTCGTGCATGCTTTGCGCGGCCCGTCGGCGCTCTCGCAGAGCCGCGTCGAACACGAGCGTGGTTGCGGATAGCACGGCGTTGAAGCTCTGCAGGATCAGCAAAGTGTCGTTCTCGCTCGCTCCGACGAACAAACCTCTTCCCCCGACGGAGCCCGTGACGGCGGTAGCGGCGACCACGACCACACCCGCGCTCGCCGCGAGGATGCCGAAGCGAAATTCGATCCAGAGCAGGAACGGAAACAGCAGGTAGGCGTGGGCGAGCAAAGTTCTCAGATCGAGCCAATGGCCGAAAGCGGCCTGGCTCAGGCTCGAGACCGCGGAGCCGAACCAGGCGTTGAAGCAGAATTCGCTATAGAGCAGCAGGAGCAGCAGCGCGGCAATCATGCGCACCCAAGGCTGATCGCCGAGTTCCGACCGTCGAAGGCACGTCCACACGATGATGAACGGAGTGAGCACCAGAATCCCGGTGGCGTCGCCAAACCACCAGGTGAGCCAAGCGGCCGGGATCTGATCGGAGGGCAGGGCGGCGGCGAGCGAAAGGCTCCCGATGCCCAGCGTGCTGGCGACCGCGCAGCACAGTGCCGTTGCTCCCACGAAAACCATTACATGCCGAACGGTCGTGAAGACGGTCGAATCGGGAAATCGGCGGCGAATGATCCAGACACCGATCAGGGCCTCGAGCATGTTGCCGATGCCGATGGCCGCGCTGGCGGCGACTTGCCCGGGATGCGCCGCGAAATACGAGACGAGCCCGTCGACACCGAGGGGCAACGCCGTCTTCGACTTCACGTAGAAGTCCATCAGGTTCGCCAGGAAGGCGCCGAGGAAGACGCCGGCGCAGAGCCGCGGCCCGAAAAGCAGGATTGCGGCGAGCGCGATGCCCGATGGCGGCCAGATCGCGGTCGCCTGCGTCGCTTCAAACTGGAGCTGCAGGCCGAGCCGGGCCGCGCCGTAGTAGATCGCGGCGAGCACGAGGATGCTGACCGCCGTGATCGCCGGCCGGGGCTCGTCGCGGCTACCCTCGGCGATATCCTGGGCTACGCTTTCGATGCGGTCCTCCGCGGGACTGTCGGGACAGCTTGCGGTCCACCGGACTCCAAGGCGATTTTGCCTCAGGGGACGCGATCTCACAATGAAACGCGTAGGCGGTTGACCTCTTGGCCTGTCGCCCGTTCGTCTGGGGGATGCCGGGAAAAAGTGGAGGATGAGGGAACCGGCGATGTCGCTCGCCGTTACTGTGACGCATGGCCATCCTCGCACCCGATCGGACCGATCCTGATCGGACCGATCGACTCCGCCCGACCCGTGACGCCGTCGTTCCCGGCTTGAGGAGGTGACGCGCTCGCTATGCCCAGATGGAACCTCACGGACGCATCCGACGAAAAGGCCGGGCGCCGACTCGGCGCCTCGCCATCAGGCGGCAGCCGCGCTCCCACCACGCCGCGCTCTGCCGTTGAAGCGGGCGACGGGTGTGACGTGTCCTTACCGATTCGTCAGTTGAGGCGCCTCTATACCGATGTCGCAAGCGAGCCCCTGCCGCAGGCACTGAAAACGTGTCTGCAACGACTCAGAAACTGAGCGCGATCCGCTGGTGCGGGCGACGCACCTTCGCATCCGTTCTCGACCGCTGGTGCAAGTCTGGTTTTCTTAATTAAAACATGAGGTTGTTGACACAGTAATGTACCAGTGCGGGTCCGCGGTCCGGCGCTAGCATCGGGGGGTGACCGAGTACCCGCATGTTCACACCGCCCAGGGTCTGCGGGAGGAAGCAGAACGATGCTTCCGTCTGGCCGAGAGCGCGTCGGAAAAAAGGCTGCGCCAGGAACTGCTGGCCTACGGAAGAGAATTGGTCGATCGCGCGGAGCGAATGGAAACAGCGGAAAGAGCTTCGATCGACGCGGCGCGTGAGCATAACAAGGTGAATTCGGAACGGAGTTAGGGCGGATCGGCATTTTGGCCGCGAATGCGCGCGTTCCGTGACGACAATCCGGCAAGATCGCCATCAGGATTACAAGTTCCCGCCGGGGGTTGCGGGGTGCGCGCTGCCTCGCCAAGTCGAATGTGTCCGCACAGGGCACGGCCGCAACAGCGCGAGGAGAAGCACATGACGCGTATGTCCGCGAACGCTCGCCTCCAGTCTTGCCGCACAAGGGGTTCAAGCCGCCGGATCGAGGCTCGTGTTCAACTAGCGATCGGGCTCGCAACTCGTCTAGCGCTGCCGTAAGCTGCGGCCTGACGAGCCGCGGAGGCTGTGGGGCATTTACATCATCGGTGCGCGATGAACCCGGTTCGGATCCTGCTCGCGGATGATCACTCGCTCGTCCGCGCGAGCTTGCGGTCCCTGTTGACCGACAACCCCGGTATCGAGGTCGTCGGCGAGGCAAGCGATGGCCGGCAGGCCGTCGAGCTGGTGGGCCGACACCGCCCCAACGTCGTCTTGATGGACATCTCCATGCCCGGGCTCAACGGCCTCGAGGCCACTCGGCAGATCGTCAAGGCCAATCCCGATGTGCGCGTGATCGTCCTTTCCATGCACGCCACCGATCAGCACGTGCTGCGCGCCCTGCGTGCGGGCGCCTCGGGCTACGTGCTCAAGGGCTCGCTCCCACGCGAGCTCGAGCTCGCGATCGAGTCGGTCGCTCGCGGCGAGATCTTCCTGAGCCCCGCGATCTCCCGGCATGTGATCGAGGTTTATCTCAGTCAATCCGCCGACAAGAGCGGCGACCCGCTCGAGCACCTGACGCCGCGCCAACGCGAGATCCTGCAATTGATCGCCGAGGGCAAGTCGAGCAAGCAGATCGCGCAGCTGCTCAAGGCCAGCGTGAAGACCATCGAATCGCACCGAGCGAGTCTGATGGAGCGGCTTGGCATCCACGACGTCGCCGGCTTGGTGCGCTACGCCATCCGCCTCGGTCTGGTCTCCCCCGAGGACTGACCCCTCGCGCGACGACGCTCGGTGGTTTCGCCGGGCTGGGCGCCATCCACGCCACGGTTTTGCGTGCCGGAAAAATGCCTCACCCTGTTCACGAGCAGGCCATCTTGTCATGCGTTAGCTGACAGGATGCTCATTCGATCTCGCTTTGCCGCGCCATGGCGGCTTGGCCTTGGCGCGTTGCTCGCTTTGCTGGTGCTGGCTCCGGCCGCATGGGGTGCTAGCGTTGCGCCGCCGGCGGCCGGCGCGCCGCCGGAGCTCACGACGGAGACGCTGCGGGGTCTGGTCGGCACCCTCGAGAACGACGCCGAGCGGCAGAAGTTGATCGCCGAGCTCAAGGCGCTGATCGCCGCGCGCGACCAGGCGGCCGCCGCTCAGCCTCAAGCCGCGGTTCCGGCGGCCGCTCCGACGGACAGCTCGGGGGCGCTGTTGATCGCCGGCATATCCGATCGCTTGCGGCAGATCAGCGCGTCGCTGACCGATGCCGCGGTCGTCCTCGGAGATATTCCGAGCCTTCCCGATTGGGCGCAGCGCCAGGTTGCGGATCCCGATAGACGGCTGGCCTGGCTTGAGGACTTCGGCAAGCTCGCCGTAGTCCTCGGAGTGGCGCTGCTGGCGCAGGGGTTGGCTGCCTACGGGTTGCGCCGCGCCCGCGGCGTGGTCGCAGACCGCCAAGGAGCGGCGCCGTGGCTTCGCCTGGCTCTGCTGGTGCCGCGGATCGCGATCGCTCTCGTTCCAGTGGCGGTGTTTGCCGCGGTCGCCGACGCGGTGCTGCCTTTCGTCAAGCCCGACGATGTCGTCGGCATCACAGCGGTCGCGGTGGTGAACGCCAGGGTGCTGGTGCGCGCCTCGATTGTCGGGGCGAGCGCGCTCCTCGCGCCGCAGGGGCCGACGGTCGGCTTGCTCGGCATGAGCGACGAGACCGCCGGCTACTGGCTCGAGTGGGTCCGGCGCCTCGTGAGCCTTGCCGTCTACGGCTACTGCGCGGCCGATGCCGCTCTGCTCTTGGGCTTCCCGCCGGGCGGCTACGAGATCGTGACGCGGCTGCTCGGCCTGGTGCTGGCAGGGCTCATCGCCGTGCTGGTCCTGCAGAACCGCGGCGTGGTCGCCGACCGCATCCGAGGCGCCGCCGGTGCCGGGCGCGCGACCGGGGCTCGAGTCCTGCTGGCCCGCCTCGCGGAGGTCTGGCACGTGCTGGCCCTGATCTACGTGGCGGCGATCTACGGCGTCTGGGCGCTGCACATTCCCGGCGGATTCGAATCGGTGATCCGGGCGACGCTGGTGTCGGTGGTGGTGATCCTCGCGGCACGAGCCTTCGACGGTGCCGCGGAGGCACTGCTGCGCCGCTTCCTCGCGATCAGCCCCGACCTGAAGCGGCGATTCCCCGGACTGCAGCACCGGGCGGACCTCTACTTGACGGGGGTCGCTCGGGCGCTCCGGATCATCGTCTATGTTCTCGCCGCCCTCGTCCTGCTGCAGGCCTGGGGTTTCGGATCCTTCGCATGGATGGCGTCGGATACCGGCCGCCACGCGATCGGTGCCGCCAGCACGATCGCGATCACCGCGCTCGCGACCTTGCTGGCCTGGGAGGCGATCTCCCTCGCTATCGAATATTACCTCGCACGCCAGGTGGCCGTTCTCCCCGGTCACCAGCGGCGCGGGCGCGCCCGCACCCTGTTGCCCCTCCTGCAGAAGGTCATCGCGATCGTCCTCATCGTGATGGCGTCGCTGATCACGCTATCGGAGCTAGGGGTCAATATCGCGCCGCTGCTCGCGGGTGCCGGCATCATCGGCATCGCCATTGGCTTCGGCGCGCAGAACCTGGTGCGCGACGTGATCACGGGCCTGCTGATCCTGTCCGAGGACACGATCGCGATCGGCGACGTCGTGGCGATCGGGGATTCCACCGGCGTGGTCGAAGCGGTGTCGATCCGCGACCTTCGACTGCGCGGCGATCGCGGCGCGGTCCACACGATCCCGTTCAGCGCGGTCACGAAGATCGTCAACATGACGAAGGATTTCGCCTACGCCAGCTTCGACGTCGTGATCGGGCCGAGGGAGAATATCGACGCCGCCATCGAGGCGATCGAGGCGCTCGGCAATGAGCTGGCGGAGGATCGCGACGTGCATACCGCGCTTCTGGGGTCGTTCGACCCGGTGACGATCGTGAAATTCATCGAGAACGGCGTCGTCCTGCACACGCAGGTCATGACGCAGGCCGGCCGACAATGGGACATCGAGCATGCCTTCAATCGCCGCATGAAGCGCCGGTTCGACGAGCTGGGCATCTCGATGTATCCCTCGCGCAAGGTCATCCTGTCGCCGGAGATGCAGCGGCAGGTGCGGGCGCTGCGCGTGGCACAGGGTGGCCCGGAGCCCGGAGCCGCCCGCCGCGGCACTTCCGCGTGACCGGGCGGGCGGCGCGTCGACCGCTGGCCCGCCCTCAATAGTTTCCCGGCGAAAAATAGGGACTCGCCCCGATCAGCGAGGTGCCGTGCCTCGGTTACAACCGATGGACGGGATCAAGGCACGTTGTCCGGGAGCCATGTCGGTCGATCAGGATCTGCCCATCGAGAGCGATCACCCGATCGCGAGCGCGGATCAGGCGCAGAGGCTCGATGCGCTCGGCCAGCTCGTCGGCCGCTTCGCGCACGACTTCAACAATCTCCTGGCGACGATCGTGCTCAACCTCACGCTGATCGAGAAGCGGTGCACGGACCCGACCGCGCTCTGGTTCGCCGGCAGCGCGCTGCGTGCGGCGGAGCGCGGAACGAGCCTGGCGCAGCGGCTCCTAGCATTCGCGGGCAAGCAGACCATCACGCTCGCGCCGACGGACCTCGAACAACTGGTCTCAGGAATGCATCCGCTTCTCTCCCGCACGGTCGGACCCCAGGTCGAGCTGGGGCTGCGCGCGGCCGAGGATCTGTGGCCCGTCTCGAGCGATGCCGATCAGATCGAATTCGCGTTGATCGAGCTCGCTTGCAATGCGCGCGACGCGATGCCTCAGGGCGGCGATCTGATGGTGGAGATGGCAAATGCGCGCCTGAGAGCGCCGACCGCCGATCTCGCAGCCGGCGACTACGTCGCGCTGTCGATCGAGGATACCGGTGGGGGGCTTTCGGAGCTGGCGCAAGCGCGCGCGTTCGAGCCGTTCTTCACCACCCGGCGCGACCCGGCACATCTCGGCCTCGGTCTCAGTGTCGTGCACGGCATCGCCAAGCAGCACGGCGGGACCGTGCGCGTGATGCGGTCCTCCGGCGGCGGCTGCCGGGTGGAGCTCTACCTGCCCCGTGCGAGCGAAGCCGAGATCAGTGCATTGCGGGCCGGCGAGGCCGCCGCGCCGGGAGCCCGGCACCTCTCGAAGGGTATTGTCCTGGTGGTGGATGACGATCCCGACTTGCGCGCTATTGTCCGGGATGGGCTCGAAGGCCTTGGTTGCGACGTGTTGCTGGCGGACGGCGGGGTGACCGCATTGGAAATCCTGGCTGTGCATCGGGTCGATCTCCTCATGGTCGACGTGAAGATGGAGGGCATGGACGGCCTGGAGCTGATCCGGCGCGCCCGCGCGGTACGGCCCCGCCTCAAGGCGCTGGTGATGACGGGTGGCTCCGAGGTGCCGGAGCTCGCCGCCGGGGCAACCGCAACGCTGAGGAAGCCGTTCCGCATCGACGACCTCGCGCAGGAAATCGCCGGCCTCTTGTCGAGCGGCGCGCGGCCCTCTCAATAGTCTCCCTCCGGTTTCTAAGGGATTCCCCGATAAGTGCGTGCCCAGCCGCCAATTAGGCTGTCGGCAGGGCGGACGAGCCGGGGTTTTCACCGGTCGGACGAGCACGCGGTTCAGCCGCGACGGTCGCCCGGATCGAGGACAGGCAGGTCGTGGGGAGGGTTTCGATGCTGCAATTGGCTCCGGCCACCGCTTCGTCACTGGACTCGAAGCGATTGCTGATGGCGCTCCGCGCCTTCAAGCGGGGCGATTTTTCCGTACGGCTGCCCGAGGATCTCACGGGCATCGACGGCGAGATCGCCGCGGCCTTCAACGACGTGATCGCGCTCAACGATCAGATGATCCGCGAGCTCGGGCGCATCAGCTCGGTGGTCGGCCGGGACGGCAAGATCTCGCAGCGCGGCAAGTTGCCGGGAGCCACCGGCTCCTGGGAAGCCTGCATCGAGTCCGTCAATGCGCTGATCGGCGACGTCGTCCATCCCACGACCGAGGTCGCCCGCGTGATCGGCGCGGTGGCCAAGGGCGACCTCTCCCAGGAGATGCTGCTGGAGATGGACGGCCGGCCGCTGCGCGGCGAGTTCCTGCGCATCGGCAAGGTCGTCAACACCATGGTGCAGCAGCTCGGCGCCTTTGCCGCGGAGGTGACGCGCGTCGCGCGCGAGGTCGGCACCGAGGGCAAGCTTGGTGGCCAGGCGCGCCTCAAGGGTGTCGCCGGCACCTGGAAAGACCTGACCGACAACGTGAACCTCATGGCCGCGAACCTGACGGGCCAGGTGCGCAACATCGCGGAAGTCACGACCGCGGTGGCGAGCGGCGATCTCTCCAAGAAGATCACGGTGGACGTAAAGGGCGAGATCCTCGAGCTCAAGAACACCATCAACACCATGGTGGACCAGCTGAGCTCCTTCGCCTCGGAGGTGACGCGCGTCGCGCGCGAGGTCGGCACCGAGGGCAAGCTCGGCGGTCAGGCGCGCGTCCGCGGCATCGCCGGTACCTGGAAGGACCTGACCGACAACGTGAACCTCATGGCGGCGAACCTGACGGGCCAGGTCCGCAATATCGCGGAGGTCACCACGGCGGTCGCGAGCGGCAATCTCTCCAAGAAGATCACCGTGGACGTGAAGGGCGAGATTCTCGAGCTCAAGAACACGATCAACACCATGGTGGACCAGCTCGGATCCTTCGCCTCGGAGGTGACGCGCGTCGCGCGCGAGGTTGGCACCGAGGGCAAGCTCGGCGGCCAGGCCCGCGTCGAAGGCGTCGCCGGCACCTGGAAGGATCTCACGGACAACGTGAACCTCATGGCCGCGAACCTCACCGGCCAGGTCCGCAACATCGCCGAGGTCACCACGGCGGTCGCGAGCGGCAACCTCTCAAAGAAGATCACCGTCGATGTCCGCGGCGAGATCCTCGGGCTCAAGGACACCATCAACACCATGGTGGACCAGCTCAACTCTTTCGCCTCGGAAGTGACCCGTGTCGCGCGCGAGGTCGGCACCGAGGGCAAGCTCGGCGGCCAGGCCCGCGTCGAAGGCGTCGCCGGCACCTGGAAGGATCTCACGGACAACGTGAACCTCATGGCCGCGAATCTGACGGGCCAGGTCCGCAACATCGCCGAGGTCACCACGGCGGTCGCGAGCGGCAACCTATCCAAGAAGATCACGGTCGACGTGAAAGGCGAGATCCTCGAGCTCAAGAACACCATCAATACCATGGTGGACCAGCTGAACTCCTTCGCCTCGGAGGTGACGCGCGTGGCGCGCGAGGTCGGCACTGAAGGCAAGCTCGGCGGCCAGGCCCGCGTCGAGGGCGTCGCCGGCACCTGGAAGGACCTGACCGACAACGTGAACCTGCTGGCGGCCAACTTGACCGGCCAGGTCCGCAACATCGCGGACGTGACCACCGCGGTGGCGAGCGGTGACCTCTCGAAGAAGATCACCGTGGACGTCCGCGGCGAGATCCTCGAGCTCAAGGACACCATCAACACCATGGTGGACCAGCTCAACTCCTTTGCCTCGGAAGTGACGCGCGTGGCGCGCGAGGTCGGTACCGAGGGCAAGCTCGGCGGCCAGGCCCAGGTGAAGGGCGTCGCCGGCACCTGGAAGGACCTGACCGACAACGTCAACCTGATGGCTGCCAACCTGACGGGCCAGGTGCGCAACATCGCCGATGTCACCACCGCGGTGGCGAGCGGCGACCTCTCGAGGAAAGTCACCGTGGACGTGCGCGGCGAGATCCTCGAGCTCAAGGACACCATCAACACCATGGTGGACCAGCTGAACTCCTTCGCCTCGGAGGTGACGCGCGTGGCGCGCGAGGTCGGCACCGAAGGCAAGCTCGGCGGCCAAGCGCAGGTGAAGGGCGCCGCAGGCACCTGGAAGGACCTGACCGACAACGTCAACCTGATGGCCGCGAACCTGACGGGCCAGGTGCGCAACATCGCCGACGTGACGACCGCGGTGGCGAGCGGCGACCTCTCGAAGAAGATCACCGTGGACGTGAAGGGCGAGATCCTCGAGCTCAAGGACACCATCAACACCATGGTGGACCAGCTCAACTCGTTCGCTTCGGAAGTGACGCGCGTCGCGCGCGAGGTCGGCACCGAGGGCAAGCTCGGCGGCCAGGCACAGGTGAAGGGCGTCGCCGGCACCTGGAAGGACCTTACCGACAACGTCAACCTTATGGCGAGCAACCTGACAGGCCAGGTCCGCGGCATCGCGCAGGTCGTGACCGCGGTCGCGAACGGTAACCTGACCCGCAAGCTCGCGGTCGAGGCCAGCGGCGAGATTGCGGCGCTCGCCGACACCATCAACGGCATGATCGAGACGCTCGCAACCTTCGCGGATCAGGTCACCGACGTCGCGCGCGAGGTCGGCATCGAGGGCCGGCTCGGCGGCCAGGCCCTGGTGCCCGGCGCCGCCGGGCTGTGGCGCGACCTCACGGACAACGTGAACCAGCTCGCCGCCAACCTCACCACCCAGGTGCGCGCGATCGCGGAGGTGGCGACCGCCGTGACCAAGGGCGACCTCACGCGGTCGATCACCGTCGAAGCCTCGGGCGAGGTGGCATCGCTCAAGGACAACATCAATGAGATGATCCGCAACCTCGCGGACACCACGCGCAAGAACACCGAGCAGGACTGGCTCAAGACGAACCTCGCCAAATTCACCCGCATGCTGCAGGGCGAGCGCGACTTGGTCACCGTGACCAATCTGATCCTGTCGGAGATCGCGCCGCTGGTGAATGCGAGCCACGGCCTGTTCTATCTCCTCAACAAGACCGAAGAGCAGGAGGAGGTGCTCGACCTCGTCGCTTCCTACGCGCACACGCAGCGCAAGCACCTCGCGAACCGCTTCCACCTGCGCGAGGGCATGATCGGGCAATGCGCCTTCGAGAAGCGTCACATCCTGCTGACCAACGTGCCGCAGGATTACATCATGATCAGCTCCGGCCTCGGCGAGGCGCCGCCACTCAACATCATGGTGCTGCCGATCCTGTTCGAGGGCGAGGTGAAAGGCGTGCTCGAGCTCGCCTCCTTCGAGCGCTTCAGCGACACGCACCAATCCTTCCTCGATCAGCTGATGGAGAGCATCGGCATCGTCTTGAATACGATCGCCGCCAACATGCGGACCGAGAACCTGCTCGCGCAATCGCAGCGCCTGACCGCGGAGCTCCAGGCCCAACAAGGCGAGCTCACGAAGACTAACGATCGCCTGGAGCAGCAGGCGGCCTCGCTGCAGCAATCGGAGGAGCTGCTCAAGAATCAGCAGGAGGAGCTGCGCAAGACCAACGAGGAGCTCGAGGACAAGGCGCAACTGCTCTCGAGCCAGAAGAAGCAGGTGGAGGTCAAGAACCAGGAGATCGAGCGCGCAAAGGCAGCCCTCGAGGAGAAGGCCGAGCAGCTGGCACTCACCTCGAAATACAAGTCCGAGTTCCTCGCCAACATGTCGCACGAGCTCCGGACGCCGCTCAACAGCCTGCTGGTGCTCTCGAAGCTGCTCTCGGACAACGCGGACCGGAACCTCACCGACAAGGAGGTGCAGTTCGCTGAGACCATCCATACGGCAGGTACCGAGCTCCTGGCGCTGATCAACGACATCCTCGATCTCTCCAAGATCGAGTCCGGCACGGTCAACCTCGACGTGGGTGAGCTCAACTTCAGCGACCTCAAGCAATACGTGACGCGGAACTTCATTCAGATCGCCGACGACCGGAAGCTCGAGTTCGCGGTCACGCTCGATCCCGCCTTGCAGAAGCTGATGCAGACCGATACGAAACGGCTGCAGCAGGTGCTCAAGAACCTGCTGTCGAACTCCTTCAAGTTCACCGAGAAGGGCAAAGTCGAGCTCAAGATCGTCCGCGCGACCCATGGCTGGAACTCGAAGAACAACACGCTCAACGCGGCCTCGACGGTGGTGGCCTTCGCGGTCAGGGACACCGGTATCGGCATTCCCGTCGACAAGCAGAAGGTGATCTTCGAGGCCTTCCAGCAGGCGGACGGCACCACCAGCCGGAAATACGGCGGCACGGGGCTCGGGCTCTCGATCAGCCGCGAGATCGCGCGGCTGCTGGGCGGCGAGATCACCGTGGTGAGTGTGCCCGGCGAGGGCAGCACCTTCACGCTGTTCCTGCCGATCACCTACGAGGTGCCCGCGAGCGCGTCGCGGCCGAGCGTCATGTTGGCGCGCGAGCCCGCGGTCGTCCGCCCAAGCCCGCCGCCGTCGATGATCGAGATTCCCGACGATCGCCACCGGCTCGAGCCGGGCGACCCGTCGCTGCTGATCGTGGAGGACGACCCGAAGTTCGCGGCGATCCTGCTCGATGTCGCCCGCGAGCGCGGCTTCCGGGGGCTCGTGTCGCCGACCGGCAACGATGCGCTGATCCTGGCGCGGCGGTTCAAGCCGGACGCCATCACGCTCGACATAAAATTGCCCGATATGGACGGCTGGCGCCTCCTGGACATCCTCAAGCGCAATCGCGAGACCCGACATATCCCGATCAATGTCGTCTCGGTCGAAGATGCCGCCGAGACCGGCCTCCAGCTCGGCGCTTTCCAGGTCCTCCCGAAGCCCGCCGACCGGCCCGCTCTGGTGCATACGCTTCAGAGAACCGAAGGTTTCATCAGACGAAAGGTCAAGCAATTGCTGGTCGTAGAGGACGACGAGGTCCAACGCGGCCACATCCTGCGCACCATCGGCAACGGGGACGTCGAGACGACCTGCGCCGCCACCGGCCAGGCCGCGCTCAAGGCGGCCGCGGAGCGGGAATTCGACTGCATCATCCTGGACCTCGGCCTGCCGGACATGGACGGCCTTGCTGTGCTGGACCAGATACGCAGGGATCGCCAACCGCGGCTGCCCGTCATAGTCTATACGGCGAAAGACGTGAGTTCGGCCGAAGAGGCCAAACTCAAGAGGGCGGCGGCATCGGTGATCATGAAGGGGCCACAGTCGGTCGCGCGGCTGCTCGATGAAAGCGCCTTGTTCCTGCACAGAGCCGTCTCGGCTCTGCCGGAGGACAAGCAGAAGCTGCTGGCCAGCCTTCGGCAGCGCGAGCCCGTGCTGGCGGGGCGCAAGGTGCTGATCGTCGATGACGACATCCGCAATATCTTCTCGCTGGCGAGCGTCCTCGAGCAGCACCAGATCGAGGTTCTGCACGCGGAGAACGGCAGGGACGGAATGAGTATCCTTGAGCGGACCCCCGAGATCGATCTCGTCCTGATGGATGTCATGATGCCGGACATGGACGGCTACGAGACCATGCGAACCATCCGGGCACGCGACCGGTTCAAGAGCCTGCCGGTCATCGCGATCACCGCAAAGGCGATGAAGGGCGATCGGGAAAAATGCATCCAGGCGGGCGCGTCGGACTATGCCGCGAAGCCCGTCGACATCGACCAGATCCTCTCCGTCATGCGGGTGTGGCTGCGCAGGCATTAACCCGGGAAGGTTCCAGAGAGGCGGAATTGAGGGGCATCGGTGAGCTAGGGCAGGACGGCTGGGCGGCCGGCGAAGCCACCGTGGCCGCCGATGGCAGCCGCGAGGCGGATGCCGCCCCGGTCGAGGCGGCGCTGCTGGTCGTGGACGACAAGCCGAAGAACCTGGCCGTCGTAGCCAGCATGCTGGAAGGTCTGAGCGAGCGTATCATTCAGGCCACCTCCGCCAAGGATGCGTTGAGGTACCTGCTGCACCACGATGTCGCCTTGGTCCTGCTCGACGTCCAGATGCCCGACGTGGACGGCTACGAGCTGGCGGCGCTCATCCGGCAGCGCGAGCGATCGCGCTACACGCCGATCATCTTCGTCACTGCCTACGACCGCGACGAGCACGAGGTTGCCCGCGGCTATGCATTGGGCGCGGTCGACTACGTGTTCAAGCCGATCAACCCGACGGTGCTGCGCGCGAAAGTCTCGGTGTTCGTCGACCTCTTCAAGAAGACCGAAGCGGTCCGGCAACAAGCGGCGCACGAGCGCAAGCTCTACTGGGAGAACCTGCGCACCCGTGCGGACAAGCTACAGACCGAGAGGGCGCTTCGGCAGATCGAGGGCATGCAGTCGGTCATCATCCGATCGCTCCCGATCGCTCTCTACACCGCGGACGTGAAGGGACGCTTCTCGGGTGCGAGATTCCTGAGCGAGCGCATGGCGAGCTCGGTCGGCTTCAAGCGCAGCGCCTTCGTCGACGACGAGGATTTGTGGACCGCACGCATACATCCCGCGGATCTGCCGCGCGTGCTCTCCCAAGTAGCCGCCATCGCCGAGACCGGCACCCTTTCCACCGAGTACCGTTGGCGCTGCGCCGACAACGCCGAGAGAGTGTTCCTGGACCAGGCCGTGCTGGTCAGGGACGACGTCGGCGGGCCCAAGGAGATTCTAGGAACCTGCCTCGATATCACCGATCGTCGCCAGCTGGAGCAGCAGCTTCTGCAATCCCAGAAGCTGGATGCGATCGGCCGTCTCACAGGTGGCATCGCGCACGATTTCAACAATATGCTGAGCGTGATTATCTGGAATCTCGACGCCCTCGCGCGCTCAATCAAGGCAAACGCCAAGGACCGGGAGCGGGTCGCGAATGCTTTGGGCGCCGCGCTGAACTGCGCCGATCTCGTCCGGCAACTTCTGACCTTCGCGCGCCACCAGCCGCATCAGCCCAAGGTGATCGATGTCGCCGAGATGATCTCGCGCATGTCGAGGCTGCTCGGCCCGGTGCTGGGCGAGCAGGTCCGGATCGAGGCTCGGCCGGGCCAGGACATCTGGCCGATCTTCGCGGATCCGGCGCAGATCGAGTCCGCGCTCGTAAATCTCGCGATCAACGCGCGCGATGCCATGCCGGACGGCGGCACCCTTACCATCGAGGGCGCCAACCTCCATCAGGACAAGGTCGACGCCGAGCCTCCACAGGGGGATTACGTGCTGATGACGGTGGGCGATACCGGCGTCGGCATGGCCCAGGACGTGATGGACCGCGCGTTCGAGCCCTTCTTCACCACCAAGCCACCGGGGGAGGGCAGCGGCCTGGGCCTCAGCATGGTCCACGGCTTCGTCAAGCAAGCGGGCGGACACGTCGCGATCGATAGCGCCGTCGGGGGCGGGACCCGGATCCGGCTCTATCTGCCGCGCACCACCGTCGATCGCGCGATCGACGATCGGTCCTCGGTCGACGCGGGAGGAATAGAGTCCTCACGGTCCCATGCGGTGCTGGTGGTCGAGGACAACGCAATCGTGCGCGGCGTGGCGGTGGCCCGGTTCAAGGAGCTCGGCCACCGCGTGCTCGAGGCCGAGAGCGCCGTCGCGGCGCTCGAGATCCTGACGGGCAGCGATCCCATCGACCTGCTGTTTACCGATGTTGTGATACCCGGCGCCATGGGCGGCCTCGACCTCGCCCGCCGCGCGCTCGAGCTCAGACCGGGGATCCGCGTGATCTTTACGTCGGGCTACGCCGCCTCGTTCAACAGCGTCGCCGACCTGCCCGGGGAGTTTCTGCAGAAACCCTACCGTGACGAGGATCTGCAGCGCGCCCTAAGCCGCGTCCTCGGCTCGGCGGGAGCCGTCACGCCATCCGCCCGAGACCCTATTCCGGTACCCTCCGCGTAACGCAGCGGCAGGGGGCCGGTCATTCCTACCGGATCGTCCAGCGGTAACCGAACCGGGCATAGTTCTCGATGCAGCTGAAGTCGGGGTCGAGCGCCCGGAATTTCCGGCGGATGCGCTTGATGAAGGTGCGGACGTTGGTTCGGTAGCCGTCGTTTCCGAATCCCGCGATGAAGCCCTTGCCGTGCACGAGATCGTAGAGATCCCGATACGAGATATCGTCGCCGGCTCTAAGCGCGAGCTGCGAGATCATGCGGAACTCGGTAAGCGTGAGATCGACCGGGACGCCACGCCAGAGCGCTCGATTGATGTCGAAGCGCAACTCGAGGTGGCCCAGCTTGGTCTGCGAGGGTGGCGATTGCCGGCTCGCATCCGGCAGCGGTCGCTGGCCTTCCGCGATGAGCTCGATACGACGGACCAGTATCGATAGCTTGCGCGATTTGTCGATGAAATCGACGGCGCCGCCGACCAGCGCGGCCTCCTCGAACACGTCGTCCGCAAGCCCGGTCAGGAAGATCGCGGGCGTCATGGTGCCGCGCTGACGCAGCTCGCGAAGCACCTCCATGCCATTCATGTCCGGCATGCGCCAATCGAGCAGGATCACGTCCACCGTCTCGGTGCTGAGACGATCGAGCGCGGCCCGACCGCCGCCACAGGCGACCGGCTCGAACCCCTCATCGCTCAGGTGGAGAGAAAGAGCGTTACGGAAGTCCTCATCGTCGTCGACCACTGCCACGCGTACAGAACGCTTTCCTTTCGATGGGTGGCTGTCATCGAACGAGGCCGTTGAGGATGACGATGATGCGGGTGCGACGGTGTCCTGAAGTGTGGTCATGTCTCTTCCTCCCTGAAGAACCTCATGCTCAGATCGAGCTTGTTCATTCCGTGGCACCGCATATAGGGGCGCCCCGCCTCGGGGGAGAGGCGGGGCGCGGGTGCCTGACCTCGCGGGGACGAGGTAGGCTCAGCGGATCGAGCCAGGGGCATAGCCCGATTCCGCGATTCAATGGACCACCGCTCGTCGCTTTCACGCGCTCGGCGGCACGTGGCACTTCTAGCGCGCTCGCGCTCCACCCCCGGCAATTTCGACCCCTATGACAGCGGTCGACGCTACCTTAATTGGTGAACGACGCATCCGGCCAGACGAGGAATCACCTAGAACTGGTGAGGAAAATACTTAGAGCCAAATGGCCTGGGTCGCGGATCGGTGGCGCGATGGAATCGCGGGTCTAGGCGACCGGTCGCTCGTCGTCCCAGACCTTGTCGGGCATCGGTAGTCCGGCGAAGGTTTCCTTGGGGGGCGGCCTGTCGGGCTCGATCCCGAGCATCGTGAGCACCATCACGAGCTGCCGCACGTGCTGGCCCGAATGCCAGGTGGTCCGCTCCAGATACTCGTGCAGTGTCACGTCGCCGTAGTAGACGTTGGCCTTGCGCGAAAAATCCGTCGTCTGCCCCGGGCCGGCCCACCAGTCACGGAACCGCGCCAGCACGTCGTGCCCATAGGCGAGCACCTTCGCCTTGGTGTCCTGTCCCGGTGCCGGTACGCGGCCATAGGCGCCTTCCTTGAGGGGCAGGCCTTGCACCTCATGCTCCAGGAAGGCATCGCAGATGTTGAAGATGTGATAGCCGAGCTGGGCATAGCTGCGGGGCCGATGCGGCAGCAAGCGGCCGAGCTTGTCGTCCGGGATCTGCACGAAAAGCCGCTGCGCTGCGGCTTGGATCTCGACCAGCCGGGCGGAGAGCTCGGCGGCGGGCAAAACCGGCGTGCCGCCCCAGGGTATGCCGGCGACCCGCGCGACATCGCGCAGCACCTGGCCATTGGCCCAGTCGCTGCCGCGTCGCACGATGGGCACCGACCGGATACCGAGCGCCGCGAGCTCGGCGAACCCCTCCCGATCCTCCAGCACGTTGACGGAGACGAACGGGACCCCGTGCCGGGTCAGGAACTCCTTCATCCTGAGGCAGCTGGTGCAGCCGGGTTGCCAGTACGCCTTGACGACGACGGCTGCGGGCGACGATGGCGGCATGGGCATTCCTCGAAATCCTCAATCCAGGATACGCGGGCTTGGAGCGGCGTGCAAAGCATGCGCGCCGTGTGCCAACGTGGGCGGGGCGGGCGCGGACACACATCATGCGTCACAAGGGCCTTCGGAGGAGCCGATCCGGGCCTTTGCGCGCGTTCACGACCCATAGCCTCGACATATTCCTGTCATCGAGGCACCCTGCGGTGCTCATAAGACGAACGAGGGAGGGAATGCCATGAAGCGCCGAGCCCTGCTCAAGGGAAGTCTGGCGGGTGTTGCCGCGATCGCGATGCCATACCTCGCGCGGGCGCAAAGCGGGAAGAAGCTCAGCTTCCTCACCTGGAACATCGCCGATCAGGAGCAGCTCTTCAGGGCGGAGTTTGCCGATTTCCAAAGATCTCATCCGGGCGTCGAGATCGAGTGGCTCGACAAGAAGGGACCGGATCTTCCAGCCTTCTACCAGACGCAGCTGGTCGCGGGCACGGCGCCCGACGTGGTCGATCTGCAGGGCGCGCTCTGGGTCCAGTACGCGGCGGACGGCGCGCTGCTGGACCTCTCGCCCTATCTCGCGAAGGAGCCCGACGTCGCCAAGCTCTACAACGCCGACTACCTCGCGAGCTGGCGCTACGACGGCAAGACCTTCATGCTGCCGTTCTACATCGCGAAGACGCTGCTGTTCTACAACAAGACCATGTTCAAGGAGGCGGGCCTCGACGCGCCGCCCGCGAGCTTCGACGATCTCCTCTCCTTCGCCAGGCGCATGGCGAAAGGCGAGAAGACGGGGTTCATGACCCTCAACTTCGATTGGCTCTACTGGCCGCTTTTCAAGATGAACGGCGTCGATCTGCTGACTACCGACATGAAGAAGCCCGCCTTCAATACGCCGAAGGCGGCCGAGGTCCTGAGCAAGCTCGCGGAGAGCACCGACAGCGGCGCCATCAACAAGATTTCCTGGACCGGGCGCTGGGTCGAGCCTAACGGCGCCTTCGCCGGCAACACCGTCGGCATGTTCCACGCGCACTCCTCCGCCTATTTCTTCGTCAAGGGGCAGGGGGCCTGGATCAACCCGGATACGCTCGGCGTCGCACAGCTGCCGGGCTATTGGGCCACGCCGACCAACCACGGCTTCGGCATCTCCAAGACCAGCAAGAACCCGGACCTCGCCTGGGAATTCATCAAGCTCCTCACCAGCAACAAGTGGGCGACCGAGTTCGCGCGGCGGCGCAAGCTGGTGACCGGCACCATCGTCGCGGACCAGCAGAGTCTCGAGGTCATCGGCAAGGAAGATCCGCTGGGCCGCCAGGTGCTGCAGACGCAGCTCGAGCACACGGACAAGTTTACGGGCAACTGGCCGCTGCCTTTCGACGCCGAGCTCAAGGACGCGTTCTATCCGGAGATCCAGAACGCCGTGCTCGGCCGCAAGAGTGCCGCCGCGGCGCTCAACGACGCGGAGCGCGCGGTCGAACGCGTGTTGCGCCGGCACAGCTGAGACTGGGCGCACAGGCGTCGCGGTGGCGACAGCGGGTCGCCGGAATCGCTGGCGGCGGACGGCGCAGGTCTGGTGCCTGCTGGCGCCGTCGCTCGCGATCTTCCTGCTCTATCGCATCCTGCCGCTGCTCTGGAACGGCGTCCTCTCGTTCGAGGACTGGTCGCCGCTCAAGCCCGCGCACTGGATAGGCTTCGAGAACTACGACGAGATGCTGTTCGACGACGCCGTGTTCTGGCAGGCGCTCTGGAACACGCTCATCTTCATGGCGAGCGCGCCGATCGGCATCGTGATCGCGCTGGCATTGGCGCTGCTGGTCAATGCGGAGATCCGCGGCCGAGACGTCTACCGTACCGTCATCTTCCTCTCCTACCCCATGATGACCGTCGCCGTCGCGATCATCTGGCGCTGGATGTTCGACGAGCGGGTCGGGCTAATCAATTACGTGGCGCGGTCGCTGGGCCTGGTCGATCGTCCGATCCAGTTCCTGAACTCCTTCGACTGGGCGCTGCCCTCGGTTATCGTCGCCAATATCTGGCAGATGCTCGGGTTCTACATGATCATTCTGCTGACGGGGCTGCAGAGCATCCCCGGGGAGCTGCATGAGGCAGCCGCGATCGACGGCGCGAATCGCCCGCGCCGCTTCTGGAGCATCACTCTGCCGCTCCTCCGGCCGACGCTGTTCCTTTGCTTCGTCATCGGCATGCTCAATTCCTTCACCAGCTTCGATCTCGTCTATGTCATGACCGGCGGTGGCCCCGGCCGTTCGACGGAGCTGCTGATCACCTACATCTACAAGCTTGGCTTCTCGCAGACCCGGTTTGATTATGCGGCCGCCGTCACGGTGTTCTTCTTCGTGCTGCTCATTTCGATCACGTGGGCCGCGAACCGGCTGTCTGGCCGCGACGCCGGCGCGATGCGGCTCGACTGATGCATCGCTATCCCCGCTGGCCGATCCATCTGGCGCTGCTCGCCGCCGGCATCCTCATGCTGATCCCGTTCTATTGGGTGCTGAAAACCAGCGTCTCCGGCGAGAACATCTTCTCCTTTCCGCCAAGCATCGTGCCCGAGGCGCCGCATCTCTTCTACTACGTCGACGTCTGGTACTACATTCCGTTCGCGCGCTATTTCCTCAATAGTGTCGCGGTCTCCGCCATCGCCGTCGCCGCCAACGTCGTGCTCAACGCCATGGCGGGCTACGCGCTGACGCGAGGCTTCGCGGGCAAGAGCGCCGTGCTGATGCTGTTTCTCTCCTGCATGATGGTGCCGTTCCAGGCGACGATCATTCCGGCCTATCTGATCACGGGGCGCCTGGGACTCCTCGACTCCTATCTCGGCTTGGCGTTGCCGCAATGCTCCACGATCGTGTGCATCTTCGTGTTCAAGGCGAGCTTCGAGGCCGTGCCCCAATCCCTCATCGACGCCGCGCGGATCGACGGCCTCTCGGAATGGGGCATCATCTGGCGGATGATGATCCCGCTCGCCAAGGCCGCGGTCGCCACCAACGTCATCCTCTCCTTCATCTGGTCCTGGAACAATTTCCTGTGGCCGCTGATCGTTACGCGCAGCGCCGACATGCAGACGCTACCGCTCGGCCTCGCGCGGTTCCTCTCCTATCAGGAAAACACCACCGGCGCGCTCTACGCCTTCTGCATCATGGTGCTCGCGCCGGGCATCCTGCTGTTCCTGCTCGCGCAGAAGGAGTTCATCCAGGGCCTCACCTCCGGAGCCATCAAGGCATGATCGACGCGGAGATGAGCCGGCCTCTCTGGCATCGCCTGCTCGCGAACCGGTTCACGGTCGTGCTGGTGTCGATCGCGCTCGTGATCGCGATCTGGAACCTCTACGTATCGCTCCATGACCATGGCGTGGTCGAAGGCCGGGTGGTGGACTCGGACGGGCGGCCGGTCGACAGCGCGACCGTCACGCTCTGGGTGCTGAACTTCACGACCTACGTCGAGAAAACCCACGCGATCACGGACGCCGATGGCGGCTTCGTCATCCGCGGCAACGACTCCCACAACATTCAGATCGGCGCCGAGAAACCCGGCGTCGGGCGTGCGCCGCGGATCCCCGTGCGCCTCTACTTCAAGGGGCAGGACGTGAGCCTGGCGGCACCGCTCGTCCTCACGGGCGGTTGACTGTGCTCGAGGGCCGTTCTCTGGCTAAATCTGCCGGCGTTCTCAGAACGTGTGGCGGAAGATCCAGAACAGAGAGGCGGACAACGTGATCGCGGCAGGAAGCGTCAGCACCCACGCCATCACCATGTTGAGGATCGTCGACCATTGCAGGCCGGAGCGATTCGCCGCCATGGTGCCGGCAACCCCCGAGGAGAGCACATGCGTGGTACTCACGGGCCAGCCCCACATGTCGGCGGCGCCGATGGTCACCATGGCGATGATCTCGGCCGATGCACCTTGGCCGTAGGTGAGATGCGTCTTGCCGATCTTCTCACCGACGGTCACGACAATCCGCCTCCAGCCGATCATGGTTCCCATGCCCAGCGCGATCGCCACGGCGACCTTGACCCAGGTCGGGATGAACTTCGTGGCGCCGTCGATCTCGGCCTTGTAGGCCTTGAGGTCTGCTTGCTCGGCGGCCTCGAACTTTGGCTCGCCCGCCTTGGCGATGCGTGCCAGCATCTCGCTCGCGAGATACATGTCGTTCCGTACGTTCGGGGTCTTCTCGGCGGGGACGCGGGAGAGCGCGCCGTACTCGTCGATCTGCCGGGCGATATCGGCGATGAGGAGCCGCAACGCGGGGAGCGACGCGGGGGTCACCGTGCGCTCGCGCAGGGCATCGGTCACGTCCTTCCGCGGGTCCGCGCTCACGCCGCTGCCGCCGTGCTTGGCGAGCGCGTCCTCGGCGCGCTGGCTCGCCTGATGGAACACGGGCACCCGGTCGGCGCCGACGGCATGGTTGAGCGCGTAGGCCGTTGGCACCGTGCCGATCAGGATGAGCATGATGAGGCCCATCCCCTTCTGGCCGTCGTTCGAGCCGTGGAAGAAGCTGACGCCGGTGCAGGTCAGGATCAGGAGGCCGCGGATCCAGTGCGGCGGCGGCGCCGCGCCCTCGGGCGCCGTGTAGAGCTTGGGGAACGGCAGAACCATTTTCGCGAGGAGAAGCAGCAGGGCGGAGAGGACGATCCGACCACTGGAGAGAAGGCGAGGGAGCGGAACACGCCGGTCGCCTGGCTCCAATCGACGCCGCTGGTGCCGTTGGGTCCGCCCATGAGCTGGTTCATCAGGCCGACGCCGATGATCGAGCCGATCAGCGCGTGCGAGCTCGAGTTCGGGATGCCGAAATACCAGGTACCGACATTCCAGATGATCGCGGCGATCAACAGTGCGAACACCATCGCGAAGCCGGCCGACGAGCCCACCTGCAGGATCAGCTCGACGGGCAAGAGCGAGACGATCGTGAACGCGACCAGCCCGCTCGAGGTGATAACGCCCAGCAGGTTCCAGATACCCGACCACACGACGGCGACCTGCGCCGGCAACGAGTGCGTGTAGATCACGGTGGCGACGGCGTTCGCGGTATCGTGGAAGCCGTTCACGAATTCGAACCCCAACGCGATCAGGAGCGCTACGCCGAGTAGCACGAAGGGCAGCACGGCCGTTGTCGCCGGCATGGAGGTGAGATCGGCGATGAGCGCCGTCGTCGCATAGACCGCGCCGAGCGCGAGGATGCCGAACACGCCGAACGAGGTCGCGCGTTGCGTCCAAACCGGCGAGCGCGAGTGATGCAACGGGTGGTGATGGTGTACGACGGCTGCTTCGGCCATCTGGTCCCCCTTGTCGACAACCATCCTCAACGCTCGCGCAACACCATGCGCTGCGCTCGAGAGCGCCCTTGGCTGTTTCGCTGGAGGCTAAGGCCCCGGTGTGACACCGCTGTTACCATGGGCCAGATGTGCTCTGCCAGCGCGTCTCGCGCCCGAATGGCCGCGGCGCGGCGAGGATCGAGATCCTCGACGAGGGCCGGACCTCCAGCGCCCGCCTTGTCGAAGGCCTGATAGTGGTATTAAAATTAGGACGATAAGACGATAGGGCAAGTTTGTGGCGCAAGGGGCGATCCCAGTGACGGAATGGACCGAACTCACCACCGAGATCGTCGACCGCGGCGTCCATGACCGCGCCGTCCGTCATTTGCGGAAGGCACGGGTGGTGCTGCCGACCTTCGCGCAGCTGTCGGATCCTCGGAAGATCCCGGCTGCGATCGCAAGCTCGCTGGCGCAGATCGATCCCGACGCTGCCCACGCCGCCAATCTCTTCCGGGTACACTGGTACAATGATGGATCGCGCCGCGGCACCGCGGCCGTGCCTCTCTATCTCGACCTGCCGGAGGCGCTGACCGGCGTCAAAGCGCGCATCCTGGTGGCGCTCGCGCAGTATTTTCCGATGATCGCCGCGCATAAGGTACTGGCGGCCTATGGCTGTCTGGTGCCGCGCCTCGTTACCGGCCAATTCGATCCGGAGCGCCAGAAAGCGGTCTGGCCGTCGACGGGCAACTACTGCCGCGGCGGCGTGGCGATCTCCCGCATCCTCGACTGCCGCGGTGTCGCGATCCTGCCGGAGGGCATGAGCCGCGAGCGATTCGATTGGCTGAAGCGCTGGGTGCGCTCGCCCGACGACATCGTCCGCACGCCCGGCACCGAGAGCAACGTCAAGGAAATCTACGACGCGTGCAAGGAGATGGCCCACGACCCCACGAACGTGATCCTCAATCAATTCTCCGAGTTCGGGAACTATCTCGCGCACTTCGTATGCACGGGCCCGGCGCTGCGCACGGTCTTCGAGGATGTACAAAACCGCAATCGCGGCGTGCGTCTCGCGGCCTTCGTAGCAGCGTCCGGGTCCGCCGGCACGCTCGGTGCGGGCGATTATCTGAAAGCCGAGCTAGGGGCGAAAATCGTCGCGGTCGAGGCCGTGGAATGCCCGACCATGCTCTATAACGGCTACGGCGAGCACAACATCCAGGGCATCGGCGACAAGCACATCCCCTTCATCCACAACGTCATGAATACCGACGTCGTCGTGGGCATATCCGACCGCAGCACCGACGCGCTCAACCTGCTGCTGAACAGCGAGGCCGGAAAGGACTATCTGGCAAAGCGCCGGCACCTCGATGGCGCGCAGGTGCAACGCCTCGGCGGTCTCGGCCTCTCGAGCATCGCGAACGTGCTGGCGGCGATCAAGACGGCCAAGCGGCTCGACCTTGGCAGCGATGACGCGATCATCACGGTCGCCACCGACGGCGCCGCGATGTACGGCAGCGAGCGCGATAAGTACGCGACCGTGCGCTATCCCGACGGATTCAGCGAGGTCGCCGCCGGCGAGGTCTTTGGCGCGCATCTGCAGGCGGTCACCGACGATCACGTGATCGAGCTCTCGCGTCTCGAGCGCGAGCGAATCTTCAATCTCGGCTACTACACCTGGGTCGAGCAGCAGGGCGTGCCGCTCGCGGATTTCGACCGTCGTCGTGATCAGAGCGTCTGGCGCGGCTTCCAAACCGCGATCCCGCGCTGGGACACGCTGATCGAGCAATTCAACGCCGAAGCCGGCGTCAATCGGCCGGGCTAGGCAGGAAGGAAACCAGATTGAGCGAGGGATACCTGGAACTTCGGCGTAAGACCATCGCGCGCGACCGGAGCCTGCGCGAGAAGGTCATGTCGCTCGAGGACGCGGCGAAGCTGGTCAAGGACGGCGACAGCCTCGGCATCGGCGGCAGCACGCTCTCGCGCACGCCGATCGCAATGATCTGGGCGCTGATCCGGGCTGGCCGCAAGCGGCTCACCTGCTCGCGCGGCATCATGTCGAGCGACGGCGAGCTGCTGTTCGGCTCCGGCGCCTGCGATCGCGTGATCACCAGCTGGTTCAGCCAGGGCATCGTCTGGGGCGTCTCGAAAGTGATGCGGCTCTACACGGAATCGAAGCGCGCGCGCTTCGACGAGTGGAGCCACATGGCCATGGGCCTGCGCTTCCGCGCCGGCGCCATGGGCGTGCCGTTCCTGCCGATGCGCTCGATGATGGGCTCCGACGTGGTGACGCGGCTCCCGGAAGTGCGCGAGATCGCCTGCCCCTTCACCGGCGAGAAGCTGATTCTGGTGCCGGCGCTCAATCCCGACGTCGCGCTGATTCACGTGCAGCGCTGCGATCCCTACGGGAACGCGCAGATCGACGGCCTGCAGTTCATGGATATCGACCTCGCCATGGCCGCCAACAAGGTGATCCTGACCACCGAGCGGGTCATCTCGAACGACCAGATCCGGCGCGCGCCCGACCACACCAAGATCCCATTCCTCGCTGTCGAGGCCGTCGTGGAGGTGCCCTTCGGCTGTGCGCCGCACGAGTGCTACGGCGTCTACGAGCCCTTCTTCAAGCATCACGACATGTACGCGGCGCTGATCCGGAGGGATCCCGAGAAGGGCATGGCCGAATACCTCGAGCGCTACGTCTATGGCCCCAAGAGCTGGACCGAATATCTCGATCTCCTCGGCATGGAGGAGCTGCTCGATTCTGCGCGGCGCGGAAGGAGCATCTATGACGACTGAGACCATGAGCGAGCCGCGCCCCAGCAACTACACCACGAGCGAGCTGCTCGCGGTGATGGCGAGCCGGCTCCTGAAGGACGGCCAAGTGGTGTTCGCCGGCGTGGGCATTCCGCTACTGGCGGCGACGCTGGCGCAGCGCCTGCACGGGCCCGGCCTGACGATCCTGTTCGAGGGCGGCACCATCGGCGCCTTCGTCGAGCCGGGACAGCTGCCGCCCTCCACCAACGAGCAGCGCTGCACGCGTCGCGCCAACATGGTGCTGAGCAGCACGGACGTGCTGCTCTTGCTGCAGCGCGGCTACATCGACATCGGCTTCATGGGCGGCGCGCAGATCGACCAGTTCGGCAATCTCAACAGCTCCTTCATCGGCGATGCCGACAACCCGACGACGCGGCTGCCCGGAACTGGCGGCGGCAACGACATCTCGAGCCTCACGGAGATGATCGTCGCCATGAAGCACGAGAAGCGGCGCTTCGTGCGCGAGGTCGACTTCATCACCAGCCCCGGCTTCGTCCACGGCGGCACCAGCCGGCGCGACAGTGGGCTGGTGGCCGGCGGCATGTACCGCGTCATCACCGATCTCGGCATCATGGGCTTCGATGACGAGAGCCGGCGCATGACCGTGCTGGCGCTGCACCCGGGTGTCACCGTCAAGCAGGTCCAGGACAACACCGGATTCGAGCTGCTGGTGGCGCGGGATCTTGGCGTGACGGAGCCGCCGAGCGAGCGCGAGCTCTCGGTGCTGCGCCACCTCGATCCCGACAAGCTCTACATCGCCTGATTAAGGGAACCCAGACATGGCCGGACTCTCGAATACGTTCGGGATCGCGATGCGGAATTTTACCGCCTTCCCGCAACTGCCGGACGCGCGCGAGCTGGTCGAGTACGGCGTTCGCATGGAGGCGCTGGGCTTCGATTCCCTTTGGGTCTGGGATCACATCCTCCTGGGCGTCGATCCGCATTTCCCGATCATCGATTCGCTCTCGCTGTTGACCGCCGTCGGCGCGCGCACCAAGAAGATCAAGCTCGGCACCGGTATCCTCGTGCTGCCGCTCCGGAACCCCGTGCTGCTGGCGAAGCAGCTCTCGTCCATGGATCTGCTGACCCAAGGCCGCCTGCTGCTCGGCATGGCGTCGGGCTGGTACAAGCGCGAGTTCGACTCCGTGGGCGTGCCGTTCGAGAAGCGCGGCAGGATCATGGACGAGAGCCTGACGATCATGAACCGGCTCTGGACCGAGAACCTCGTCGCGTTGGAAAGCCCGCCCTACACCATGAAGGCCGGCGTGATGTTCCCGAAGCCTTATCAGCGGCCGCGGCCGCCGATCCTGATCGGCGGCTATGTCGAGCGCGTGCTCAAGCGCGCGGCGGTCGCGGCCGACGGCTGGCTCACCTATTTCTACACGCCCGAGAGCTTCACGAAGTCCTGGAAGAAAGTCTGTGACTTCGCCGCCGAGGCAGGCAAGGACCCCGCGAGCCTCCTCAACGCCAACCAGCTGCCGATCATGGTAGGGAAGTCGCGCGCGGCGGTCGAGGCGCCGATGATGGAGTGGCTCTCCAAGGAATGGGACTACGCGTCCTGGAGCGACTCCACCAAGGACTCCGCGATCATGGGCACGGTCGACGAGTGCGTGGCGCAGCTCAAGGCGCACCTCTCGGTCGGCGTGCAGAAGATCATCTTCGTGCCCTACCAGTACCGGCCCGATCAGGTCGAGGTGATCGCCAAGGAAATCATCCCGCGCCTGAAGCGCTAAGCCGTCGCCGCGTCTGCCTCGCGCTGATATTTTCGCGCGGGCGTGTTGACGACCTCGGCTAGAGGCGCTGCATTCAACGAGGTATGCCGCCGCTCAGCGCTCACGGCCTCATAGAGCGTCGTCCGCTGGATCGGCTGCCGTCCCGCCGCGCGGATCAGTGCCTCCATCCGCTGTGGCGACATTTCCTGGCCGTGCGCGGCGCCGGCGGAGCGCGTGATGGTCTCGTTCATGAGCGTACCGCCGAGATCGTTGACGCCGGCGCGCAGGCAAGCGGCAACGCCCTCTGGGCCCAGCTTCACCCAGGAGGCCTGTATGCTCGTGATATGCCGATGGAGCGCGAGACGCGCCACGGCGTGCATGAGCACGGCCTCGCGGAAGGTGGGTCCGCGGCGGGCGCGCCCCTTGAGATAGATCGGCGCCTCCATGTGGACGAAGGGCAGCGGGATGAACTCGGTGAAGCCGCCCGTTCGCGCCTGATGCTCGCGCACGCGGCGCAGGTGCCGCGCCCAGTGCTCGGGCCGATCGACGTGCCCAAACATGATCGTGGCCGTGCTCTTGAGGCCCTGGGTGTGCGCGGCCGCCATCACGTGGAACCACTGCGTGGTGTTGATCTTGTCGGGGCAGATTACACGCCGGACCTCGTCGTCCAGAATTTCCGCCGCGGTGCCCGGAAGCGTACCGAGACCGGCTTCGCGCAGCATCGAGAGGAAATTCGGCACGTCTATGCCGAGGGTCTCGGCGCCCTGCCAGACCTCGAGCGCGGTGAAGGCATGGACGTGGATCCCCGGCGCCGCTTCCTTGACCGCGCGGCAGATCTCCACGTAGGTAGCACCCGTGTAATCCGGATGAATGCCGCCCTGCATGCAGACTTCGGTGGCACCGCGCGCCCAGGCCTCGCGGGTGCGGCGCTGGATTTCGGCGAGATCGAGATCGTAGGGGCGCCCGCGCAGGTTCTCGCTGAGCTTCCCCTTGGAGAAGGCGCAGAACTGGCAGCGGAAATAGCAGACGTTGGTGTAGTTTATGTTGCGGTTGACTACGTATGTGACGATGTCGCCGTTGACGGCGGCGCGCAGCTCGTCCGCGGCGGCGCAGACGGCCGTGAATTCCGCGCCGCGCGCCGCGAAGAGCCGCACGATCTCGGATTCGGCAAGATCGGCGCCTGCCTGCGCCCGCTCGAGCGAGCGCATCAGGCGCGCGTCGAGCCGTCCGACTACCGGCGCTCCGATCGCGGCCAAGTCGCGCCGCGGCGCGTCGGTGACGATCCCGGGCGACCATGCTTCGGTGCGCGCGAGCCCATCGGCATCGGTGAGCCGCACCACGGCGGTGCGAAGCTTGGTGTCGAGCCACTGTTCTGGTTGCTGCGCATAGCTCGGATAGATCGCGAGCCGCTCGACCAGCTCCTTGCCCGCGGCGTTGGTCGCACGCTCGAGCGCGTCGAGGTGCGGCCACGGCGCCTCGGGATTGACGTGGTCCGGCGTCACGGGCGAGACGCCGCCCCAATCGTTGATCCCGGCGGCGATCAACCGCTCGAATGCGCCCGGATTGAGGTTGGGCGGCGCCTGGATGTTCATCTCGGCGCCCAGCACGAGACGCGCCACCGCGATGGTCCACAGGTGCTCCTCGAGCTCCGCGTCGGGCGCTTGCGCCATGCGCGTTCCGGGCTTGGCGCGGAAATTCTGGACGATGATTTCCTGGATGTGGCCGTGACGCTCGTGCAGCTCCCGGAGCGCCAGCAGCGCCTCGATGCGCTCGCGCCGCGTCTCGCCGATGCCGATGAGGATGCCCGACGTGAAGGGAACCGCGGATTCTCCGGCGAGCCGGATCGTCTCGAGCCGGACCGCCGGATGCTTGTCGGGCGAGCCGAAATGCGGGCCGCCGCGGCGGCAGAGCCGCTCGCTGCTGCTCTCCAGCATCAGTCCTTGAGAGACCGAGACGGCACGGAGCGCGGCGATATCGTCTGCGCTCAGGACGCCGGGATTGGCGTGCGGCAATAGCCCGGTCTCCTCGAAGACGAGGCGTGCGGCCTCCACGAGATAACCGATCGTCGTCTCGTGACCGAGTGTCGCCAGGTCCGCGCGCGCGACGTCGTAGCGCAGCTCCGGCTTGTCGCCGAGGGTGAACAACGCTTCCTTGCAGCCGGCGGCGGCGCCGGCGCGCGCGATCGCCAGCACCTCGTCGCGCGAGAGATAGGCGCGCTCACTACGCCGCGGCGCTTGGGCGAAGGTGCAGTAATGGCAGACGTCGCGGCAGAGCCGCGTCAGCGGGATGAATACCTTTCGGGAATAGGACACGAGCCGCCCATGGCCGGCATCGCGCAGCGCGGCCGCCGCCTCCATCAGCAAGGAAAGATCGGCGCAGTCGGAGAGGGCGAGCGCCTCTTCCCCGCCGAGACGGCGGCCTGCCGCCGCGTCGTGGACGAGAAGCCGCACCTCCTGTCGCGAGGCGCTACCGGGGTTCATGCGCTTTCCTGGAAATGTCGATCGAACCCGCCGTCAGGCGTGCCGTGACGCGACGGGACTCGAGGAACGCGTGGCTCCGCGTTGCCGATCGCGCGGCGAGAAACCCCGAGAGGTCCTCGGGCCGGTCGATGTCGAGGCCGATGCCGGCTAGCCGCAGGACGCGCGGCGTGATGCCGCGCTCCAACGTCGCCTCGAGATGATGAAAGAAACTTTGCGCGCCGAACCGGATCGGGACCACGTCGACCGGGGCAAGCCCGATGGCATTCGTTCCCATGTCCGCAAGGGCGGGCGCCAGCGCGACCGCGGGGCGTGGCTGCAGCGCCTCGACGATCTCGCCGATTTCCGAGGTGGTTGCGAGGGGCACGTCGGCGGGCATCGCGAGCATACCGGCGGCTCCGAGCTGCGACAGCTCTTTGATCGCGAGCATGATCGCGGCGTTCGGGCCGTCGTGCCGGAGGTCCGCGATCACGCGCGCGCCGAACGAGCGCGCGGCTGCGGCGAGCGCGGCCTCGCGTGTCACGACGATCGTACCCGCGAACGTCGGCACTCCTGCGAGCGCCGTCAGCACGTCCTCCAGCATCGCTTGCGCGAGACCCTGCCGCTCCTCCGGTGTCAAGACGCCGGCAAGCCGCTGCTTCGCCTGTGCCAAATCCTTGGCGGGGACCACGGCCCAGAGTCCGTCACGAGGCACGCGTCGCCTCCACCGGCGCGAGACTCGCACCAAACTTCAACACTTCGCGCGCCAGCCGCTCGCGATCATCGAGGGTCCTCATGAGCGTGCGTGTCGTGCGCGTCGCCAAGGGCAGAGTTGCCGCCTCCTTCTGGTCGGCCCTGTCTATCATGATTCCGTCCAGGAGGCCGTCATAGTGGCGGACAATCGAGGCCTGCGTCAGGGGAATGACGAGCTCCGCCATGATCTTTGCCGTCGGCCCTTTGACGGCTTGGCCGCCGATGAGCGGCGAGACCGCGACCACCGGGGCGGCGCGCTTCGCGAACGCTTGCCGCAGGGCGGGCTGGGCCAGGATCGGGTCCACGCTCAGATAGGGATTCGAGGGGCAGACCACTACGAGGGCGAGATCGGGCGATCTCAGCGCGGCCATGACCGCCGGATTGGGCTCGGCGCGCTCCGCGCCCTCGAAAAAGATTCGGCGGACGGCGGGCTCGCAGCGGCGCGCAACGAAGTAACGCTGGAAGGGCATCAAGCCTTCCGAAGTCTCGACCATGGTGCGGACGCGGTCGTCCGACATCGGCAGGAGCGTGGCCCCGATGCCGAGCCGGTGCGCAAAGTCGCTCGTGACTGCAGTCAGGCTCGCGCCGTCGCGAAGCCGCCGCGTCCGCTCGATGTGAGTCGCGAGGTCGCCATCGCCGAGCCGGAACCAGGTCTCGCCGCCGAGGGCCTCGATCGCCTGCATGAACGTCCAGGTCTCGCCGCGCCGGCCCCAGCCGGTCTCGGGATTGTCGAGGCCGGCGAGGGTGTACATCACGGTATCGAGATCGGGCGAGACGTGGAGGCCTAGGTGCTCGAAATCGTCACCGGTATTGACGCAGAGAATGAGATCGCGCGGCGGCAGGATGCGATAGAGGCCGAGGGCCAGCTTGGCGCCGCCGATGCCGCCGCAGAGCGCGAGGATTTTTCCCCTGCTCATCGGAACAGGTCGAGCTCCTTGGGCCGGATGAGGGCACGGACAGAGGACTCCGTGCGATCGCCCCAGTCCAAACCATGCACGAGCACCGCCGGCTGGCGTTCGGCCGCCTGGCCCATGACGAGCGAGGCGGCGGCGGCGATCTCGTCGGCGAGCGCGATCTGGGTGACGCGCAGCCTGCGGCCGAAGAGATCGGGCTCGCCCACCATGTCGACGAGCGATGGCAGGCCCGCCGCGCCGAGCGCCACGCCCACCACGCCGTTCCGCCACGCCCGGCCGAAGCTGTCGTTGATGATCACGCCGAACGCCGCGCCGAAATGCGCGTCGAGCCGCCGCTTGAGCGCCCGGCATGAAGCGTCGGGATCCGCCGGGAGGAGCAGCACGCGCTCGACGCCATCGGCGTGGTCGATGTTGGATTGATCCACGCCGGCATTCGCCATGATGAAGCCCAGGCGATGCTCGGCGATCAGCACGTCGCGCTTGCAGCGCAGGACTTCGACGGATTCCGAGAGGATCACCTCGACGAGCCGCGCGTCCTTGTGGCTCTCGCGCGCGATCTCACGCGCGCGCGGCGAGGGCGTCACCTCGTCGAGACGGCGATAGCGACCCTCCGCTTTCGAGACGATCTTCTGGGCGACGACCAGGACGTCCCGGTCACGGGGCGAGTGGCCGCTGGCGCGGATGCCCTCGATCAGGATCGACGCGAGGTCGTCACCCGGCTGGATGAGCGGGATGCCCGGAAGCGCAATCAAGGCAACGCGTGCCGCGGCCACCCCTGCATTCCCCATCACGAACCGGAGGCGCCGAAGTCTCCGGTGATCCGGATGCCGGCACCCTCCACCTTGTAGCGCCGATTGATCCCGATGAGGATCGAGGTCAGGACCTCCGCAGCGACGGAGTTCGCGAGCGGACCGGCATCGATGCCCCTGAGGCCGATCGCTTTCGCCATGCCGATGACGGTCTCTCGCGCCGCCTTGTCGTCGCCGCAAACGAGCACGTCGCAGTCGATCGGCTGTCCGGTCTGGAGCTTGTGCGCGGCCACGTTCTGGAACGCAGAGACGACACGCACCGAGGGTCCCAGGAGCCGCTGCGCCGCGACCGCCGCCGAGCCTTCCTTCGGGAGCTGAACTGTCGCGACCTTGGGGGGCACCAGGGGCACCGTGGTATCGATCAAGATCTTGCCGGTGAGCGCGCCGCGCACCTCCTCGAGGATCGGCAGGTGATTGGCAAAGGGCACCGTGATCACCGCGACCTCGGCGACCCGTGCCGCCGAGAGATTGTCCATGCCGCGCAGAGTCGATCCCGCCGATCCCGCAGCGATCGATCGGGCGGCGGCCTCCGCCTTGGCGGCGTCGCGCGAGCCGATGAGCAGGGGATAGCCCGCAGCCGCCCAGCGCGTGGCGAGGCCCTTCCCGAGCGCTCCGGTGCCGCCGAGAATGCCGATGACCGGGAGTGTGGCGGTCATAGGCTCAGGTGAGCTTCATCTCCGTGAGCGGCAGGACGCGCACGCCCGCGGCCTCCAGCCCCTGCCGCACGTCGCGCGCCGCCAGCACGGCGGTCGGCTCGTCGCCGTGGACGCAGAGGCTATCGAGCTTGCGTTTGAGATGCTTGCCGTTGCGCGAGACGATCTCCTCGTCGAGCACCATACGGACGACGCGGCTCTTGATCTCCTCGGGGTCGTGCAGCACCGCGCCTGGGACCTTCCGCGAAGTGAGGTTGCCGTCGTCGTCGTAGAGCCGGTCGCAGAAGCCCTCGCGGGCGAGCGGCAGCTCGAGCTTGATCGCCGCGGCCTCCATCTCCGAGCCCGCCAGCGCCACGTAGATGATGTTGCGATCGACAGTCTTGATCGCGCGCCCGATCGCCAGCGCGATCTCGAGGTCCTCGGCCGCCATGTTATTGAGGGAGCCATGCGGCTTCAGATGCGTGACCTTCGTTCCCGCATAAGTCGCCATGCCCTGGAGCGCGCCGATCTGGTAGGCGACGAGGTACTCGAGGTCGCGCGTGTTCATGTCGATGCGCCGGCGGCCGAAACCCCAGAGGTCGTTGAAGCCGGGATGGGCGCCGATGCTGACGCCCTTCTCCTTCGCGCGCGTCACCAGGTTGTGCATGGTGTTGGGGTCGCCGGCGTGCATCCCGCAGGCGATGCTCGCGGACTTGATGATGTCGAGCAGCGCATCGTCGTTGCCGATTTTGAACACCCCGAAGGACTCGCCCATATCGGCATTCAGATTGACCTGGTTCGCCATCGACGCCTCCTCGCCCGCGCCCGGACCTATGGTATCAAGTTCCGGACGATGATAAGATAGTCCTACTGTGCGCTTTCGTTCAATGGCTTAGCGTGCTCGGAATCCCAGGCCGCGTCGATAGCGCGGGCGGGACCGGGCTCCGGGTGAGACCTGGTGACGGTCAAGTTCCTCCCTAGCGCCGATAGCGCCGTCGTCGTCGAGTTCGGCGACCGGATCGATCGCGCGGTGAGCGACCAGGTCCTCGGCCTCGCCGCCCGGATGCGCGCGGTCGACATGGCCGGGGTCATCGAGTTCGTGCCGACTTTTCGCTCGCTCATGGTGCACTACGATCCTCTGCGGACCACGTCGGCGGAGCTCATCAGTGCCATCGAGAAGCTGCGCACGAGCAAGGCGGCGCTCGAGCGGAAGCGGCGGCTGTGGCGCGTGCCGGTCTGCTACGACAACGACTTCGCGCCCGATCTCGCGGAGGTGGCCGAGCGGACCAGGCTGACGCCCGAGACGGTGGTGAGCCTTCACGCCGGCAGCCGGTACCACGTCTACATGGTCGGCTTCGTCCCGGGCTTTCCCTATATGGGCGATCTCGCGGAAGCGCTGGTCCTTCCGCGGCGCGCCGATCCGCGCATCCGCGTGCCGCCGGGGTCCGTCGCGATCGCGACGACCATGACCGCGATCTATCCGCTCGAGAGCCCCGGCGGCTGGCATTTGATCGGGACGACGCCGATCCGGATCTTCGACGAGCGCGCCTCGCCACCGGCGTTGTTCGCGTCGGGCGACGCCATCGAGTTCGAGGCGATCGATCGCGACGCCTTTGCGAGGATCCGATTGGCCGCCGAGCGGCGGGAATATCGCCCGGCCTCGACCGAGCTCGCGGCATGACGGCGGCGCTCAAGGTCGTGGCGCCCGGCCTGCACACGACCGTTCAGGATCTCGGCCGGTTCGGTTATCAGGAATTCGGCGTCCCGGTCTCCGGCGCGCTCGACGCCACGAGCCATCGCCTAGCCAATCGAATCGTCGGGAATGACGAGTCCGCGCCGACGTTGGAGATCCTGTTCCAAGGGCCGACGCTGGAGGTGATGGCAGACTCCGTGCGCGTCGGCGTCGCCGGCGGCGACGCCGAGATCGAGATCTTGGACGAGAGCTCGCGGCGCCTTGGCGGCTGGCGCAGTGTCCTCTTTCATCGGGGGCAAATATTTCGCGTGAGCCGGCTGGGCGACGTCGCCTGCTGTTATCTCGCGGTCGAGGGCGGGCTCTCGGTCGAGCGCTGCCTCGGCAGCGCGTCGACTTATGCGCGCGGCGGCTTTGGCGGATTCGAAGGCCGCGCGCTCCGGGCGGGCGATCTCGTGCAACTCGCACACGAGCGGGCCGTGGAGCGCGCGGAGCTCGGCTTTGCTGAACCACCGCCGTCGACCCGCGCGCAGCCGATCCGGCTCGTGCCCGGTCCGCAGCAAGACTATTTCGCCGAGATCGCGCTCGAGACGCTTATCAGCCGGGAATTCACGGTGTCCAAGCACTCGGATCGCATGGGGATGCGCCTCGACGGGCCCGCTCTCGCGCATCGCGGCGGTTACAACATCGTCTCAGACGGCATCGCGACCGGCGCGATTCAGGTGCCGGGCTCCGGCCAGCCGATCCTGCTGCTCGCCGACCACCAGACCACCGGCGGCTATCCCAAGATCGCGACGGTGATCTCCGCGGACATCCCGGTGGCCGGCCGGCGGAAGCCGGGCGATGCCATCCGCTTCACCACCGTCGATGTCGCGGAAGCGGAGCGGCTGCGCCGGGAGGCCGAGAACGATTTCCAGGCCCTTGTCGCGAGCTTGGCCCCGGTCGGGTCGGCCGGCGACGTCGATGCGTCTCGGCTCTTCGAGACCAATCTCATCAGCGGCGTGGTGTTCGACGACGCATAACGCGGAGGGAGAAACGCATCATGAGCGAGCTGGCCAAGACGCTGCGGATGAGCGCGGTGCCGCTCTATATCCAGGTGGCGGCCGAGCTCCGGCGGCGCATCGAGGGCGGGCAATGGGCCGCCGGCCAAAAGATCTCGACCATCGAGGCCCTCCAAGAAGAGTTCGGCGTCGCGCGGGTCACCGTGCGCCAGGCGGTCGAGCTCCTGGAGAAGGACGGGCTGGTGCGCCGCCAGCAGGGCCGGGGCACCTTCGTCGCCACCGATGTCGCGGACACCCGTTGGCTCAAGCTCGACACCAGCTGGTCCTCGCTGATCGAGACGCTCAAGCACAATGTCCCGAAGTTCATGCCGGTGGGTGCGCCGATGGCGCCGCCGCGGCTCGGACCCGAGGAGGGCCGAGCAGCCGCGGACTACGTCTTCCTGCGGAGCGTGCAGTATCGTGGCGAGCGCGCGTATTCGGTGGTGAACGTGCAGCTTGCGAAAGACATCCACGAGCGCGACCCCGGCGCGTTTCGGCGCCATGCTGCACTCCCGATCGTCGCGAGCATGAAGGGCGTTAAGATCGCCACCGCCCGGCAGACCCTGGCGATCGGCAGCGCCGATCCCGAGACCGCGGGATTGCTCGGCGTTCCCCTCAACGCGCCCACAGCCGAGGCCCGCTGCGTCGTGGTCGACCGGCGCGGAATCGCGATCTATGTCGCCGACATCATCTATCGCGGCGACTGCATCCGGCTTGAGACCACGCTGCTGAACGAGGACGGCGCCAAGCGTTGACGCTGCCGCGGGTCAAGGCTCGGTGGGCCGCCACGAGATTTCTCCGATGGGCCGGCGCGTGGCGGGCTTGCCGGGCCCGGCGGCCTCGCCGAGTGTCACGATCGCCTGCGGCTCCCACCGCTCGGGCAGGGCGAGCGCTTCAGCAACGACGTCGGGACAGAACAGGGGCGCGCACATCCAGCAGGCCCCCAGGCCCTCGGCGTGCGCCGCCAGCAGCAGGTTCTGGGTCGCCATTGCGGTGCTCTGCACGGCCATGGTGCGCTCCGCGCGCTGGCGATCGTCGGGGTAGCGGTCCATGTCGGACATGTCGAGAGCGACTGCGATCACCACCGGTGCGCCGGTGATTCGCGCATAGGACCGTGCGACATCCTGATCGATCGCCTCGACGGGATCGCCGTCGGCCAGGCGATCTCGCCGGAGCCGCTCGCCCATCGCGCGCGCGAGCCGGTCTTTCAGGTGGAATCGTTCCAGAATCGCGAAGCGCCAGGGCTGCCGATTGTGCGCCGAGGGCGCCCAGCGCGCGGCCTCCAGGATGCGGGCGAGGGTCGCGTCGGGCACAGCCGTCGACTTGTAGCGCCGGATCGACCGACGACCGGTCGCCAGGCGGTACAGGACCTCGGAATCCCCGGACGTCATCGACAATCTCCACCCAGGCTTGCGCGCCTCGCATGTTGTCATAGGCGTGCCGCAGGGGCACCATCAGCCCGGAAAGACGCTTTTTGGGGAGGTTGTGCTATGAGCGTTGCCGATGCAAACCGCGTGATCCTCACGGGCGAGAACCCGTTCATCCGGCTGAGCGAGCGGGACGGCGACCCCAACAAGACCGATGCGAGCTTCTGGCGCATCATCTTCTGCCCGGCGGGACCGGGGCACGTGCTCTACCTCAAGAGCGAGCTCACCGAGAATCGCTGGCGCATCTACTCCGACAACATCGCGATGGCGCGCTGGCTGCAGGCGACGGTGCAGGGCATGCTCAATGCCGAGCTCAAGGACACCGCGATCCCCGTGATCGACGCCGCCTTCACCAAGTCGGGCGATTTCCGTGACTCCTGGAGCGAGCGCGTGATCGCTTGGGGCGAGGACATCACCCTCACTTGGCATCGGATGGGCGACCCGCTGCTTATCCACACCCAGCCCAACGCGACACCCGACAGGCCCTACGGCGTCTGCACCGTCCTCGTGCCGGCGTTGGGCGCGCGGCTCTCGCGAAACGGCATCGCGGCGGCGGGCCAACCCTGGTCGCGCCAGCGCGAAGGCCGACCGTTCAGCACCTGCGCCCTCGCCTTCTCCGAGAGCTGGACGGAGGCGCGATAAGGTCATCGCGATGAAGGCCGCGGGCCAAGTCGTCGTCGTCACGGGGGGTGCCAATGGCATCGGCCGCGCGCTCGCCGAGCGCTTTCACCGCGACGGCGCCAGGGTCGTCGTGGTCGCCGACATCGATCGCGCGGGCGCGGAATCGGTCGCCAAGGCGATCGGCGGCGCGGCACTTCGCTGCGACGTCGGCAACGATTCCGACGTCGCCGCCGTGATCGACGAGATCGAGCGGCGTTTCGGTCCGATCGGTCTCTTCTGCTCGAACGCTGGAATCCTCGCCGGCTTCGATCTCCGGGGCGAAAACGTCGCCGGCGCGTCCAATGCCGACTGGGCGCGTAGCTGGGCGGTCAACGTGATGTCGCACATCTACGCGGCACGGGCCCTGGTGCCGCGCATGAAGGCGCGAGGCGGCGGCTACTTCCTGATTACGGTCTCCGCTGCGGGATTGCTGTCGCAGATCGGCAGCGCCACCTATTCGACCACCAAGCACGCGGCGCTGGGTTTCGCCGAAAGCCTCGCGATCGCGCACCGCGCCGACGGCATCCGGGTCTCCATCCTGTGCCCGCAGGGCGTCGACACCGCGATGCTCCGCGGCCTGCCGCGCGGGCCCGCATCCCTCGATGGCGTGCTCACGGCCGAGCAGGTGGCCGACGCCGCCAGCGACGGCCTGGAGCGCGAGAGTTTCCTGATCCTGCCGCACCCCGAGGTCGAGACCTACATGCGGCGGAAGACGGAGAACTACGACCGCTGGATCGCCGGCATGGCGAAGCTGCTGAGGAAAACCCGGGAGGAGAGTCGATAGCGGTGCGTCCTTCGACTCGCCCGCTTCGCGGGCGGCTCAGGATGAGGCGCATCGAGAATGCAGAAGGAACGGTCCTCATCCTGAGCCACGTCCCGGACGGACGTGAGTCGAAGGACGCACGATCCTACCCGCCCGCCATCCTCGGCAGGAGCACGACCTCGCTCCCGGGCGGGATCGCGCGCAGCCAGTCGTCGCGGTAGATCTCGCCGTCGATCGCGACGGCGACGCCGCGCTCGATCAGCGGCTTGAGCTTCGGGTGCGCTTTCTCCAGCCGCGTGAGCAGCTGCTGGATGGTCGCGGCCTCGACCTCGACCTGGGCACGCCCGCCGGCCGCCACCTTGAGGGGACCGGAGAGGGTGACCTGCACCATCAGCGGCGTGCGCCCTTGGCCGTGTCGATCGCCTTGAGCACATGCGGCGGCGACATTGGCAGCCGCGTCATGCGCACGCGAGCGGCGTTGGAGACCGCGTTGGCGATGGCGGCGAGCGGCGGCACGATCGAGGTCTCGCCGACGCCGCGCACGCCGTAGGGATGGCCGGGGTTCGGCACCTCGACGATCACCGTATCGATCATCGGCAAGTCCGAGCACACGGGGACGCGGTAGTCGAGGAAGCCTGGATTCTGCAGCCGGCCGTCCTTGCCGTAGATGTATTCCTCGTTGATCGCCCAGCCGATGCCCTGGGCGGCGCCACCCTGGAACTGGCCCTCGACGTAACTCGGATGGATCGCCTTGCCAGCGTCCTGCACCACCGTGTAGCGCGTGATCCGCGTGCGGCCGGTCTCGCGATCCACCTCGGCATCCGCGATATGCACGGCGAAGCTGACGCCGGCGCCGTCGGCATTCACCTCGTAGTGGCCGGCGATCGGGCCGCCGGTCTTCGCGGCTTTCTTCGCGAGATCCTCGAGGGACAGCGGCTCGAAATTGCCGGCATTGGGCCCGGAGGGCTTCGCGTAACCGTTCTCCCAGGTGACCGCGTCCGCCGGAATGCCCCAGATCTTCGCGGCACGTGCGCAGAGTTTGGCGACAGCATCGCGGGCGGCGCTGATCGTGGCGAGCCCGGTCGAGAATGTGACCCGGCTGCCCTCGGAGATGTCGTTGTAGCCGAGCGAGCTGGTGTCGGCGACGATCGCGCGCACGCGGTCATAGGGAATGCCGAGCTCCTCGGCGGCCATCAGGCACATCGAGGCGCGCGAGCCGCCGATGTCGGGCGTGCCCACCACCAACGCCACAGTGCCGTCGATGTTCACGTTGAGCGAGACGCAAGTCTGGCCGCCGAAATTGAACCAGAAGCCGGCGGCGACGCCGCGGCCCTGGTTGGGCCCAAGCGGTGCCTTGTAGTGCGGATGCTTGCGCGCGGCCTCGAGGCAGTCGATGAGGCCGACGCGCTTGAACGTCGGCCCGTAAGAGGATTTGGTGCCCTCCTTGGCGGCGTTCTTGAGGCGGAGTTCGATCGGGTCCATGTGGATCTTCTTGGCGAGCTCGTCGAGCACGCTTTCGACCGCGAAGGCCACCATCGGCGCGCCCGGCGCCCGATAGGCCGCCTGTTTGGGCCGATTGGTGACGACGTCGTAGCCCACCACCTGAACGTGCTCGAGGTCATAGCAGGCGAAGGCCGACATGGCGCCCAGCACCACGGGCGAGCCCGTGAAGGCGCCGCCCTGGAAGCGCAGCTCGGCGTAGGCGCCCGTAATGCGGCCGGCATTGGTGACGCCGATCTTCACGGTCATGCTGGTGCTCGAGGTCGGGCCCGAGGCGCGGAAGACCTCCTCGCGGCTCATCACCACCTTCACGGGCTTCCCCGCCTTGCGCGAGAGCGCCAGCGCCACCGGCTCGATGAACACCGTTGTCTTACCGCCGAAACCGCCGCCGATCTCCGAGGCGGTCACACGCAGCCTCGACACGTCCATGCCGAGGAGCGCCGCGCAGGTGTCGCGCACCATGAAATGACCCTGGGTGCAGACCCAGAGCTCGCCGCTGCCGTCGGTGCCGACGCTCGCGAGGCAGGCGTGCGGCTCGATATAACCTTGATGCGTCGCCTCGGTCTTGAAGACGCGCTCGATCACGTGGTCGGCCTGCTTGAAACCGGTCTCGGGATCGCCGTGCCCGAACTCATGCCGGCCCGCGATGTTGGAGGCCCTCTTCGGCGCTGGCTCGACGCCTTCGGTGATCATGTCCTTGTGCAGGATCGGCGCACCCGGCTTCATCGCCTCGTCGACGTCGGTGACGTGCGGTAGGATCTCGTAGTCGACCTCGATCAGCTTGAGCGCCTTCCGCGCGATCGAGGCGCTGGTGGCGGCGACCGCGGCCACCGCGTGGCCGTCATAGAGCGCCTTCTCCCGCGCCATCACGTTGTAGAGCACGTCCTTCAGGCTCGCGTCGTTGGTCGCCGGAAAGTCGTCGCGGCTGACGATCGCCTTGACGCCCGGCAGCTTCGCCGCCTTGGCCGTATTGATGGAGCGAATGCGCGCGTGCGGGTGCGGACTCCGGAGGATCTTCCCCACAAGCATGCCCGGCGCCGTGGCGTCCGCGCCGAACTTCGCGCGTCCCGTAACCTTATCGACGCCGTCGGGCCGCAGCGGCCGCGTGCCGACGACCTTGAACTGATGCGTGCGCGGATCGAGGTTGGCATCGAGCGGCATGGGATCAGCCCTTTCTCATCTCGGCGGCGGCGGCTTGCACCGCGCGCACGATCTTGTCATAGCCGGTGCAGCGGCAGAGGTTGCCGGCGAGACCGAAGCGGATCTCGCTCTCGGTCGGGTTCGGGTTGTGGTCGAGCAGCGCCTTGGCCGAGACCAGGAAGCCCGGCGTGCAGATGCCGCATTGCAGGGCCGCGAACTCTAGGAATTTCTCCTGCAGCGGATGCAGCTTGTCGCCGTTTGCGATGCCCTCGACCGTGCGGATCTCGCGGCCCTCGGCCTCGGCGCCCAGCACCAGGCACGAGCACACGATACGGCCGTCGAGCGTGACGGTACAGGCGCCGCAGTCGCCGGTGCCGCAGCCTTCCTTGCTGCCGGTGAGTCCGAGCCGGTCGCGCAGCACGTCGAGCAGCGTCTCGTCGACCTCGCAGAGGTACGAGACGGCGTCGCCGTTGATTGTGGTGGAGACTTGGACCTTGGACATCAATTCCCCCTCGCGCGCTTGAGCGCGATCTCGGCGGCGCGGCGCGCGAGCACGCCCGCAACCCTGGTGCGGAATTCCTTGGTGCCGCGCTTGTCGTCGATCGGCCGGCAGGCCGCGGAGGTCGCGGCGGCGAGGCGTTCGAGCGCTTTCGCGTCGACCGTGCTGCCGATCAGCGCCTTGGCGGCATCGGGCACGAGGATTACACGCTCGGCAACCGCGCCAAGCGCGACCCGTGCCGCCGTGCAGACGCCTTTCGTGTCGAGCGTCAGGCTGACGCCGACGCCGACGACGGCAATGTCCATCTCCGATCGGGGGATGAAGCGCAAATAAGCGTCACCCGAGCGCGGCGGGTGTTTCGGCAGCAGGATCGCCTCGACCATCTCGCCACGCTTGAGCGAGGTCTTGCCAGGCCCCGTCCCGACGCTCTCTACCGGCACCGTCCGCTTGCCGCGCGGGCCCGCGATCACCGCCGAGGCGCCCGCCGCCACCAGCGCCGGCACGCTGTCGGCCGCGGGCGAGGCATTGCAGAGGTTGCCCGCGAGCGTCGCACGCGACTGGATCTGGTGCGAGCCGATCAGGTTCGCGGCCTCGACCACGCCGGGCCAGGCTTTGCGCAACGCCTTGTGCTCGCCCAGCTCGGCGCCGGCGACCGCGGCGCCGATTCGGAACGCGCCGGCCTTCGCCGTGATGGTGCGCAAGGCCGGAATCCGCTTCACGTCGACGATCAGGTCCGGCGCCACGCGGTCGGTGCGCATCTGCACCAGGAGGTCGGTACCGCCCGCGAGAACGCGCGCGCCCGCCTTGGCCGCGAGCAACTTCACCGCGGCGCTGACGGTTGTGGGTGCTTCGAATCGCATGAGGCTCTTTTTCGGGTTGTGTGGGACGTTCGACAAGGTCGACCCTACCGCCCGCCCGAGCCTTGTCAACTCGGAGATGCCCGATCCACTCTCTCCGCATGCCGAGCGACGAGAGCGGAAAAGACTGGGCGGACTACTACGCGGCAACGGCCGATCGGCCGCCGCGCCGCACGCTGCTGGAGGCGCTCGCGCGGTTCGCGCCCTCGGCCACGCCGCGCTTCGCCGTCGACCTCGGCTGCGGCGACGGCCGCGACACCATCGAGCTGCTGCGGCGGGGCTGGTTGGTGTTCGCGATCGATGCGGAGCCGGCGGCGATTACCCGATTGCAGAGCCACGCAGACTTGCCGGAGGGGGCTCACCTCTCCTGTCTCTGTCAACGGTTCGAGGACGCGACCTGGCCCGCGGCGGATCTCGTCAACGCCAGCTTCTCGCTCCCGCTCTGCCCGCCCGACCGGTTCGCCGAGCTCTGGCGCCGCATCGTCGCCTCGCTCAAGCCCGGTGGCCGCTTCGCCGGTCAGCTCTACGGCGACCGCGACGGCTGGGTAGCCCGACCGGGCATGACCCACATGGACCGCGTCGCTGCCGAGCGGCTGCTCCAGGGCCTGAGGGTCGAGCTCTTCGAGGAGGAAGAGACGGATGCGATCACGCCGCGCGGCAAGCCCAAGCACTGGCACATCTTTCACATTGTGGCGCAGAGACCGTAATTGGCCTTGCGGAGGGTGACCGCGGTCACTCCGGCCTTGCACGTCGTTGCGGTATACTGCGCATCGATGATTGCAACCGACAGCGGAGGTCGGGGGTGATCGATGGCAGCCGGTGATGGCAGGCGAGGCACGCGGTTCCCGCGTGCGCTGCGGGCTCTAAGCGCGATTGCTATCGCGGCAGGAGCGCTCAGCGCATCCAGCGCCGGGGCGCAGGGCGTCGCGGAGCCGCCCCGCACCATCGCGGATATCACGGCCGTCCTCGATAGCCAGAAGCCGGACCCTGCGAAGGTCGCCGAGCGCAAGCGCATTGCCGACTCCCAGCCGCCGCCCGGCGTTGGTGGCCTGGAGCTCGCGCGGTTTTATGCCGAGCGGGCCTCTGCCGCGAACGAGATCGGCCGGCTGCAGCAGAGAGTGTCGGACGCTCGCAAGGCGCTCGCGGTCGCGCCGCCAAATGTTCAGCCGATCGAGTTGTCCCGCTTTCGGGAGTTCCTGGCGAACGCGGAAGCGGGGGCTGGCCATCTTCGCACCGCTCTCGCGGTGCGCCAGGAGGCCACTGACCTCGCCCAATCATATTGGGGTGCGCGCGTCGGGCTCCCGGCCATCCTGGCGACCTGGAATGCCCGGCTCGGTGATCTCGAGGCTGCGAAGGCGTGGCTCGCCAAGGCAGAGGCCGCGGGCGACGCGCTCGTCCGGGAAGCTCGGACGAGCCGCGGATTCCGAACCTTCAGCCCGCTCTGGTTTCTGGACCAGGCGCGAGGCCAGGTGCTGGACTACACCGGCCGCTATAGTGATGCGGAACCCTATCTGCACCGAGTGGTGAAAGACGCGGACACGCTGATCGCGGAGTCGAAAACCTGGCCCCTACCCCCGCCACCGGGGGAGGCAGAGGGGCACAAGGTCCAGGCGTTGCGGGATCTCGCGATCAATTCGATGCACCAGGGCCGCCTCGCGGAAGCGGAGCTTGAGATCCGGCAAGCTCTTTCGGTGAGCCTCAAGGTCTATGGGCGGTACCACGCGGCAACCGCGGATGTCGTCCGCGGCTTCGCGGTTATCCTGACGGCGGCGGGTCGGTTCACGGAGGCAGAGAAGCTCCAGCGGATCGTGCTCGACACGTATCTCGGTCTTGGGCATGAGCCCGGCTCCATAGTGTTGAACGGCGCGCGCGCCAATCTCATGAGCACGCTCGCCTTCGAGCGGCGTTGGAAGGAGGCGTTGGAGCAGCTGGCGCAGATTCAGGCGGGGCTCGCCCAAGAGCCGGCGTTCCGGGAGCCCATCATGGACCAGAACCTGGTCGTGGTGATCGCAGCCGTGAAGGTGGGGCAGGCTCCGCAAGCGGTGGAGATCGCGCGCGCCGCGCTGCAACGGCGTGAGAGAACGCTGGGCGACAAGCATTACGACACCGCCGAGGCCCGCGGCTTCTATGCGACCGCGCTTGCGGCAGCCGGAGACCGCTCGGGCGCGCTGAGGGAATACCAGCTCGCGATGCCGATCCTGCTTGCGGCCTCCCGGCAATCGGCCGACGACGAGCAATCCGCGGCGGCGCGCGACATCCGGCTGAATTTCGTTCTCGAGGGCTACATCGGCGCCCTGATCGGCCAGCAGCGTGCGGCCAGCCTTGAAGAAGCCGCGGAAGCGTTCCGGATCGCGGATGCCGCGCGCGGGCGGTCCGTGCAGCGCGCGATCGCCGCCTCCGCTGCACGCGCCACGGTCAGGGATGCCGGCCTCGCCGATCTGGTGCGGCGCGAGCAAGACGCGAGGCAGGAGGTGGCCGCGCTCAACGGCGTGCTTGCGAACGCGTTGGGCTTGGCGGCCGATCAGCAAGACCCAAAGGCGCTCGACGCGCTTCGCCAGCGCATCGATCAACTGCGCGGCGGCCGGGCAGGCTTGCGCGAGGAGATCGAGCGCCGGTTCCCCGACTACGTCAGGCTGGTCGATCCGCGGCCCGCGACGGTGGCGGAGGTGCAATCGGAGCTGCGGCCCGGCGAGGCGCTGGTCGCCATCTATCTCGGCGACGACCGCAGCTATGTGTGGGCAGTGCCGAAGCAGGGGCCGATCGCCTTCTCCGCGGCGCCGGTGTCGCGCGTGGATATCGGGGAGATGGTTAGCCGGCTGCGCAAGGCTCTGGAGCCCAACGCCTCGACCGTGAGCGAGATTCCCGCCTTCGACGTCGCGACGGCGCACAAGCTCTATGCGAGCCTGCTCGAGCCCGTGAGCCGGGGTTGGAAGGACGCCAAGAGCCTGTTAGTGGTGCCGCACGGGCGGCTCGGCGAGCTGCCGTTGCCTCTCCTGGTCACGGCGCCCAGCACCGTTGCATCCAACGCATCGGGGTCGCTGCCGTTCACCGGCTATAAGAGCGTGCCCTGGCTCGCTCGTCAGGTCGCGGTCACCCAGTTGCCATCGGTGGCGTCGCTGGCGGTGCTCCGCAGCACCCCACAACCGCCGAGCACACGAAAGCCGTTCGTGGGCTTCGGTGACCCTTGGTTCAGCGACCGGGAAGCCGCCGAGGCGCGGGCCCAGGGCGAGAGCGTTGCCGTCGCGGACGGATCGGTGGCGCTACGTGGCGTGCGGGTGAGGTTCCGCAGCATCCCCAAGACCGAGACCGTGAACAGCGCGCAGCTAGCGATGCTGCCGCGGCTGCCGGAGACCGCGGCGGAGGTCCGGGAGGTGGCGCTGTCGCTCAAGGCGGATCCCGCGGCCGACGTGTTCCTGGGCGACCGCGCCAATCTCCAGGTGGTCAAGACCATGAGACTGGACGACCGCCGGGTGGTGATGTTCGCGACCCATGGGCTGGTGCCGCACGACCTCGACGGGCTCGAGGAGCCGGCGCTCGCGCTGACGGCGCCGCAGGTGGCGCATACGCAGGATAACGGGCTTCTCACCATGAGTGCCGTCTTCGGCCTCAAGCTCGATGCCGACTGGGTCGTGCTCTCCGCCTGCAACACGGCGGCCGGCAACGGCACCGGCGCGGAGGCGGTCTCGGGGCTGGGCCTCGCCTTCTTCTATGCGGGCACGCGCGCGCTCCTGGTCTCCAACTGGCCGGTCGAGACCAACTCGGCGCGGACCCTCACGACGGACCTGTTCCGCCGCGAGGCGGGAGACGCCAGCCTGACGCGCGCCGAGGCATTACGGCAGTCGGAACTCGCGCTCATCGACGGTCCCGGCTACGTCGCGGACGGGAAGCCGGTGTTCTCCTACGCGCATCCCATTTTCTGGGCGCCCTTCGCGCTCATCGGCGATGGCGGCAGCGGCCGACGCTAGAGCAGGTTCCGATTAAGTCGAATCGAAACCTGCTCTAGTTCTTCGATTGGTCGCATTTTCTGCGCCGAATCGGTGCCCACTTCGGCGGAAAACGCTCTAGGCGAGATAGGCCGCGATAATCCCAGAGAGCACGATGCCGTCGAAGGTGCCGGCGCCACCAATACTGGCGACGCCGACGGCGCTTTCCTCTATCTCGCGGAGGTGCAGGAGGTCGGCTCCGATCAGCGGGCCCAGGGTGCCCGCCACGAACGCGACCGGTGCCGCCTGCTCGCCGCCCAGCAGCAGGCCGAGGGTGGCGGCGACCAATGCCGGCACGAAGCCGGGGATGAGGATGCCGACACCGGGAACCGGCCTCGCCACGAGATAGCAGACCACGACGTTGACGATAGCCGCGGCAATCCCCGCGACCATGAAGCGGGAACTGAGCTGCGCGAGGTGGAGGAACTCGTAGGCCGCGATGCCGGCCGGTATCAGGCAGCCACCGACGTTGACGGCGATGATGGTCTGCTGACGCATCCGCGTCATCTCCGGCAGCATGCCGCCGAGGCCGAAGATCGCGAGCGGGTGCGCCGGCACCGTCTGCTGGCGGTCGATCCGCTTGACCGGGATGTTCACCGCGCTGCCGACGATGATGCCGATCATCAGCAGGAGCGCGGTGCCGGGATCGAGGCTCAGCTTGACCAGGCTCGCCGCCATCAGCTGCGCGAACAGCAGCGGCAGCAGGATCAGCAGGACCAGGAACGCGATCAGCGATAGGGGCGTGAACCGGCGCATGCGCGCGTCAGGCCGCGTCAGCTGTGGCGGAAGCCGGCTGCAGCGCCGTGGCAAGCGCCTGGTCGACGGTCTCGAGCCAGACGAACTCCATGGCCTGCCGTGCCTCCTCGGGGATGTCGTCCCAGTCCTTGCGGTTGCGAGCCGGCAGCATGACGGTCCGGATGCCGGCGCGCGCCGCCGCGACGACCTTCTCCTTGATGCCTCCCACGGGCAGAACAAGCCCGCGCAGGCTGATCTCGCCG
>DATFRA010000022.1:0-4110 GCA_035263705.1 Allostellaceae bacterium
ACATCGACGCGGCGCTCCTGCGGCTCTCGAGCCCGCGGTTTTCCCTGGCGCTCTCGGGCGTCGGCCAGTTCGGCACGCGCATGCTCTGGGTCGGCGTGGAGAAGTCCGAGCGGCTGCTGCAGCTTCAGGGCAAGGTCGAAAGCGCGCTGCAGCGCATCGGCATCGCGCCGGACACGCGACGCTTCACGCCGCATGTCTCGCTGGCTCGCCTCAGGCCGCCGCTCGGACCGAAGGTACCGGCCTTCCTCAGCGCCAACGCGCTCTTCCGCGCCGAGCCGTTCGACGTGACGGCGTTCAGCCTGGTCGCGAGCTACCTGACGAAGAGCGGCGCCATCTACGAGGACCAGGCCGAATATCAACTCCGCTGACGCGGCTCAATGCAAGAGTCGCAAGACATAGGCGAGGCCGGCCACCATCGTCGGCATGTACGTGCTGATGAGGCCCACACCGGAAAATGCCATGACGAGCGCCAGGTTGTTGGCGGGACTGCGCGCCTCGTCGACGCGCTCGGTAAGTCGTGGGAAACGGCACATGGCGAGTCCTGGCAGGTCTGTTCTAGGCGCGCGCGATCATATTCGGCAGGGATTACACGCCGATTAAGGGCGCCGGGGGAGCCCCGAGTCGGCTCTGAGCGCGTTTCGGCATGCGCTCGGTCCGGCGGCCCAGGGGCATGGGATTCCCACGTAATACGGGGACTTCTTGCGTTGGGCGGGCGGTTGTGATTCTCTATTCGCGTGGCCGACTCGACACCTAGTCGGCGTTCCAACAAGAGGGAAACAGGAATGGCGACGCAAAAGGCGGGCACCCCGGCGACGGTGACCCTCAAGCATCTCGCGGCTTCGCTCGCCGAGCAGCACGAGATCGCGAAGAAGCAGGCCGAGGCGATGCTCGGCGATTTTGTGGGGCAGGTCGTAAAGCATCTCAAGAAGGGCTCGCGCATCCGGATCGGCGGACTCGGCATCTTCGCGGTGCGCCATCGCGCCGCGCGCATGGGCCGCAACCCCGCGACCGGCGAGCCGATCAAGATCAAGGCGAGCAAGAAGGTCGCGTTCCGCGCGGCGAAGGATCTCAAGGACGCCGTTTGAGCGGCATGAGCGCCGGGCTTCCCCGGCGCCAATGACGAAGGCGGCGCCGGTCTCGGCGCCGCCTTCTCCTTAGACGGCCATTTCAGGGACTAGGGCTGCGGCGTGATGCGCAGGTAGGGCTTGAGCGCCTTGAAGCCCTTGGGGAAGCGCGTCTTGGCCTCCTCGTCGCTCACCGCCGTCGTGATGATGACGTCCTGGCCCTGCTTCCAGTCGGCAGGGGTGGCGATCTTGTGCTTGTCGCTGAGCTGCATCGAGTCGATCACCCGCAAGATCTCCTGGAAATTGCGCCCGGTCGCCATCGGATAGACCAGGATCAGCCGGATCTTCTTGTCGGGCCCGATGATGAAGACGTTACGTACCGTGAGATTGTCCGCGGGCGTCCGCTTGCTGGGATCGCCCGAGACCGCCGCCGGCAGCATGTCGTAGAGCTTCGAGACCTTGTAGTCGCCGTCGGCCAGGATCGGGTAGTTCGGCGCGGCACCTTGGGTCTCCTTGATGTCGTTCGCCCAGCGGGTGTGGTCGCCGACGGGATCGACGGAGAGTCCGATCACTTTCACGCCGCGCTTGTCGAACTCACCTTTGAGCTTGGCAACGGTGCCGAGCTCCGTGGTGCAGACCGGCGTGAAGTCCTTGGGATGCGAGAACAGGACGCCCCAGCCGTTGGCCAGCCACTGATGGAAGTGGATGGGCCCTTCGGTGGAGTCCTGCGTGAAGTCCGGTGCGATTTCACCAAGCCTGAGCGTCATATCTCCTCCTCCTTTTCGGTTCTCTCGACTCGCTGTTTCAAGACGCGGTGGCGTGCGGCCGCTCTGCCAATTGCCGTAGGACGTTTGCCGCGGCCTCGGACTCGGACGGCAACTGACCGTGGCGATCGACCCATGTTTCGGTCCATGCGCTGACCGTCGACGGGTCGGCGCCCGCTCCGCGCCACTGCTCGCGCAATGCCGCGAGGTCCTGCAACCGCTCTTGCCATTCTGGCCCAAAAATCATGCCAAGGAAACGGCCGAGACGGCGGGCAAGGGCGGGGCTTCGGCCGCCGGTAGAGACGGTCACCAGGAGGTCGCCGCGCCGCACGATGGCAGGCGAGTGGAAGTTTGAAAATTCCGGCCGGTCCTCGACGTTGACGAGCGTGGCGGCGGCCCGCGCGACCGAGACCAGATCGGCGAGCACGCCCGCCTCGACGCCGTCGGCGATCAGCAGCAGCTTCGCCGAGGCGATCTCGGCGGGCGTCGGCCAGCGCCGCACCAGGCGGGAACCGGCCGCTTCAACCAGGGCCTCCGAGGGCGTGGGCGCGCATACGGTGACGGCTCGGGCGCGGTCGTCGTCGAGGAGCGCCAGCCGCCGCGCGGCCTGCGGCCCGTTGCCCACGAGAAGCACCGGAAGGGTCGAGAGATCGAGCGCGATGGGGAACATCACGACACCTCCTGCAGCGGCGCGCCGAGCGCCGCAATGAGCCGCGCCATGCCGACGCGATGGCAGAAATCGCCGAAGCCCTCGGCCGGCCGGCGCTCTGCGGCGAAGAGCGCGAAGAGCGGCTCGAGGGTGCTCGCGACGTCCGCTTCCGCGACCCGGTCCAGCAGGCGGAAATTGAGTCGCGTGCCCTCGAAATCGCCGCCGACGTAGAGCGCGTAGAAGCCGGGCATGCGGCCGACGATGCCGATGTCGCCGGCATAGGGTCGCGCACAGCCGTTGGGGCAGCCGGTGATGCGCACCGCTAGCCGCTCGCGCTCGAGCCCGTGACGCGCGAGCGCCGCCTCGATGCCGCCGATCAGCGGATCGTGCACGCGCTCCGCCTCCGTGAGCGCGAGGCCACAGGAGGGCAAGGCGGGGCAGGCGAGCGACCAGCGCCGCACGGGCGACACGTCCGCGACCAGCGCGATACCGCCCGCGCGCAACACCGCCTCGACCTCGGCGCGATCCGTCGGTGTCGCGTTGCTCAGGATCAAGTCCTGGCTCGGGCTGATGATGGGGTCGAGGCCGAAGCGGGCGACGGCCTCGCGGAGCGCCCGCCGCGCCTCGCCCGCGATCCGGCCGCTGGCGATGGGGACACCGAGGTAGAGCCGGCCATCGCCCTGCTCGTGCCAACCCAAGTGCTCGCGCACCGCAAAGCGCCGCACCGGACGCGGGTCCTCCAGCGGCTTCCCCATGTATTCCTCGAGCCGCGCCTTTGCCCAAGCCTCGCCGTGGTCGGCGAGCACGTATTTGAGCCGGGCGCGCCGACGATCGCTGCGGTCGCCGTGGTCGCGGTGCAGGCGCACGACGGCTTCGACCGCTGGCAGTAAGTCATCGGGCGCGATGAAGGCGACGAACGTCGCGAGCCGCGGGAAAGTGCGCGGATTGTTGTGCGTCATGCCCAGCCCGCCGCCGAGCGCGAGGTTGTAGCCAACGAGCGTCTCGCCCTCGAAGAGCGCGATGATGCCGAGGTCGTTGGTCAGCACGTCGATCGAATTGTCCTCGGGGACGGCGAGTCCGATCTTGAATTTGCGCGGCAGGTAGGTGCGCCCGTAGAGCGTTTCCTCGGCCTCGCCCGCGACCGGCTCGCCGTCGAGCCAGACCTCGTGATAGGCACGGCTCTGCGGCAGCAGGTGGGCGGAGAGCCGCCGCGCGTCCGCCTCGAGCCGCGCGTGCACCGCATCGCGGATCGGCGCGGGCACCGTGGTGACCGTGCGCACGACGTCGCCGCAGGCCGCGAGCGTGGTCAGGAGCGCGCCGTCGATGGCGGATATCGTCGCTCTGCTGTCGCGCTTGAGCACCCCGTGGAATTGGATGCTCTGGCGCGTGGTGAGCCGGAGTGTGCCGTTGCCGTACTGGTCGGCCAATTCGTCGAGCGCCAGATACTGCGCCGCCGTGAGCCGTCCGCCAGGGATGCGCACGCGCACCATCAGCTGGGCCCGCTTCCCAAGGCCCTTCTGCTTGAGCTCGGTGGCGCTGTCGCGGTCATAGCCCTGATAGATGCCGTGGAACTTGAGTAGCACGGCGGAGTCGCCGCTGAAGGTCGGCGCGCTACTGGCGGCTTCTTCGGCCA
>DATFRA010000023.1:0-2820 GCA_035263705.1 Allostellaceae bacterium
TTGGCGTGCCATTTCGGCCCCGGGCCGCGCATGTAGTGGAGTTCGGGACGATAGGAATCGAAGGCGTCGCGGCAGAACGTGCGCCACAGGGTGGCGACGGTGGCCGAGAGCCTCGGTCCCTGCTTGTTGTTCTTGCCCATGACGTGCTCCGCTGCTCGACGCTCGGCCGGCAACCCGGCTCTCCGCCCTTGGGTCGCGCCGCAACGCGCCAAGGTTCACCGGGTATATCAAGCCAAACTGGTTAAAAACTGCTTCAAATTGAGGTACGTAGCCGCCCCCTCCGGGTTTCACCGCACCTATGCCTTCCCCTTTCTTGCTCGGAATCCGACAATTGTAGCAAATGGCGCCGCGCGGCTTGCCCTTCGGGGGTGGGACCGTTACATCACCGCCGAAAATCCCGACATCAGGCAGGGGAACCCGGTCCAGCGCCGCGGCGCGGGGCAGCGGGGTTCCAAACGGATTGCAACCGCGGATTTGAGGAATTCATGAACGGCCGCCAGTTCGTCTATCACATGCAGGGTCTGTCGAAGACCTATCCGGGCAACCGCAAGGTGCTCGAGAGCATCAATCTCTCGTTCTACCCCGACGCCAAGATCGGGGTGCTCGGCCTCAACGGCGCCGGCAAGTCGACCCTGCTGCGCATCATGGCCGGCCTCGACCAGGAGTTCACCGGCGAGGCCTGGGCCGCGCAGGGTGCCCGCGTCGGTTTCCTGCCGCAGGAGCCCCACCTCGATGCCGGCAAGAGCGTTCGCGAGAACGTGATGGACGGCGTCGCGGCCTCAAAGGCGGTGCTCGATCGCTACAACGAGCTCGCCATGAACTACTCGGACGAGACCGCCGACGAGATGACAAGGCTGCAGGACGAGATCGAAGCCAAGGGTCTGTGGGATCTCGATTCGAAAGTCGACCAGGCGATGGACGCGTTGCGGTGCCCGCCGGACGACGCCGATGTCGCGACGCTCTCGGGTGGCGAACGCCGCCGCGTCGCACTCTGCCAGCTTCTGCTCGACCAGCCGGATCTCCTGTTGCTCGACGAGCCCACCAACCATCTCGATGCCGAGACGGTCGCCTGGCTCGAAGGCCATCTGCGCAACTATCCGGGTGCGATCCTGATCGTCACCCACGACCGCTACTTCCTCGACAACGTCACGGGCTGGATCCTCGAGCTCGATCGCGGCCGCGGAATTCCGTACCAGGGCAACTATTCGTCGTGGCTGGTGCAGAAACAGAAGCGGCTCGCGCAGGAGGGCCGCGAGGAGGCGGCCCGGCAGAAGACGCTGGAGCGGGAGCAGGAATGGATCGCGGCGTCGCCAAAAGCGCGGCAGGCGAAGTCCAAGGCGCGCTACCAGCGCTATGAGGAGCTGCTCGCCAAGGCGACCGAGAAGGGTTCGGCGACGGCGCAGATCGTCATCCCGGTCATCGAGCGGCTTGGCCAGAACGTCATTGACGCCGACGGGCTGAGCAAGGGCTTCGGTGACAATCTCCTGATCGACAAGCTCAGCTTCCGGCTGCCGCCGGGCGGCATCGTCGGCGTGATCGGCCCGAACGGCGCCGGCAAGACCACCCTCTTTCGCATGATCACCGGCCAGGACAAGCCGGACGCCGGGACCATCAAGATCGGCGACTCCGTCCACCTCGGCTATGTCGACCAGTCTCGCGACTCGCTCAACGACAAGGCGACGGTCTGGGAGGAGATCTCCGGCGGACTCGACCAGCTCCAGCTCGGCAAGCGCGAGATCAACTCGCGCGCCTATTGCGCGGCCTTCAACTTCAAGGGCGCCGACCAGCAGAAGAAGGTCGGCACCCTCTCGGGCGGCGAGCGCAACCGCGTGCATCTCGCCAAGATCCTCAAGTCGGGCGCCAATGTGCTCCTGCTCGACGAGCCAACCAACGACCTCGACGTCGACACGCTGCGTGCGCTCGAGGAGGCGCTCGAGGATTTCGCCGGCTGCGCCGTCATCATCAGCCACGACCGCTGGTTCCTGGACCGCATCGCGACGCACATGCTGGCCTTCGAGGGCGACAGCCACGTCGAGTGGTTCGAGGGCAACTTTCAGGACTACGAGGCCGACAAGATGCGGCGGCTGGGTACGGATTCGACCATCCCGCACCGGATCAAGTACAAGAAGTTTTCGCGCTAGGGCTATTCGGCTGGCGCGCCCGGTGTCGGCGGTTCGGCGGGATCGATCGTGGCGCCCGGCTCCTGCGGGCTCGCGGTCGCGGGCAGATCCGCCGGCGGTGTTGGGTTCCCGCGTTGTGCGGGACGGCAGCCAAGCGTCGGCAGGCCGAAAAGGGCGGCGTCGATGAGCCGACTATGGGTATCGACCTTCATGTCGGTTATCGTAGGGCCCATGTCGTTAACGCCTTCTTTACCCGGGACTCTTCGTCTCCAACACGACGGCAAACACGATGCACTATCTGGTGGCGGATAAGTCGGCGATCGATGAGGCGCTCATCCCGCCAGCGCGGATCGTCGCGCAAGGCGAGATGACCGTGCTCGAAGGGCCATGGCCATGGAGGTCCCTGGTTATCGCGCGTGTCGACGATGGCGTGCTCGACGAAATCCGCAACCAGGGACGCGACGGCTATGCGGTCGAGGCGCTCGACGATCCCGGTATCGGCCAGGCCTTCGTGATCGCGGCGCACCGCATGCGCGACGAGGAGGGCTTCCGTCCGTATACGGAGCGGGTCGCAGACGTGGTCGAGCGCTTTGGCGGCCGGTTCCTGGCGCGCGCCACCAAGGTGACGCTGCTCGGCGAAGGCTTCGCGCCGGACCGCGGTGTCATCATCGAGTTCCCGCGCGCCGCCGATGCGGTCGCA
>DATFRA010000024.1:0-12116 GCA_035263705.1 Allostellaceae bacterium
TTTCAGCGTCGCAGCCACCGTGACGTCGTGCATGCTGATGTCGATGTAGTCACCGACCCCGGTCTCGCGGCGGCGCAACAGGGCCATGAGCACGCCCGAGAGGCCTTGCAGGGCCGCCAGCACGTCCGTGACCGGGATGCCGGGAATCGCGGGCTTGCCGTCGGCGCCGAGCGTCATGCCGAGCACGCCACCTTCCGCCTCCAACGCCAGGTCGTGGGCGGGCCGATCGCGGAACGGACCCTCTTGCCCGAATGCGCTGATGGAGCAGTAGACGATGCGCGGGTTGCGCGCGCGGATCGTGCCGAATCCAACGCCGAGGCGCTCGACGACGCCGGGGCGGAAGGATTCGACGAAGACATCCGCTGTCTCCGCGAGCGCCAGCAGCGCGTCGCGGCCGGCCGGGCTCTTGAGATCGAGCACGATGCTCTTCTTGCCCCGGTTGAGATTGCGGAACAGCACCGTGCTCGGCCCGTCGGAGAGGCCGATATGGCGGCTGGGATCGCCCTCGCCGGGAGCCTCGATCTTGATGACCTCGGCGCCGTGATCGGCCATGGCCAGGGTGAGATAGGGCCCCGGCAGAAACACCGAGAGGTCGAGAACGCGAATGCTGTCCAGCTTCACGGCGCGCCCACGCGCTTCGCGACGGACGGCTCGCGCAGGTAGGTGCCGTTGTCGGCGCCCATCGGCGAGCAAGGCGCCAGATTGTGCCGGCCGTCATTGATCTTGATGGGCGCGGCACCGACCTGCTCGACCGAGACGACGCGCAGGCCGTGGAACGGCTTCATGCGACCGGGTTCCTCCGCACCCAGCGCTCGCGCGCGACCCAGGGCTCGTTCGTATCCAGCATCCTGGCCTTCTCGTTTGGGTCCAGCGCAGCGCGGGAATGGGCGGTGTTCATCGAAAACGCATCCTTCGAGTGACCCTAGCGCACATTTGTCCGCTGGTCGCGTCTCGGCGGCAAGATCTTCGCGCGTCTCAGGGTGTTGCCGAACCGCGTCCGCCGCTATGAGTACGCGGGCGAACTGCCGCAAGCCCGAGCCGCGCTGATGACGCGAGGCCGCTCCCGTCCGCCCCGGCGGCGTATCACCAAGCCGTTGATCACAAATCCGGATTGCCCGATGGCGACAGACCTTGTCCGGTCTCCGCTGCTGGCCCTAGGTTAGCGTGCAGATGGAATTGCAGGTATCTAGACACCGCCGCTGTCCGATTTTCATGTAGGATTTGGCTCAGGTTATGGATCACCCCGTTTCCGATTTGAGTCGTCCAACGGCGATAGCCGAGACGCTTCAGCGTGCGCGGCAATTGATGGCGGCGGGGCAGTTCGATCAGGCGGACGCACTCTGCCGCCAGGCGCTCCTGTCGGCACCCGATCACGGGGACGTCCTCGTAATGCTGGCGCAGGTCGCGGAGAGGCGAGGCGATTCCTCGCGCGCCATCATGTTTCTGGAACGCGCGGCGGGAACCCCGAACTCCTCCGCCGATGTGTTCGGCTTGCTCTGCCACCATTACCGCTCGCAAGGACGGTACGACGACGCCCGCAAGGCCGGGCGCGAGGCGATGCGTCGGCCGAGTCACACCGCACGCTCGGCCTTCAATCTCGCGATGGTGCACGCGGATTCTCGCGAATTTGACGAGGCGATCACGTGTCAGCTCCACGCGCTCACGATCGATCCCAACTTCCCGCCGGCACACCTCGAGCTCGGGCACCTGCTCCTGCGCAACGGCGAGTTCAAGGCCGGTTGGCTCGAATACGAGTGGCGGTTTCGGCTCGACCACACCCGCAACGTGCTCCCAAAGATGAGTGCGCCGCAGTGGAACGGCATGAGGCTGCCGCATGGCCGCATCCTGCTGATCGGGGATCAGGGCTTCGGCGACACGATCCAGTTCGCCCGCTACATCCCCTGGGTCTCTCAGCGCGTCGGCGAGGTCGTGCTGGGATGCAGCCCGGAGCTGCTGCCGCTGATCTCCCAGGTTCCCGGACTCCGCGGCGCCTACGTGCGCTGGGAGGACATCCCGGGTTTCAGCGTCTTCTGCCCGCTCTCCAGCCTGCCCCACGTGTTCGGCACTGAGCTCGAGACGATTCCGGGGTCAACTCCCTATCTGAAGGCCGATCCGCAGAGAGTGGCCCGTTGGTCCGAGCGGATTCGCGCGGCGGTCGGTGACAGCGCGCTCAAGGTCGGCATCGCCTGGGCCGGCCGGCCCTCGCACCCCAACGATCGCGCCCGGACGCTCCGGTGGTCGCAGCTGCAGCCCGTGAGGGGTATCCCTGGCGTGGCCCTCGTTGCGTTGCAGAAGGAAATTCCAGCAGCCGATCGCGCCGAGTTTCCCGGCGGGCTCGGAGCGCTCGATCTCTCTGCGGAGCTCAACGACTTCGGCGACACGGCAGCGGTGATCGAGAATCTCGACCTCATCGTTACGGTCGATTCCTCGGTGGCGCATCTCGCTGGTGCGCTCGCCAAACCCACTTGGGTGTTGCTGCCGTGGGTTCCCGATTGGCGCTGGTTGATGGACCGCGAGGACACGCGCTGGTATCCGACGCTGCGGCTCTTCCGCCAACCGGCGCGCGGGGACTGGGCCTCGACCATTGCGCGCATCGCCCGGGAGCTCGCGGCGATGTCGGATTGATGAACGCGGGACGGACGCCCCCGCTAACGCCCCCCGACCTCGAGTCCGACTGCGCTGCCCGACGTGTTGGTGACCGTGATGACGCCGTTATTCGTAATGCCGCCGGTGAACGACGACGAGCTCACCTGGATGCCGAACGAGGTCGGACCGCTGCCCGTGACGGCGATCGTGCCGGTGCTGTTGTTGACGATCCCGTGGGTAATCACGGATCCGCCGGTCACGCTGATGCCACCAGGCGTGCCACCGCTTGCGACGATCTTGCCGCTGTTCTGCAGGGTGCCGGTGATGGTCGTGTTGTTGACCGACACGGTCGCGGGCTGCGGCGAGCTCGGCGGGCCGATCACGCCCGTTGAATGATTGGTGACGCTGCCATTCACCGTCGAGTTCTGGAACGTGAGGCATTCGAGCATCATAAAATTCTCGAAAGCGCCGAATGTGCCCCCTGAGAACGTCGTGCAGGCCCAGGCATTGCTGCCCAGACCCGCGATGAGCGCGAGAGCGGATGTCGCAGCGAGGGTGTGATTCCTCCAAGAGCGAGATTTCCTAAACATTGCGCCAATTCTCCCCAATTGTCACCGAGGCACGCACCGAACGCGTGCAGAGGATAGCAGGTCTCGCCCATGAAGTCGCCTTAACCCGGTGTCACTATGTCGCGAGAACCAGCCCGAGCGCGAGGTGACCCGGCGCGCGCTCAGGGACCATAGTCACGCTGCCCCTCGACCTCGTTGAGGCGCAGAGGCTGGTCAGACGGGCTCCGGAGTGGAACACTGCGCGCGGATTTCAGCTTGCGGCGAATAGGCGGGGGCGATGAAGAGACAGGCGCGCGTGGTGGTGATCGGCGGCGGCGTCGTGGGCGTGAGCACGCTCTACCACCTTACGAAAAAAGGCTGGTCGGACGTGATGCTGATCGAGCGGAAGGAACTCACCTCCGGCTCGACTTGGCATGCGGCGGGCCTGTTGCCGCTCTTCAACGTCAGCTACTCCGTGGGGCAGATCCACAAATACTCGGTGAAGCTCTACCAGACCCTCGAGCGCGAAACCGGCCAGCATGTCGGATTCAAGAAAGTCTCCAACATCCGTCTCGCCTGCACCGCCGACCGCATGGACGAGTACCGGTATTACGCGGGCGTCGCCGCCACCATCGGCGTCGACGTGCGGTTCCTGACGGCGGCGCAGGTCAGGGAAATCTGGCCGCTCTACAACCCCGAGGGCATCATCGGCGCGATCCAGCATCCCGAGGACGGCTACATCCAGCCTGCCGACCTCACGCAAGCGCTCGCCAAGGGCGCGCGCGCCGGCGGCGCGGAGATCAATCGTAATACGACGGTCACCGGCATCGCCGCGCGTCCGAGTGGCGAATGGGTGGTGCAAACCGACAAGGGCGACATCGTCTGCGAGCACGTGATCTCCGCCACCGGTAATTTTGCCCGCAAGACCGGTGCCATGGTCGGGTTGGATGTGCCGGTATTGCCGGTGCAGCACCAATACCTCGTCACCGAGCCGCATCCGGCGATCCAGGAGCGCCACCGCAAGGGCCTGCCGGAGATGGGCGTGCTTCGCGAATCGGACGCGTCCTACTACATGCGCGAGGAGAACATGGGGCTCCTGCTCGGCCCCTACGAGGTGGGGGCACCCGCCTGCTACTTCGACGGGCCTGCGGCCGATTCCGAGTACGAACTCTTCCCCGAGGACCTCGACCGGCTGGCGCCGCACATCGAGGCCGCGATCGCGCGTGTGCCGGCCTTCGGCGAGGTCGGGGTCAAGAAGGTCTACAACGGTGCCATCGCCTATACGCCCGACGGCAGCCCGATAATCGGGCCGGCATGGGGCGTCCGCAATTTCTGGCTCAACGAGGGCCACAGCTTCGGCGTGACCGCAGCGGGCGGCGCCGGCTGGCAGCTTGCGGAGTGGATCGTCGAGGGCGAGCCGAGCATCGACATGATGGGCGTCGACCCCCGGCGGTTCGGCCCCTACGCTTCGCGCGGCTACCTCAAGGAGAAGAACGAGGAGGCCTACGCGAGGGTCTTCACCGTGCACTATCCCGACGAGGAACGCCCGGCGGCACGGCCGCTGAAGCAGTCGCCCTGCTACGAGCGCATGAAGGCGATGGGCGCGGTGTTCGGCTCGGTCTACGGCTGGGAGCGGCCCAACTGGTTCGCGCCCAGGGGCTACGGGCTCGGCGATGCCGAGCTCGCCAAGCCCGCCGTGCTCCTCAACGAGAACCATGCGCCGGCGCCCAAAGGAGAGCGGCCGCGTGAGAAATGGAGCTTCCGCCGCTCGAATTATTTCGAGCACGTGGGCCGCGAGTGCCGGCACGTGCACGAGAAGGTCGGGCTCCTCGACATGACCGCGTTCTCGAAGTTCGAGGTCACGGGACCCGGCGCCGAGGCCTGGCTCGACGGTCTGCTCTCGAACCGCGTCCCCAGAAGGACCGGGCGCATCGCGCTGAGCTATCTGCTGACCAAATTTGGTGGGGTGCGCTCGGAGTTCACGGTGTATCGCGAGGGACCGGACCAGTTTTATCTGGTCTCCGCGGGTGCCCTCGAGCGGCACGACTTCGACTATCTGACGAGGCTCCTGCCCGGCGACGGCGGCGTCAAGCTACAACGCGTGACACAGATGTATGGCGTGCTGGTGCTCGCCGGACCGCGCTCGCGCGACCTCCTGCAGAAGCTCACCGACACCGAGCTCACGACCGCGGCATTTCCCTGGCTCAGCGGCAAGTGGATCAGCGTGGGCGCGGCGCCGACGCGGGCGCTCCGCGTCAATTTCGTCGGCGAGCTCGGCTGGGAGCTGCATCATCCCATCGAGACGCAGAACCATATTTTCGATCGCCTGATGGAGGCCGGCCGCGAGCTCGACCTCAAGCCCTTCGGCATCCGTGCGATGGACTCGCTTCGGCTCGAGAAATCCTACCGGCTGATTCCGCGCGAGCTCTCGATCGAGTACGCAGCGCTGGAGTCCGGACTCCAGCGCTTCGTCCACCTCGACAACCGCGACTTCGTGGGGCGCGAGGGACTGCTGGCGTGGCAGCGACGCGGCTTCAAGAACCAGCTAGTGACCATGGAGGTGCACGGCGTCACCGACGCCGACGCGCGCGGCTCCGAGCCGGTCTATCGCGGCGCGGAGCTGGTGGGGCGCTGCACCTCAGGCGGCTTCGGTTGGCGCGTCGGCAAGTCGCTCGCGCTCGCCATGGTGCCGCCGGCGCTGGCGGCCAACGGCACCGAGCTCGACATCGCGATCCTCGGCAAGCGTCACCGCGCCACCATCATCCCGGAATTGCCGTTCGATCCGAAGAACGAGCGGCTGCGCGCGTAGGTCTCAGTCGATGAAAGAACAAGGCATCGGCGCCCGGCTTCCGCGCAAGGAGGACGCGCGCTTCCTGCACGGGCGCGGCAACTACGTCTCCGACATGATCCTGCCTGGCCAGCAAGAGGTCGCGTTCCTCAGGAGCCCCGTCGCACATGGCCGCATCTCGCGGATCGGCAAGCCGCAGGGGCTCGAGCACGCAGTCTTCAGCTGGGCCGACCTTGAGGGCGTAAAGCCGATCGTGGCGACCTCGACCCTGCCGGGTTATCGGGTGTCCGCGCAGTACCCTCTGGCGCACGAGAAGGTGCGCTTCGTCGGCGACCTTATCGCCATGGTGACGGCGCCCACCCGCGCCGAGGCGGAGGATATCGCCGAGCAGATCGATCTCGAGATCGAGGATCTACCCGCGCTCGCCGACGCGCACAAGGCGCGGGGCGAGACCGCCGTCCGCGTCCACGAGGAGTGGCCCGATAACCTTTACCTCACGATGAATTACGAGAGCGGGTTCGAGGCGAAGGCGCAGGGCGCGCCGGTCGTGGTGAAGCGGGAGCTCGCGCTCTCGCGGCAGGCCATGGTGCCCATGGAAGGGAAGGCCGTGCTGGCGCTCTGGGACGAGCGCGCGGATCAGTTGGTCGTGTACTCGTCGACGCAGACGCCGCACATGGTGCGGATCGGGCTCGCGGAGACGCTGGGGATCGACGACGCGCGCATCCGCGTGATCTCGCCCGATGTCGGTGGCGCCTTCGGCTACAAGTGCATCCTGCAGCCCGAGGAGATCTGCCTCGCCTGGCTCGCGCTCGCGTTCAAGCGGCCGTTCCGCTACATCGAGGACCGGCGCGAGCACTTGATCGCCGGTGCGGTCGCGCGCCAGCATCATTATCGCATGACCGCCTACGCCGACCGCACGGGCCGGCTGCTCGCGCTCGACGCCGAGATCACCATCGACGGCGGCGCCTATTCCATGTGGCCCTACACCGTGGGCCTCGAGACCGGCCAAGCCACCGGGAACCTGCCGGGCCCCTACGATTTCCGCGGCTATCGCTGCAAGACCAACTGCGTCGCCACCAACAAACCGGGCTTCATGCCCTATCGCGGCGTCGCGCGCACCGGCGTCTGCTTCGCCATGGAGCTGGTGATGGACGCGATCGCCCGCGAGGTTGGCCGCGAGCCCTGGGAGGTCCGGCGCGACAATCTCGTCGCAGCCGAGGCGATGCCCTACGACAACGTCGCGAAGAAACACTACGACAGCGGCGACTACCGCAGGGCGCTCCGGATGGCGCGCGACAAGATCGATCTCGAAAAGTGGCGCGCGCGGCAGCGCCAAGGCGAGCCCGATGGCCGGCTCATCGGCGTGGGCTTCGCGAGCTACTGCGAACAATCCGCGCATGGCACCAGCGTATTCGCGGCCTGGGGCCTGTCGCTCGTGCCGGGCTATGACCAGGCGACGGTGCGCGTGACGCCGGCGGGCGGCCTCGAAGTGCGCGCAGGCGTACATTCGCACGGGCAGGGCATGGAGACCACACTGGCGCAGGTCGCGCACGAGGTGCTTGGCGTCGACGTGGCGAAGGTGCACGTCGTGCTCGGCGACACCGGGCTCACGCCCTACTCCACCGGGACCTACGCATCCCGCAGCATGGTGATGGCGGGTGGCGCGGTGTCGCTTGCCTGCGAGACGCTGGTGCCGCGGCTCATCGCCATCGGCGCGCATCTCATGCAATGCGCCACCAACACCGCGCGCCTCGAGGGCGGCAAGGTCGTGGGACCGCAAGCCTCAGTCACCCTCGGCGAGATCGCGGACGCGTGGTACCGCCGGCCCTATCGCCTGCCACCCGATGTCGACCTCGGCGGGCTCGAGGCGACCATGGCCTATCGGCCGAAGGTCGACACGGGCGCCTTCAGCTACGCCTCGCACGCTGCCGTGGTCGCGGTCGACACGGAGCTCGGCCATGTCGAGATCCTCGACTACGCCATCGTCGAGGACTGCGGCACGCTGGTGAACCCGATGGTGGCGGACGGACAGATGCTCGGCGGCGCCGCGCAGGGGATCGGCACCGCGCTCTACGAGGAGAGCCCCTACGACGCCAACGGCCAGCCGCTCGCCTCCACCTTCGCCGACTACCTGCTGCCGGGACCGATGGAGATCCCGGCGATGCGGATCTTCCACCTGGAGACGCCGTCACCCTACACCGCCTACGGCATCAAGGGCATGGGCGAAGGCGGTGCGATCGCGCCGCCGGCCGCGATCTTCAACGCCGTCAATGACGCGATCCGCCCGCTCGGCGTCGAGGTGACGGAGACGCCGCTGACGCCGCGCCGGCTGCTCGCGGTCCTCGCCCGCGCCAAGAAACCGCTTCCGGCATGAAGGCGGCCGCGTTCGACTATGTGCGGCCGCGCGACGTCCGCGAGGCGATCGCGCTGCTGTCGCAGGCGACGGGGAGCGGCAAAGTGCTGGCGGGCGGCCAGTCCCTGGGGCCGATGCTCAATCTGCGCCTGGCACGGCCGGGGCTGCTGGTGGACATTTCGCGCCTCGAGGAGCTGCGTCAAATCGAGGACACCGGCGATGCTCTGCGGATCGGCGCCGCGGTGACCCATTCGGCGATCGAGGATGCCAACGGTTCGCTCACGGGCGGCGCGATGCTGGTCGAGGTCGCCGGCGGCATCGCCTATCGCGCCGTGCGCAACCGCGGCACCATCGGCGGCAGCCTCGCTCATGCCGACCCCGCGGGCGACTGGCCGTTGGCGCTGGCAGCGCTCGGCGCCGATGTGGTCCTGCGCGGCCCCGCCGGCGAGCGTAGCATTCCAGCCGCGCAACTGATCGCCGCGGCTTTCACCACGGAGATCCGCGACGATGAAATCATCACCGCGGTGTTGGTGCCGAAGCTCTCGCGATCCGCAAGCTTCGGCTATTTCAAGTTCTGCCGCAAGACCGGCGAGTTTCCTGACGCCAGCGCCACCGTGGTGATCGATCCGGAGCGCGCGGCGACCCGCGTCTTCCTCGGTGCACTCTCGGGCCCGCCGCAACCGCTCCCCGAGCTCGCGCGGCGCATCGGCACGGGCGAGCTCACAGCGCCAAGCCGCGAGGCTGTGGCGGAAGCCGTGGCCGGCATCGCCGGCCTCGATCCGATCGACCGGCGGATGCATGCGGGCGTGCTGCTCCGAGCGCTCGAGCGCGCCTTCGCGTGATGACCGCGATCTCGCTCACGGTGAACGGCCGCGCGGTCTCGGCCGAGGTCGAGCCGCGGACACACCTCGCGGATTTCCTGCGCGACCAGCTGCGCCTCACCGGTACGCACCTGGGCTGCGAGCATGGCGTCTGCGGCGCGTGCACGGTACTGATCGACGGCGCGCCGGCGCGCTCCTGCATCGCTTATGCCGTCGCCTGCGACGGGCTGGAGATCCGCACCATCGAGAGTTTCGAGGACGATGCGCTGATGGCCGAGCTGCGCGACGCCTTCTCCCGCGAGCACGGGCTGCAGTGCGGCTTCTGCACCGCGGGCATGCTGATCGCGGCTCACGATATCGTGCAGAGATTGCCGGGCGCCGACGAGCGGCGCATTCGGACGGAGCTCTCCGGCAATCTCTGTCGCTGCACCGGCTATGTCGGGATCGTGAAGGCGGTGGCAAGCGTGGCGGCGCGGACCCGCTTGAGTGCCGTTCCGTCACCCTCCCAGCGCTCCGCGCTGGGTCCCTCGTCGATCCGCCCTGCGGCTCGACCCCGTTTAACGGAAGAGGGGCAGAATCGCCCCTCGCCCACGAAGAGGGAGAGGGAGGGACCCGTCGCAGAACGACGGGAGGGTGAGGGTACGCGCGAAGGTTGGACCCGCATTGAGGAAAGCTTCGTGATCGCGGGGCCGCCGGCGACGGTCTGGCAAGCACTCGCGGATTTCCCGAAGGTGGCGGCGTGCCTGCCGGGCGCGGAGCTCACCGAGCACGACCAGCGCTCGGTCAAGGGCCGGCTTCGCGTCAAGCTCGGTCCCATGGCCGCGAGCTTTGCGGGCTCCGCAACCGTGCAGCGTGACGACGCAGCGATGACGGGCCTCGCCAAGGGTGCCGGAACCGACGGTACCTCGCGCTCGCGCACCCGGGGTGAACTCGCCTATCGCCTGGCCCCCGAAGCCGGCGGCCGGCAGACGCGCGTCTCTATCACCGTCGACTACGACCTCCAGGGCTCGCTCGCGCAGTTCTCGCGCTCAGGTCTCGCGCGCGACTTTGCCGCCAGGGTGGTCGCCGAGTTCGCGGCGAACCTTAATCGCGCGCTGGGTGTGGGCGAGGCGCAGGGAGTCCCTGCGCCGCAGTCGCTTAATGTGCTGGGGTTGATCTGGCAACTCCTCTGGAGCCGCGTGAAGGCGCTGTTCAGCCGGTCTCGATAACGGTGCGTCCTTCGACGCGCGCCCAAACGGGGCGCTTGCTCAGGATGAGGGGGGTGTTGCGGCCAATCTCCCATCCACCTCATCCTGAGCAAGCGAAGCGCGTCGAAGGACGCACTATGTCTATGCTGTCACCTCACACCGGATAGATCAGTGCGGTGTCGATGATCAGCGAATCGTAGACGCAGTGGCGCGCCTTGAGCTTGAGGCGGCCATGCTCGCGCACGAACCGGTCATGGTAGCGGCCGACCTGCTGCAGCGTGGTCTTCTCGTCGACGAGCGTCTCGAACAAGGCGTAGTTGGCCTCGGCGGAGATCTCGCCCCCGGGATCGACGGCGAGCACGCGATCGTTCGTCACCTGGTGCAGGAGATAACGAGGCGCGAACATGGTGGTGCGGGAAATCGCGAGCGCCCGGTCGCGGATCATGCCGATACCCTCGCAATAGACGAGGCCCACCGGCAAGCCCGCGTCGAAGTTCTCGCGGCCGGTGATGCGGTAGACCGCATCCTCGGTGAAGAAGGCCGGCCAGTCCTGGACGCGGCCCGCGTCGAGCACGGCCGCGTACTCGGCGTTGAACTCCGCGATCTCCAGGCGCAACTCGCGGTGGCTCGCGGACACTAAAGCCCCATCACGTCGCGGTAATGGCGATAGAGCGAGCGGATCGCGGCCTCGGTGATGAGGTGATCGGAGGTTCCTTCCTCGGTGCCGCCGAGCGCCACCAGGGACGCGTCGGTATCAGACCGCGTGACGCCCTGCTGCACGAAGCGCATGGCCTCGTTGTCCTCGATGCCGAGGAAGCCCGAGGGGCCCATGAGGTTGCCCTGGCGCAGGCGATGGCGGGTCATCTCGTCGCTGTCGCCCTCGTAGCCGAACATGGTCCAGACCATCAGGAACTCGTCGGGGCCGCGGGGCACGATCTGGCGCACGCCCAGCGTGTTGAGCTCTCGCTGCACGATGAAGTTCGGCCAGATGGTCTGCATGGTGACGGACCAGGGGCTGTCGAACTCGCGGACGTAGTCGAGGAAGCGCGGCTCGGCGAGCCGTAGCTCGTCGGAGTAAGCGCGCATCTGCGTCTTGGTTTCTTGGTCGAGCTTCGGCATCTCCGGCGGCTTGGCGGAAGCCATGGTGCCGTGCCGGCCGCTTGGGTCCACCACCATCGCCGATTTGTTGCCGGCCACCATCAGGCCGAAGCTCACGAGGAACGCGTGCAGCAGCGTCGCGTGGTAGGGGTCCTTCAGGTTCTCGTGATACATCTTCCAATTGGCGGGCACGGTGTTCCGGTAATAGCCCAAAAGTTTGAGCTTCCGCCCGTCGAAAGTGGCGTCGAAATCGCGCAGCATCGCGGCGCCGAGGTAATCCTCGAGGCTCGGCACAGACGGATCGAAGGAGGCGAACACCACGCCCCGGCGGGTCGCGACCTCGAGCTTCTTGAGGCCGTGGTCCTCGAGTTGGAAATCCTTGGGCATGCCGCCTTGGTTCTTGAGGCCGCGGCGGAACGGCACCGCGGTGAGGTTCCCCGCGAGGTCATAGGTCCACTGGTGATAGGGGCAGATGAATTCCGTCGCCTTGCCGCCCTGGAGACGGCAGAGCTCGGCGCCGCGATGGGCGCAGCGGTTCTCGAACACGTGGATCGCGCCCGCGGCATCGCGCGCCGCCACCACCGGCGTCGGCCCCACGAAGGAGCGCCGGAACGAGCCCGGCTCCGGCAGCTCCGCCTCGAGCGCCACGAAATTCCAGGTGGGCCCATGGAAGATCCGCTCGACCTCGCGCTCGTAGACCTCGGGGCTGGTGTAGACCCAATCCGGAATCCGCGT
>DATFRA010000025.1:0-2641 GCA_035263705.1 Allostellaceae bacterium
CTGCACCACCACTTCGAGAAGCAGGGCTGGGAGGAGCCCACCATCGTCATCCGGTTCTGGATCATCGCCTCGATCCTCGCGATCGCGGGCCTCGCGACCCTGAAGCTGCGGTGAGCCCGATGATCCCTGTGACCTCATACAAGGGACAGGACGTGGCCGTGCTCGGTCTCGCACGCACGGGCCTTGCGGCTGCGGCGGCGCTCAGGGCTGGCGGCGCCCGCGTCCATGCCTGGGACGACGCGGCACCTCGGCGCGAGGCGGCCGCATCCGAGGGAGTACCGATCGCGGAGCCGGACAAGCTCGACTGGAGCCGAATGGCGGCACTGGTGATGTCGCCGGGTATCCCCCACACCCATCCGAAGCCGCATCCCGCGGCGGCTGCGGCGCGGAATGCAAGAGTGCCCCTGATCGGCGATATCGAGCTCTTGGTCCGGAGCGCGCCCGACGCGCGCTACGTGGCGGTCACGGGCACCAACGGCAAGTCGACGACGACAGCGCTCATCGGTCACATCCTCAAGGAGAGCGGCAAGCAGGTCGCGGTCGGCGGCAATCTCGGCACGCCGGTGCTGTCCTTCGCGCCGCTCGGCAAGGACGGCATCTACGTCCTCGAAATGAGCTCCTACCAGCTCGAGCTCACGCAGTCGCTGGCCTGCGAGGTGGCGGTGCTGCTCAACGTGACGCCCGACCATCTCGAGCGCCACGGCGGCATGACCGGCTACGTCGTCGCCAAGGAGCGGATCTTCAACAATCAGAGACCGAGCCAAGCGGCGGTCGTCGGGATGGACGACGAGATCTGCCGCGGCATCGCGACAAAGCTCCGGAGCGCAAAGCGCCAGGCCGTAGTGCCGATTTCCGGCGAGCGCACCGTCGCCGGCGGCGTCTACGTCGCCGATGGCGTGATGACCGACGCGACCGGCGTGCGGGCGGCGTGCGTCATGGACATGCGTCGAGCGACGCGCCTGCCCGGTCGGCACAACTGGCAGAACGCGGCGGCGGCTTTCGCGGCGGCACGCCGGGTCGGAATTCCTGCCGAGGCTGCGGCGGCCGGTATCGAGAGTTTCCCCGGTCTCGCCCATCGCCAGGAGCTGGTCGCCAGCGTCGACGGCATTCGGTATGTCAACGACTCCAAAGCCACCAACGCCGATGCCGCGGCGCGCGCACTGGTGTGCTACGACGCGATTTACTGGATCGCGGGCGGCGTGCCGAAGGAAGGCGGCATCGAGCCGCTCCGTCCGTTGTTCCCGCGGATGCGTCACGCCTTTCTGATCGGCGAGGCCGCGGAGGATTTCGCTCATACGCTCGGCAAGGCGGTTCCGCATACCCGCTCGGGTGATCTCGCTGCGGCGGTCGCGCAGGCAGGGGCGGCGGCGCGGCGGGAGCAGATCGACGGCGCCGTCGTGCTGCTCTCGCCGGCCTGCGCCTCCTTCGACCAGTTCGCGAACTTCGAGGCGCGCGGCGAGGCATTCCGCGCGCTCGTCGCCGAAATCGCGAGGCGGCCATGAGCTTCGCCCGCGTCGACCAGAGCCCTATCGCGCAGTGGTGGCGGACCGTAGACCGCTGGACGCTGGTCGCGCTGATGGCGTTGATGAGCTTCGGCGCGCTCCTGGTGATGGCCGCGAGCCCGGCGGTGGCGGACCATATCGGCGCCGACAACCTGCATTTCGTGAAGCGCTTCTTCGCGGTGCTGCCGCTCGCTCTCTCCGCGCTGCTCATCGTGTCGTTGCAGAGTTCTCGTGCGGTGCGCCGGATGGCCTTCATCGGTTTTGCGATCGCTCTGGCGCTGCTCGCACTCACCTTCGTCATCGGGGTCGACATCAAGGGCGCGCGTCGCTGGATCAATCTCGGCGGTTTCGCGTTGCAGCCATCGGAGTTCGTCAAACCCACTTTCGCCGTGGTCGCCGCCTGGCTCTTCGCGGAACAGCGCGCCAACCCACACTTCCCCGGCAACGCCATCTCGCTCGGCCTGTTCCTCCTGGTCTTGGCCATGCTCGTGAAGCAGCCCGACCTCGGCATGGCCGCCGTCGTCTCCGCGGTTTGGCTGACGCAGTTCTTCCTCGCGGGACTGCGACTCTACTGGGTCGCCGTCGGCATGGGCTGCGGCGCCGTCGGCGTGGTGGCGGCCTATTTGACCCTGCCGCACGTCGCCGGGCGCATCGACCAGTTCTTCGACCGCGGCGGCGGCGACGGTTATCAGATCAATCGCTCCATGGAGGCGTTCTCCAACGGTGGCCTCTGGGGCCGCGGGCCCGGCGAGGGGACCGTCAAGGGCGTGCTGCCCGACGCCCATGCGGACTTCGTCTTCGCGGTGGCTGGTGAGGAGCTCGGCCTGATCGCCTGCCTCGTCATCGTGGCGCTGTTCTCGTTCGTGGTGCTCCGCGGATTCACCCGCGTGCTCCAGGAGTCGAACCTGTTCGTCATGCTCGCGGCTACGGGGCTCTTCGCGCAGTTCGGCCTGCAGGCCATCATCAACATGGCCTCGACCCTGCACCTGATGCCGACTAAGGGCATGACGCTGCCGTTCATCTCCTACGGCGGCTCGTCGATGGTGGCGGTCGGGCTCGGCATGGGGATGGCGCTGGCGCTGACGCGGCGGCGCTTCGGCGGGGTCGACACATGAGCGGCCTAGTCGTCCTCGCGGCCG
>DATFRA010000026.1:0-2466 GCA_035263705.1 Allostellaceae bacterium
GGATGCCGAGCCCGGTGGTCCACAGGAATCGCCACCACGGCACGCCCAGCAAGCCTGCCGCATAGTTCACGAGATTGAAGGAGATCACCGGCATCAGCCGGATCGCCAGCAGCGGCCCCGCCGCGACGGGGATGGCCTCGAGCCTGGCCCAATGCCGCGCCGGTATGAGGGCGCGGACCGCCGGCCGGCCGAGCGCGCGCGCGAGCCCGTAGGCGAGCACCGCGCCCAGCATCGCGCCCACCCAGGTCACTACGACGCCCCACCACGGCCCGAACAGCATGCCGTTCGCGAGCGCGATGATCTCCGCCGGCAGCGGCACGAAGGAGTGCAGCACCATGAGGACGATCGAGCCCAGCCACGTCCACGGCGCCCAGCTTTGGACCAAAGCCTCGACGTCGGCCGTGCTCATGCCGGCGAGGTCGATACCGCGCGTGCGCAGCCAGAGCCAGAAGCCAACAATGCCAGCAATCAGCAGAAGGACGAGGCCCGCCGCGGCAAGAGCGGCCGTGCGTCCTTCGACGCGGGCCTGACGGCCCTTGCTCAGGATGAGGACCTTTCTTTTTGGGCCACCTTCTTATCCCCTCATCCTGAGCAAGCGGCCCGTTGGGCCGCGCGTCGAAGGACGCACCATAGCATGACGGAAAGCCATTCTGCCGATGCCCGCGAATGGCTATAAGGAAGCAGCCAATGAGGGAGGGATACGCATGGCTGGCTTCACGAACCCCGCGAAAGAGCGGCTCAAGAAGGGCGAGGTGGCGCTCGGTTGCGGCGTGCGGCTCGCGCGCACCGTCGAGATCGCCAAGGTCATGGCGATCTCCGGCTACGACTGGCTCTTCATCGACATGGAGCACGGCTCGATCGACCTCGACATCGCCTGCCAGATGGCGGTGGCGGCACTCGATGCGGGGATCGCGCCGATCGCGCGCGTGCCATCGGGCGAGTTCTCGATCGCGACCCGGCTCCTCGACGGCGGCGCCGCGGGGATCGTGATCCCGCACGTCGACACCGCCGACCAGGCCCGCGAGATCGTCGACCGGCTCAAGTATCCCCCGCAGGGACACCGCTCCGTCGCCGGCGCCATGGCGCAGCTCGGATACCGGCCGACGCCGCTCGCGGACGCTACCCGCATCGTCAACGCCGAGACCCTGATCATCGTGATGATCGAGACGCCACGCGCGGTGGAGAATGCCGAGGCGATCGCGGCGGTGCCCGGCATCGACGTGCTGCTCATCGGCACCAACGATCTCTCGATGGAGCTCGGCATTCCCGGCGGCCTCGGCGACCCGAAGGTGGTCGCTGCCTATGAGCGCGTGATCGCCGCCTGCAAGCGGCACGGCAAGCACGCCGGCCTCGGCGGCGTCTACACCGAGGACCTGATGCGCCAGTATATCGGCATGGGCACGCGCCTCGTGCTCGGCGCCAACGATTTCAGCCTCGTGCTGCAGGGCGCCCAGGCGCGGGCGAAGTTCGTGCGCGGCCTTGCGGGCTGAAGGGGCTGTCCCTCATCTTCCGAGAGGCACCGTCATGACTGAGGACGAGCGTGCGATTCGTGAAATGATCGACACGTGGCTTGCCGCTAGCAAGGCCGGCGATCTCGACACGGTGCTAGGCCTAATGACGGAGGACGTGATCTTCATGGTGCCGGGTCAGAAGCCCTTCGGCAAAGAGGCGTTCGCCGCGATGTCGCGCGGCATGCAGAATGTCCGGATGGACGGCAGGAGCGACATACAGGAGATCCAGGTGCTGGACGACTGGGCCTATATTCGGAACTACACGGAGATCGTGGTGACGCCGCCGGGCGGCGCGCCGATGCGTCGTGCGGGCTACACGCTCAGCATTCTGCGCAAAGGCTTCGATGGACGCTGGCGGCTAGCGCGGGACGCGAACCTGGTGACTGAGGCGAAGTAGCCCGAAATCAGCTCGGACAGATGTAGCCCGTTCCCGCCGGCGACTTGAAGCAGCCGACGGATTCGGGCAACACGTGCTTGGGGATCCAGAGCACGACGTCGGGAAAGAAGATGCAGAATGCGATGGCCGCGAAGAACACCACGTAAAGCGGCAGCGATCGGACCAGAGCGACCGAGAAGCGCACGTCCACGAATTTCGCCGCCATTAAAAGCGCGAGCCCATAGGGCGGTGTAATCAGGCCGAAGGCGAGCGTGGTGATGATCACCACGCCCATGTGCACGGGATTGATGCCGCCGATGTCGGTGAGCTTGTTGATAATCGGCATGAAGATGATGATGGCGGGAATCGCATCGACGAAATCGCCGATGATCACGAAGGCCGCCACCAGCAGGAACATGATGGTTCGGGGATCGGTGCCGGCTGTGTTGGTGATCCATTCGGAGACCTGATCGGGACCGCGGAGATAGGCCAGCATCCAGCCGAAGGCCGAGGCGGCCGCCACCGTGATGAGCGGGATCGAGTAGAGGAGGCCCGTCCTGACGAAATCGAGGGGCAGCT
>DATFRA010000027.1:0-9764 GCA_035263705.1 Allostellaceae bacterium
ACATCCGCTACACGCTCGATCCCAACAAGCTCCGGGACTTCGAGGCCTACGCGCAGGCGCTCGCCACCGTACTGGCCGGCGGCTCCGCCGTCGCCCTCGGGCCGATCGCCGACGCGCAATCTCAGCAGTCACAGTCCCAGCAGCCCGGTCAGCACCCCGACCGCGCCGCCTTCAATCCGAGCCGCCATATCGAGGGCCGGATCGCCTATCTCAAGGCCGAACTCAAGATCACCGACGCCCAGCAGCCGCTGTTCGACGCGGTCGCCAACGTCATGCGCGACAACGCCACGGCCATGGGCGCCGCCTTTCAGGGTCTGCACGGCGATCGGAACCAGCCGCAGACCGCGCTCGCCCGCCTCGAGGCTCGCGCCAAGCTCGCGCAGCTGCGCGCCGACGGCGAGGTCAAGATGCTGGCGGCGTTCCGGCCGCTCTACCAGGCCATGAGCCCGGATCAGCAGAAAGCGGCCGACCAGATGTTCGAGCATCACGGCCACGGCCACTTCTTCCGGCGCTAGGCCCTCACCCTCCGACCGCTTCGCGCTGGGTCCCTCCTCTCCCGCTCCAAGCGCGGGAGAGGGGCTTCTTCCCCTCGCCCACGAAGTGGGAGAGGGTGGCCGACGCCGCAGCGTCGGCCGGGTGAGAGTCAGCCGCCCGCGCCGGATACCTGCGCGTCGTAGACCGCGACGGCCGTCATGTTGACGAGCCCGCGCACCGTGACCGACGGCGTCACGATGTGCGCGGGCTTGGCGCTGCCCAGCAGCACGGGCCCGACCGAGAGGCCGTCGCCCAGTACTTTGAGGGCGTTGAAGGCGATGTTGGCGGCATCGAGCGTCGGCAGAATCAGCAGGTTGGCCGAGCCCTTGAGCCGCGAGTTCGGGAAGATCCGCTGCCGGATCGTCTCGTCGATCGCGGCATCCGCGTGCATCTCGCCCTCGACCTCGAGCTCCGGCGCGCGCTCGCGGATCAAGACCAGGGCCTCGCGCATCTTGCGCGCGGAGGGATGCTCGGAGCTGCCGAAGTTCGAGTGCGAGATCAGCGCCACCTTGGGCTCGAGCCCGAAATGCCGCACCGCGTCCGCCGCACGCAGCGTCATTTCCGCGAGCTGGTCCACGCTGGGATCGTCGACCACCTGGGTGTCGCAGAGGAAATAGGTCCCCTTGGGCAGGATCAGCACGCTCAGCGCCGCGGGCGCGCTGACACCTCGCTTCAGCCCGAGGACGTCGACCACCTGCTGGAGGTGCCGGCGGTACTGCCCGAGCGTCCCGCACAAGAGGGCATCGGCCTCGCCCCGCTGCACCATGAGCGCCGCGATCGTCGTGGGCCGCGTGCGGACCACGCGGCGGGCCAAATCCGGCGCCACGCCCTTGCGCTCCATGATGGCGTGATAGAGCTGCCAATAGTCGGCGTAGCGAGGATCGTTCTCGGGATCGCAGAGCTCGACGCTCTCGTCGAGCTTGAGCCGCAGGTTGAGTCGCTCGATCCGACACTCTACCACGGCGCGCCGGCCGATGATGATCGGCTTGGCGAGCCGGTCGTCGATCACCTGCTGCACCGCCCGCAGCACGCGCTCGTCCTCGCCCTCGGCATAGACAACGCGTCTGGGCTCGGTGCGGGCGCGCTCGAACACCGGCTTCATGGTGAGGCCGGAGCGGAACACGAAGCGCGTCAGCCGCTCGCGATAGGTCTCGAAATCCGCGATCGGCCGCGTGGCGACGCCGCTCTCCATCGCGGCCTTCGCGACCGCCGGCGCGATTTCCAGGATGAGGCGAGGATCGAACGGCTTCGGGATGATGTAATCGGGACCGAACGTCAGTGGCGCCTCGCCATAGGCGGCCGCCACCACGTCCGAGGGCGGCGCCTGCGCCAGATCGGCGAGCGCCTCCACCGCCGCGAGCTTCATCGCTTCGTTGATCGCGGTGGCGCCCACGTCAAGGGCGCCCCGGAAGATGAAGGGGAAGCAGAGCACGTTGTTGACCTGGTTCGAATAGTCGGTGCGGCCCGTCGCGATGAGGGCGTCCGGCCGCGTCTGCCGCGCGAGCTCCGGCAGGATCTCCGGCACAGGATTGGCGAGCGCCAGGATGACCGGCTTCGGCGCCATCTTTGCGACCATCTCGGGCTTGAGCACGCCCGGCGCGGAGAGGCCGAGGAAAATGTCGGCGCCACCGATGACGTCGTCGAGCGTGCGCGCCTTCGTATCCTTGACGTAGCGGTCCTTGCGCGGATCCATCTCCTCCTTGCGCCCGCGATAGGCGACGCCGTACCGGTCGGTGACGGTGATGTTCTCGACCTTGACGCCCATGTCGACCAGCAGGTCGAGGCAGGCGATCGCCGCAGCGCCCGCGCCGGAGCTAACCAGCCTCACCTCGCCGATGGATTTGCCGACGAGCCTGAGCGCGTTCCGGACCGCGGCGCCCACGATGATCGCGGTGCCGTGCTGGTCATCGTGGAACACGGGAATTTGCATGCGCCGGCGCAGCTTCGCCTCGATCTCGAAGCACTCCGGCGCCTTGATGTCCTCGAGGTTGATGCCGCCGAAGGTGGGCTCGAGCGCCGCGATGATGTCGACGAGCTTGTCGGGGTCGCGCTCGGCGATCTCGATGTCGAAGACGTCGATGCCCGCGAATTTCTTGAAGAGGACCGCCTTGCCCTCCATGACCGGCTTCGCCGCCAAGGGTCCGATGGGCCCGAGCCCCAGCACCGCCGTGCCGTTGGTGATCACGCCCACGAGGTTGCTGCGCGCGGTGACGGTGGCGGCCTCCGCGGGATCCGCCACGATCGCATTGCACGCCTCCGCCACCCCCGGCGAATAGGCGAGCGCCAGATCACGTTGATTCGCGAGCGGCTTAGTCGCAGCGATCGCGATCTTCCCGGGCGTCGGCTGCCGGTGATACTCGAGTGCGCTATCGTGAAAATCGTCCGCCATCAGGGGTCCCCGGCTGCGAGCAGCACTAGACCGCCTTGAGATGCTGGCATTGCCCCTCACCTGTCAACGGAGCACACCCCCGCAAGCGTCAATCTGAGGGCGGCGTCCAGGCGACAAGCCGTGGAATCCAGCGCGGCACGTTGGCGCGATAGTCGTCGTAGTCGCCGCCAAACCTCCGTGACAGCGCCCGCTCTTCGTAGAGCAGCACGAAGAGATGGGTCAGCAGCCAGAATGCCGCTGCCCACAGGAACAGGCGCAGGTCGGCAAACAGCATCGCCTCGCCCAGGAGGATCACGAGGACCGCGACGTACATGGGGTTGCGGACCCGGGCGTAGAAGCCGCTTACGACCAGCCGGGTCGGCGCCGCGATCGGCGCTGGTGTGCCGAGTCCGTGCCAGGCAAATCGAGCGAAGGAGGCAACGAGCGGCCCCAGGCCCACGAGGATGAGTGCGATACCGAGCCAGCGCAGGGCAGCAAGACCATGGGGCAACGGCGCGAGTTGCCAGTGCGTGATCCACCAAGGCACGAAACCCGCAACGGTTCCCGGCGCAACGACGAAGAAGAGAGCGGAGCCCAGCGATGCTCGGAGCTTGCCCACTTCCCTAGCGGCGCGCCGGCTACTTGCAGCGCTTCCCGCCGGCCTTCCGCTCCGTCACCGTGGGGCTCAGCATGACGGTAGCGTCGTCGACCTTCTCGAAGGCGCGTGACGTGACGCCTTGGTGGAAGCCGCCGTTGCGCGCGATGAAGTAGCCTTTGATCACATAATCACCGTGCAGGAACTGGTACGTGTCCTTCGGGAACAGGTATTCGGCCCGGCTATTCCAGAAGATCAGCCTCTGGAAATCGGTGGTCTCGACGTCGCGATCCTTGGCGGGCCAGTTCACGCTGATGTCGAGGTGCACGATGTGGTCGTAGTTCCGGCACGCGAGCCCGGCGAGGTCGCCGATGTTCGTCGGCGTGATCGGGCCCTCCAGGAACTCGATCACGACGGTCTTCGCGGGCGCCGTGGCGCCGCAAAGAAGAATCAGCGCCGAGCCCGCCGCCGCCCGCAACCACGTGCTGAACATCGCCGATCCCCCGCGGATCCCGTCGGTTCGCGCAGTTTAGCGCGGTCAGTGGGTCTCTGCGACCCCGTGCGTGCGCACTTCGATCGTCACATGGGAGAAAAGGCCCGGCCCTACCGAGCCGCCCATGATAGAAGGCCGCGCTATGGGCTGCGCGGCATTCCGGATCGAAACAATGAAGGTGGTGCGGCCGAGAAGACTCGAACTTCCAAGGGGTTTCCCCCGCTAGCACCTCAAGCTAGTGCGTCTACCAATTCCGCCACGGCCGCATGAGGGGGCGCCCCATCTCAGGGGTGCGCCAAGCGCGGCTGATTACCAAATCCGCCGCGCCATAGCAAGGTAATGCGCCTGCGGGTTATGGTCGGTTCAGGACATCGGACGTAATCGATGAGTATGAAGCCGTCAAGCAAGCCGCCTAGCCAAAAGCGGGGCACGCCCGGCACTAAGGCAGCCCGCATATTGACCGGCATATCAATTGTGCTGACAACACTTGCCGGCAATCCGGAGGCAATCAATGTGTCTCCGGATGCTATCGATAATCCGGGAAGAGCAAAACTGCCGCCGATGCCGGGGTCTCTCCCTTATCTATGGCAGCAGTTCCGACGCTGGCTGAAAATCACATTTTCAAAATGACGCACTACCCGCCTGCGCACCGTCGGCCATGCCTCCGCCTTGACCCGAAATCTCCGCCGAGGGACAAGAGCTTGGGACCGGGCGGCATCAACAAGGAGGGGCGTATGAAGGCGCTCTTGGCGGGACTTTGTATCGTCGGCTTGCTGGCGCCAGCGGCCTGGGCCGCTAAGCCCGTGGCCTCCGTCTTCGATCCGCCGCTCAAGACGCAAAAGCTCACGTTGCCAGCCAACGAGGTCGGTCACAAACCCAAGCTGACCTGCCGGTACTTCGCGCATTTCATGGTCAAGGAGATCGATGAGGGCGAAGTGGGCGCCGCCCAGCTCTCGATCGTTCCGATCGGTGGCGGCGCGAAGCCCGCTTGCCAGCGCAAGAACGTGGCGGGCGAGAAGGTGGTCGATCCCAGAGACTGGAGCGGCTACTTCAAGGGCGTCAAAGGCGATTACGTGCTCTTCGATGCCGACGACGGCGTCAACGGCGGGCTCGGCTTCGCGATCGTCGCCGCGGCCACGGGCAAGAAACTCTTCGAGGATTCCGCTCTCGGCAATCTCAAGAGCGTGGCATTGAACGGAAGCGCGCTGATCATCCGCTATGCCCGGAGCTACAGCGGCGATTGCTCGGTGCCCCATGACGGCGCCACTTGCTGGACCAAGATTGCCACCGCCGCCGCTATGGGCGCGGCCCCGCAGCCCGATTGCGCCGCAGGCTATCTCAAGGCGAAGAACGATATGGCGAAAGGGCGTTGCCAAGCGGACAAGAAACCCGGCCCCGCCTGCATTGCCGCCGCGCTCAGGGAGCTCGACAAGCAGCGCTGGAACGAGGCGCCCTCGGTGATCGTCTACGATGCCGAGACAGTGTTGAAGACGGAGGGCGCCACCGTCCGTCCCGTCGGGCCCGTGCGCGCCTGCCATCCCTCGGATTAGAGGGGCATGAAGCAGATAACCTCGCTCAAACCAGCACTGAGGCACGTACACGCGCTCGCGACGGGTCCCGAGTGGCGCATCAGCCACGAGCTCGTGGACTACGAGACGGCCGTGACGGAGATGGAGCGGCGGGTCGCGGCGATCCGGGCGGGGACGGCGCCAGAACTGGTCTGGCTCCTCGAGCATCCGCCCCTCTATACCGCGGGCACCAGCGCGCGCGACGGCGATCTGCTCGAGCCCGGCCTATTGCCGGTGCATCGGACCGGACGCGGCGGGCAGTTCACCTATCACGGACCCGGCCAGCGGGTCGCCTATGTGATGCTGGACCTGAGGCGGCGGGGTGGAGACGTCCGCTGCTTCGTGGCGAGCCTTGAGGAGTGGATGATCCGCAGCCTCGCCCGCTTCAACATCAAGGGCGAGCGGCGCGCCGGACGGGTCGGCATCTGGATCGACGAGGGCCAAGGCCGCGACAGCAAGATCGCCGCCATCGGCGTCCGCGTGCGGCAGTGGGTGACCTATCACGGGGTGGCCCTCAACGTGGATCCCGATCTCACGCACTACCGCGGCATCGTTGCCTGCGGCATCCGCGGACACGGGCTGACCTCGCTGGCGGCCCAGGGCCTCGCCGTGGGCATGGCCGAGGTCGATGCCGCCCTCGAGGCGACTTTCGACGACGCCTTTGCCGTTGGCGGAGCCAATTCTTAAGATTGGCTTAATAAATCCTTAGAGATTCTTCACAGATACTTTATATGCTCGAATAATTACGGCAAATGCGCAGCGTTACTTCTGTCTTTTATAGTGTAGCGCGCGTACCCTTCGGCGGTACCGCCAGTACGGCAAGGAGAGAGGGTGACATGCACGTTATCGCGGTCGCTTCCCAGAAGGGGGGCTCGGGTAAGACCACGCTTGCGGGTCATCTCGCGGTCCAGGCGGACCGTTCCGGCGCCGGTCCGGTGGCATTGGTCGATACCGATCCACAGGGCAGTCTTGCGGAGTGGTGGAACGCGCGCACGGCGGAGACACCACTCTTTGCGCGCACCGGCGCCGAGCGCCTCGCCGAGGACATCGCCCGCATGGATTCGCTCGGCATTAAGCTCTTGGTTATCGACACGCCCCCCGCGATCGCCGCCACCATCTCCGAGGTGGTGCGCGCCGCCGACCTGGTGGTCGTGCCGGCACGACCGAGCCCGCACGACCTCCGCGCGGCCGGTGCCACCGTCGAGCTGGTCGAGCGCCTGGGCAAGCCCTTGGTGTTCGTGGTGAACGGCGCGACGCCCCGCGCGCGCATCACGTCGGAGGCGGTGATGGCGCTTTCGCAGCACGGCACCTTGGCGCCCACCATCCTCCATCAACGCACCGCCTTCGCCGCCAGCATGATCGACGGCCGCACGGTCATGGAGGTGCCGGACGAGGCCCGCGCCGCCAACGAGATCGCCATGCTCTGGGAATATCTGAGCCGGCGGCTCCACGGCGAGCACCGCACCCTGCTCGCCACCGACCAGCTCGCCCCCAGTGCACCAACACCGATGGAAGCGAGCGCATCATGAAAAACGGTCACGTCGCCCCGCTCAGCAGCGCGCTGCTCTTCCGCAAGGGCAGCGCAACGCCCGCAGATTTCCTTAATGGCCATGGCGGTGGATCGCTCGAAAACACCATCGACTTGGCGCCGAAGCCGCCAAAGCAGCCTGACCCAAACGCGGCCGTCCGCGTCTCGGTGAAGCTCGACCGCGCGCGCCGCCAGCACCTCCGGCTCGCCGCTGCCAAGCTCGGCGTCAGCAATCAGGCGCTCCTTCTCGCTGCGCTCGATCATTACCTGCGGAGCGAGGTGCCTGCACGGATCGCCGAGCCTTGCGCCTGCCTCAAGACACTGTGAGGCCGGAGCCCCTTTGATGGCGCTACGGGCCTTCGACATGGAGCCCAGCTCCCGATCGCCGCTGCCGGAGGACACCGCTGCTTCGACAAACGGCGATGCCCCCGCCGAGCCGACGGCGACCCCCGAGGCCGTGCCCGCAAAGTCCTCCGGCGGCGACGCGTCGCACGCGAAGTCGCCTGCGGCCAGCCTGATCAGCATCGCCGCCAAGAACAAGCCCACGGCACCGGCCAAGGCCGGCGACCTCACCCGCTTCTTCGAGCTGGCGCGGCGCCAGCCGACGGCGCTCTCGGCGCCGAGCCAACCTCCACCCGTAGAAGCCACAGCGACCCTGGCCGCTCCGCTCGAGACCATCCCGGCGCCCATGCCTGCGGCGCTAACGCCAGTCGAACTCCCCAGTATCGAGGTCTCGCCGGAACCCGCGCCGCTCGAGACGGCATCGCCCCCCGCGGAGGTGGAGTTTCCTCGATCGGCGCGGTCGGCGGCGGATTCCGAAGCAGCGACCCCTGGACAGAGCTTCCCTCCCGTGCTTGCGCTGCCCAGTGTCGCGGAGACCGAAGATGACCCGGCATCAGCCGTATTCGAGCCGGTTCCGGCGCCGGATGCCAAGGTCGTTGAGTCCGCAGGCGCGGACGAGTGCGCCTCTCTCTCCAACACTGATACCCTCGAGCACCCCCCCGAGGAATCCGAGGCCGTTCGCGCGATCGCCGAGCGCGCGCAAGAGGAACGCCCGCCCGCGGCGGCGGCATCTGCCGCTGCGGTCGAGTCCGAATCCACGCTTGCCGAGCCATTGCATGCGCCAGAGCCCGAGCCACCGCCGGCCGCTGTGGTCGCGCCGGTCGAGCCGAGGCCCTCGCCGGTGCCTGCCGCGCCTCCCATGCCGAGGTTCACGGAGCTCGTGGACTACTGGCGTTCGTTGCGCAGCGGCGACGGCCATCCGGCGGCGGAATCCGTCGACCGCGATCTCGTCACGGGCCGCTGGCCGGGCACTCTGCTGATTTCCTACACGCCCGCCTCGCAGGATCCACGCGGCGAACTGCGCCCGGGCCGCGTGATCCGCCTCGGCAGCGCCTGCGCCGAGACCCAGAGCGTGGTGGACGCCGGATCCCACTCGACCGAATGGATGCTCGAGGTCGCCCGCACGGCGCTCGTCAACGACGAGCCCGTCGAGGAGCAGCAGCGCCTCGCGACGATGACGGGAGTCGCAGGCTTCCGCATGGTGGCCCTGCCGCTCGGCCCGCCGAGAGGACTGGCGAACAGCGTGCTCTGCACCCTGGTGCCGAGCCCCACGGCGCCTCGCTTCGGGAAGCGCCGCACCTGGCTCTGAAGCGATAAACCTCCCGAGGCGCCGGGTCGGAGCGCGCGCTGATTTCCATTCGGCCGGGACACACGCTAAAGTCCTGGCCCCATGAAGAAAGCGCTCATTTGGCTGACTGTCGCCGCCGCGTGCCTCGGGCCGGCGGTCGCGCAAACCGCCCCTAGAAGCCGCGAGGCGATCCGGCTCTCCTTCGCGCCAATCGTGAAGCAGGCGGCGCCGGCGGTGGTAAACGTGTTCTCGCGCCGCGTGGTGCGGACGAGTGCCTCGCCCTTCGCCGACGATCCCTTCTTCCGACGCTTCTTCGGCAACCGCTCGCCCTTCGGCCTGCCGCAGGAGCGCGTGCAGAACTCGCTGGGCTCCGGCGTGATCATCGACCCGGACGGGCTCATCGTCACGAATCACCACGTGATCCAGGAAGCGCAGGAGATCACGGTAGTGCTGTCCGACCGCCGGGAGTTCGAGGCCAAGGTGCTGCGCTCGGACGAGCGCACCGATCTCGCCGTCCTCAAGATCGACCAAAAGGGCGAGCGTCTGCCGACGCTCGAGCTCGGCGACAGCGATGCGCTGCAGGTCGGCGACCTCGTGCTGGCGATCGGCAATCCCTTCGGCGTGGGCCAGACCGTGACCAGCGGCATCGTCTCCGGTCTCGCGCGCACCGCGATCGGCATCAGCGATTTCCGATCGTTCATCCAGACCGATGCTGCGATCAATCCCGGCAACTCCGGCGGCGCCCTCGTTGACGTCGACGGCAAGCTGGTCGGCATCAACACCGCGATCTACTCGCGCTCTGGCGGCTCCATCGGCATCGGTTTCGCGATCCCGACCTCGATGGTGCGCGCCGTGGTGGAGGGCGCCAAGACCGGCAAGCTCATCGCCCGCGCCTGGCTCGGCGCCACCGGCCAGCCCGTGACCGCGGAGATCGCCCAGGCGGCGGGCCTCGACCGTCCCCGCGGCGCGCTGGTGAAAGAGGTGGTGGCGGAGAGTCCCGCGGCCCAGGCGGGCATCCGGCCAGGCGACGTCATCGTGGCGATCGGCG
>DATFRA010000028.1:0-8314 GCA_035263705.1 Allostellaceae bacterium
GATCCACATCAACATCTTCGGGCTCAATCCCGTCGTCGTGTTCGGCACGGAGGAGCAGAAGCAGCGCTTCCTAGCGCCACTGATTCGCGGCGAGGTGAAGGCCTGCTTCGCCGTCACCGAGCCCGATGCCGGCCTCGATACGGCGCACATCAAAACCAAGGCGGTACGCGAGGGCGAACACTACGTGGTCTCCGGCCGCAAGATCTGGATCTCGACGGCGCAGGTCGCGCAGAAGATGCTGCTGCTCGCGCGCACGACGCCAATCGAGCACGGCGCGAGGCCCACCGATGGCTTGAGCCTCTTCTACACCGATCTCGACCGCGACCATGTGGAGGTGCGTGAGATCGACAAGATGGGCCGCAAGGCCGTCGACTCCAATCTGCTGTTCATCGACGGACTCGGAGTACCGCGCGCCGATCTGATCGGCGAGGAGGGCAAGGGCTTCCAGCACCTTCTGCACGGCATGAATCCCGAGCGCATCCTGATCGCCGCCGAGGCGGTGGGCCTGGGTTTCGCGGCACTCAAGCGCGCTGCCGACTACGCGCGTGCGCGCTTCGTGTTCGGCCGGCCGATCCGCCAGAACCAGGGCGTGCAGCTGCCGCTCGCTGAGAGCTGGGCCGAGCTCAAGGCAGCCGAGCTCCTGGTGCGCGAGGCCGCGGCGCTCTACGACCGCGGCGCACCCTGCGGCGCCGAGGCCAACGCCGCGAAATACTTGGCGGCCGAAGCGGCGTTTCGAGCCTGCGAGCGAGCGATCCTCACGCACGGCGGGTACGGCTATGCGCGCGAGTATCATGTCGAGCGCTACCTGCGGGAGGCCCAGATCGCCCGCATCGCGCCCGTCAGCCCGCAGCTCGCCCTCTGCCACATTGCCGAGCGCGTGCTAGGATTGCCGAAGTCCTACTGATACCACGCTGCGCGCGCCACCAGGGTTGGTCCTGAGCTTGTCGAGGGGGCGGCTCGTGGTGCGCGGAACACAGAGGAGACCCCAATATGGCCGTGCAGGAACTGAACCACTTCAACGTGCAGACCACCAATCTCGAGGGGACCAAGTCGTTCTACGAGACCGTGCTCGGCTTCAGGGTGGGACCGCGGCCCAACTTCGATTTTCCGGGCTACTGGCTCTATTGCGGCGACATGCCGGTGGTGCATCTGACCGGCGGACACCGCGCGCGCACCGACAAGCCCAGGGACACCGGCAACCTCGATCACGTCGCCTTCACGGCCGGCGACTTCGAGGGCATGAAGAAGCATTTCCAGAAGCTCGGCGTCCCCTTCCGCGAGCAGAAGGTGCCAGGCGCGCGCGTCTGGCAGCTCTTTGTCACCGACCCCAACAACGTCGTCATCGAGCTCAACTATCCACCGACCTGATGCGCGCCATGCGCGCCTCATCCGGCCAACCGCGGGACCCTCGCGCGTGACGCTCTACACGGGTGCCGACGGAGACGCGCGGTGGGACGCGCTGGCATCAGAGCTTCGCCAGCGCCTCGAGCCCGGCGAGCGAGTTCTCTGGTCAGGCCGCCCGCAACAGGGCCTGATGTTCAGAAAGGGCGACCTGCTTGGTATTCCGTTCAGCCTACTCTGGTGCGGATTTGCGATTTTTTGGGAAAGTCAAGTGCTCTCACACAACGCGCCAGGATTCTTCGCGCTGTGGGGCATCCCGTTTATCCTGATCGGCCTTTACATGGTCTTCGGGAGATTCGTTGTGGACGCGTGGCAGCGCCAGCGCACGGCGTACGCGGTGACCGACAGGCGCGCGCTCATTCTGAGCGGATTGTGGACGCCCACGCTCAAGTCTCTCGACATCGAGGGTCTGACCGACATCGAGCTTCAGGAAGGGAGCGGCGCGCGTGGCACGGTCTTGCTTGGGCTCGCGCCGACGAACAACGCCGCGAATTTTCTCGGGCGTGGCTGGCCGGGCACCTCCGCCTATATTCCGCCCGCGTTCGAGCGCATCGCGGACGCGGCGAGCGTCTTTCGTATCATTCGCGACGCCAGGAAGCACGCGCAACAAGACGCGGCGGGCGATCGTTGACACCGACCGACGGTCGCCATGCGTGAAGCGCGGCTGAAGACCCGGATTCTCGTGCAGGCCGCGGTTCGGCTCTGCACGCAGCAGGCGATCCCAATCGCAATCGCGCGCCGGGGCGACGACGAAGCGGGCGCAATCCTGATCAAGCTCAACCGCCGTGGCGGCGGCTACACCGTGCTGGCTCAGACCCGGAGCCCCTCGGGCGAGCTCGGCTGGTTCCGAGGTACCGGCGATGCGCCGGTCGACGAGGCCGCGGCAGACACCTACATCGCACGCCAGATCTCGCGCGATCCGGACCTCTGGGTGATCGAGATCGAGGACCCCGAGGGCCGACCGATCTTCGCCGGCAAGGTGCTCTCGTAACGATCCGATCTAGGGATTGCCGCCGGTCTCGGTGAGCGCCTTCAGCTTGGCGACCCACGCGCCGACACGCGCCGCGTTGACCCCGAAATCGCTCTCGCCGTAGCGCGAGCGGCTGAGGAGGGCGAGAGTGGAGCGCCCGTTGCCGGTCGGCAGGAACTCCACGGTGACGATGTCGGGAAAGCGGAAGAAGAAGGAATGCTGGATGTAGACGAGATGCAGGCGATCCTTCTCGGCGCCGACCTGGCGCACACGCGGCTCCGCCGCCGCCATCTCGAGCCAGCGGTCGCGCAAGCGCGCGGGATCGACGCCGAAGGTGGGGCTCGCCTCGTCCGCCTTCAGGTTGCAGATCAGCGGATCGGCGGGGCACATAAGATAGACATTGCCGCGCGACGGCAGTTCCAGATGCGCGAAGTCCGCCTGCTCGCCGGCGCGGAGCCGATCCTCGGCGTCGCGGCCGAAATAGAAGCGCGCCCCGAGCGCGGCGACGGCGACGGCCAGCAGAAGCCACAGCAGGATCGACCGCAACCAACGGCGGGCGCGACGGCGCTGTCTCGGCATGCCTCCCCACCCCTGCCTGGTCTTGTCCGCCGCAGCATAGCAGTGGATGCTCCGGCTTGGCCATGGAACAAACCCTGCAACCTCGGCGCGCCCCGCGCTCGCACGCCCGCAAGCACGCGCCCGACGGGCTCGAGGCCGGCGCTCGCGCGCTGGCGAGGCTCGATCCCGACTTCGGGCGCATCCTCGCGACCTACGGCCTGCCGCGCTTTCCGCGGAGGCCCGCGAGTTTCGGCACGCTCCTCCACATCATTCTGGAGCAGCAGCTCTCGCTCGATATTGCCAAGAAGCTCTGGCGGCGTCTCAAGCAGCGCTGCCGGCCGCTGACGCCGCGCCGCTTCCTCGAGCTCGACGACGCCACGCTCATGAACTGCGGCTTCACACGGCAGAAGATCGGCTACGCCCGCGGCCTCGCGCGCGCGATCCTGGAGCGGCGCTTCTCGCCCGCGCGGCTCGCGCGTCTTGGTGACGAGGCGGCGCTCGCGGCGATCACGGAGCTGCGCGGTTTCGGGCATTGGAGCGCCGAGGTGTTCCTGCTTTTCGCGCTGGGGCGGCCGGATATTTGGCCCGCGGGCGACCTGGCCCTGCAGCTCGCGGTGCAGTGGCTGAAGTCGCTCCCCGAACGCCCGGACACCCGGGAGTTGCGCGCCATCGCCGAGGCCTGGCGTCCTTGGCGCTCGGTAGCGGCTTGTCTGCTCTGGCAATTCTATCTCTGTCGACTCAACCGCGCCGTGCCGTCTCCCGCGCTCGAAGCCCTGGCGATTCCCTAGATTAGATGAGATTGCTGAAAGCGCGGGGCCGCCGAGGGTCAGCCCGGCGGCAATGCGACGACTTGCCCAGGATAGATCAGGTTCGGATCGACGATCTCGTTCCGGTTCGCGCGGTAGATGTCGGTGAACAACAGGCCTTCGCCGTAGGTGCGGCGCGCGATGTGCCAGAGCGTGTCGCCGGGCTGCACAACCAGGAACTGATTGCCGGCGAGCTCCTTGGGCACTTCCACGCGGCGGAACTGGAGCTGCGCGCGCGCTCGCACCTTGTCGTCCTTACCGATCGAATCGACGCGGAGCGCGTAGTTCCCAGCAGCCACCGTCTCGGCGAGCTTGACGGACCAGTCTCCGTGCGCATCGGCACGCGTGTCGCCAACTGGCTTGTTCTCGATATAGAGCAGCACGCGCTCGTCGGGCGCGGCGCGGCCGCTCACGCTGAGATGGCCGGCGCCGTCGTATTGCACGATACCGATCTGCGGCGCCGTGCCGGGCGCTCCAGGGCCGACCGGTGCCAGGGAGGGTGCGCTCCCCGGCGCCTGCAGCGTCTTGGCCGCGCCCCCTCCTTGCCGCGGCATCAGCACCGCGAGCGGCTGCGCGGCCTCGCCGGATGCCGCCTGCTTCGGTTCCGGCACCGAGACGACCACGACATTGGCTGATTTCTGATCCGGAACGCCGCCCGGTGATTTCTCCGTGAGGCTGAGCTCGTGGCTGCCGGGCGCCAGCGGCTGATCCGGCAGTGCCACCCATTCGCCACGCGCGTCCGCAGTCACCGTCGCGACAACCTTCTCGCCGTCGAGAATGGTGACGCTGGCACCGGGATCGGCACGGCCCGCGATCACGGTCTGGCCATCGGGGCGAACGCGCACGACGTCGAAATCGGGTCCCGTACTTGGTGGCTTTGCCGGTGCCGGCTGAGCCGTCGACGGGGTCGCGTGCGTCGCAACTTGCGGCGCCGGCTGCTGTCGGTTTGGCGCGCTTGCTGGCTCGCCCGTCTGCCACCAATAGACCGTAATGGCGCCGATCGCTACGGCTCCGAGCACGCCCAGTAGGCCGACAGCAACGCCCCGCCTCATCGCGCTTCTTGAAGTTGCCTCAACTGCTGCGTGTTACACCCGTTCTCCTGACGGCGCAACGCCACGGACCATGGGCAGGACCCGGCTTTGCCGCTAAGATGGCGCTCTCTCCCAGCACGGCCAGGTGACCGAGGCATGACCGGAGTCAGGCGGGTGTGCGTCTATTGCGGCTCCGTCGATCGCGTGGCCGAGCCACTACGCGAGTCGGCGCGGCGCACCGGGCGCCTGCTCGCGGAAGCCGGAATGGAGCTGATCTATGGTGGCGGCCACATCGGGCTCATGGGCCTGACGGCGGACGCGGCACTCGCCGCCGGCGGCCATGTCGTCGGAATCATTCCGGACTTCCTGCACGGCCGCGAGGTCGCGCATACGCGGGTGAGCGAGCTCGTCGTCGTGGGCTCCATGCACGAGCGGAAGCAGCGCATGCTCGAGCGGGCGGACGCCTTCGCGATCCTGCCGGGCGGCCTCGGCACGCTCGACGAGACTTTCGAGTGTATGACCTGGAAACAGCTCGGCCTCCACGACAAGCCCATCGTGGTCGTGGACGTAGCGGGCTATTGGCGACCGCTGCTGGTGCTCATCGATCACACCGTTGCCGCAGGCTTCGTCCCGGTCCGGATGCGGGACGCGATCCAAGTCGTGACGAGCGCGGAAGCGCTGATCGCGGTGCTCAAATCGGCAGCGGAGCCGCAGGTGCAGCCGAGGCCCGAGCGCGCTTAAGCCGCAGGCCCGCAAGCTTGCGCGGCTTCGAGCCCATGATATTGTCGCGCCGCCGCTGGTCGGCGGCCCTCCCCTCGCGTTCAAGGACCGTAAAGACATGGCGAAAATCAAGGTCGCGACCCCCGTGGTCGAGCTCGACGGCGACGAGATGACCCGGATCATCTGGGCCTTCATCAAGGAAAAGCTGATCCTGCCCTACCTCGACATCGACCTCCGGTATTACGACCTCGGGATCGAGAAGCGCGACCAGACGGAGGACCAGATCACCGTCGACGCCGCGAACGCTATCAAGAGATTCGGCGTCGGCGTCAAATGCGCGACCATCACGCCTGACGAGGCGCGCGTGAAGGAGTTCAACCTCAAGAAGATGTACCGCTCGCCCAACGGCACCATCCGCAACATCCTCGGCGGCACCATCTTCCGCGAGCCCATCGTGTGCAAGAACGTGCCGCGGCTGGTGCCCGGCTGGACCGCGCCCATCGTGATCGGCCGCCACGCCTATGGCGACCAGTACCGCGCGACCGACCTCAAGATTCCCGGCGCCGGCAAGCTCACCATGACCTTCACGCCCAAGGACGGCGGCAAGCCGATCCAGTACGACGTGTTCGACTTCCCCGAGGCCGGCGTCGCCATGGGCATGTACAACCTCGACGAGTCCATCATCGGCTTCGCGCGCGCCTCGTTCAATTACGGGCTGCAGCGCGGCTGGCCGGTCTATCTCTCGACCAAGAACACCATCCTCAAGGTCTATGACGGCCGCTTCAAGGACCTGTTCCAGCAGGTGTTCGACCGCGAGTTCGCCGACGAGTTCAAGGCCAAGAAGCTCACCTACGAGCATCGCCTGATCGACGACATGGTGGCGAGCGCGCTCAAGTGGAATGGCAACTTCGTCTGGGCTTGCAAGAACTACGACGGCGACGTGCAGTCGGACGTGGTGGCGCAGGGCTTCGGCTCGCTGGGATTGATGACCTCGGTGCTGATGACACCCGACGGCCGCACCGTCGAGGCCGAGGCCGCCCACGGTACGGTGACGCGGCACTATCGGCTCCATCAGCAGGGCAAGGAGACCTCGACCAACCCGATCGCCTCGATCTTCGCCTGGACCCGCGGGCTCCAGTACCGCGGCGAGTTCGACAACACCCCCGACGTCAAGCGTTTCGCCACCACGCTCGAGAAGGTCTGTGTCGACACGGTGCAAACTGGCTTCATGACCAAGGACCTGGCGATCCTGATCGGCCCCAACGAGCCCTCGATGACGACGCGCCAGTTCCTCGACAAACTGGACGAGGGCTTGAAGAAGGCGATGGCGTAAGGCCCTAAGCCGCGGCCTTTGCCGCCACCGCACGCTCGATGGCGGCGACAGCGGCTTCGGCGCGGGCGGCGTCGGGGCCGCCGGCCTGGGCCATGTCGGGGCGGCCGCCGCCGCCTTTGCCGCCCAAGGCCTCGGCGCCCACGCGCACGAATTCGACGGCGTTGAAGCGCTTCGTCAGGTCCTCGGTGACGCCCACCACGATCGAGGCCTTGCCGTCGGCGCGCGCCACTACCGCCACCACGCCGGAGCCCACGCTCTTCTTCATGTCGTCGGCGAGGCTCTTGAGTTCCTTCGCGGGCATGTCGTCGAGCACACGACCCATGAACTTGACGCCGCCCAGGTCCTTCGCGGCCTGAGGCGCCGCGGCACCACCGCCGCTCGCGAGTTTCCTCCGAAGATCCGTAAGCTCTCGCTCGAGCTTCCGGCGCTCCTCTATCAGCGTGTTGACGCGTGCCGGCAATTCCGCGGGTGAGATCTTGAGCTCCGCGGCGGCCTCGCGCAGCAGCGCTCCCTCGTGCGCGAGATGCGCCTCCGCGGCGGCGCCAGTCAGCGTCTCGATGCGGCGCACGCCCGCCGCCACCGGGCTCTCGGAGACGATCTTGAAGATGCCGATGTCGCCGGTGCGGCGGACGTGGGTCCCGCCGCAGAGCTCGACCGAGAACGGCCGCGCGGCACCGTCGTCCTCGCGATCCTCGCCCATGGCGACGACGCGCACCTCTTCGCCGTATTTCTCGCCGAAGAGGGCGAGCGCGCCGGCGTTGACGGCGTTCTCGGGTGTCATCAGGCGCGTCGTCACCTCGGTGTTCTCGCGGATACGCGCGTTCACCTCGTCCTCGATCGCCCGCACGTCCTCGGGCGCGAGCGGGCGCGGATGGCTGAAGTCGAAGCGCATGCGGTCGGGCGCCACGAGCGAGCCCTTCTGCGTCACGTGCTCCCCGAGCCGCCGGCGGAGCGCCTGGTGCAGCAGGTGCGTCACCGAGTGGTTGGCGCGGAGCTTCCTCCGGCGCTCGCCGTCGATGCGGAGCTCGACCGCGTCACCAATCGCGAGCTTGCCGCGCGCGAGCGCGCCGATGTGCACGATGAGCTCGCCCGCCCGCCTCTGGGTGTCCTCGACCGCGAACTCGGCACCCTCCGCGGAGAAGATCGCGCCGCTGTCGCCCATCTGGCCGCCGGATTCCCCGTAGAACGGCGTCTGGTTCAGCACCAGCGAGGCCTTCGTACCGGCCTCCATGCGGTCGACCGATTTGCTGTCGACCACGATCGCAGTGACGCGGCCCTCGGCCATGTCGGTGTCGTAGCCCAGGAACTCCGTGGCGCCCAGCTTGTCGCGGAGCTCGAACCAGAGCTGCTCGGTCGCGGCCTCGCCGGAGCCGATCCACGAGGCGCGCGAGCGCTCCTTCGCCGCCTCCATCTCGCGGTCGAAGCCCTCGGTGTCGACCCGCATTCCGCGCGCGCGCAGGATGTCCTGGGTCAGGTCGAGCGGGAATCCATAAGT
>DATFRA010000029.1:0-15278 GCA_035263705.1 Allostellaceae bacterium
ACCAGCGCGTGGAGGGCTGGAAAGGCACGCCCCGCAGCTTCAAGGACGTGGCGGCCGCTGCGCAATTCATCGAGAGCCGGCCGGCCGACGACGGCCGCTCGATCCTGTTCGTTGACGCCCGGCGCGATCCCGTCGACGCCCTCAGCGTGACCTCGCGGGTGAGCGGCAACGGGCTCGAGCCGCTGACACTGCTGCTCGCAGACGTCGGCCATATCGAATCGCTGGCGAGCCTCGCCGGCGCGCGCGTTAGCGCGCTCCTGCGCGAGCCGCTCGACGAGACGCGGCTCCGTCGCGCGCTGCACGCATTGCCCGCGGCCGAGACCGACGCCCCGGCGATCGAAGGCGAAGAGGACCGGAAAGCGGGTGAGATCACGCTTACCCGCAAGCCGCTCAAGATCCTGCTCGCCGAGGACAACGCACCCAACCGGATGATCATCCAGCGCATCGTCGAGCTCGCCGGCCATACCTGCGTCACCGCCAACGATGGCGAGGAGGCGCTGCAGATCCTCGAGCAGCCTGGCATCGACCTGGTGCTGATGGACATCAACATGCCCGAGCTCAGCGGCTACGAGGCCGCGAAGCTCTACCGCATGGCGCATCTCGACGAGCCGCGGATGCCGATCCTGGCGCTCACGGCGGACGCCACCAGCCAGACAGAGCGGCTGTGCCGTGAGGCCGGCATGGACGGCGTGCTCACCAAGCCGATCGAGCCCTCGCACCTGTTGGCAACGATCGACGCGGTGAGCGACCGCGTCGCCGCGGGCACGCTCGGCGCCGAGCCGGGCACACCCGGCGTGGTGACGCCGATCGCGCAGCATCCGCGTTATGGCGTCGACAGCGGCGCGGTGCTGGACGAGGCCGCCGTGGAGGCGCTGAAGGCGCTGGGCGCCGGCAGCGACTTCTTCAACGACGTGATCGAGAATTTCCGCTCGGATGTGCGCGAGATCCTGGACGACATGGCCCGCGCCACCGCCAAGCGCGACCTGCGGGCCTTCCGAGACCATGCACATTCGCTCCGCAGCAGCGCGGCCCACATCGGGGCGGTCCGGTTCTATCGAACGCTGTTCGCGCTTCGCGACCTGACCGCCCAGCAGCTCGAGAAGGAAGGCGCCGCGCTCCTCGACAAGCTCCGCGGCGAATACACCAAGCTCGACGCCGCGCTCAGGCAGAAGGTGCAAGAAGCGCGGCGCGGCTGATCAGCCGCGCCGCTCCCTCGCCGTCCCCTCAGTACAACCTGTTGAAGATTATTCGGCCGCCGTGCGCCCGCGCCGCCGGTCCTGAGCGGAGACCAGCCGCGACATCTTGCGCAGGTCCGCCTCGGAGAGGTCGAGCGCCGTGTCGACCCAAGTCACCGCAATGTCCATGAGTTCGTCGATCTTGAGCGGGTTGACGCGGTCGCGCGCCCGGTAGATCGCCCGGTGCGCCGCGTGGCGCCGGCCGTTGCGGCCAATGAACTCGTAGAGCGCCTCGGTGCCATGGCCATCGTCGGCGAGCACGTCGACCACGCCCATCTCGAAGAGCTCAGCGGCGGTATAGATCCGGCCGCTCGTGATCATGCGCTCGGCCTGCGCGGGCGCGATGCGCCGCACCAGGTAGCTGTAGGCCCCCATGCCCGGGAAGAGGTTGAACAGGATCTCCGGCAGACCGAATTTGGCATTGCGCTCCGCCACGATTAGGTTCGAAGAGAGTGCCGCCTCGAAGCCGCCGCCCAATGCGTCGCCGCGCACGAGCGCCACGGTGATGATCGGCAGGTTGAGATTGGTCGCGTTGGAATAGCCCTCCTCGACCACCGCGCGGGCGTAGCGCATGAGCGACTCCCGATCGCGGCGCCGGATCAGCGTCGCGAAGAGGTCGAGGTCGCCGCCGAGGTTCCAGACGCCCGGCATGCGCGAATCCCAGACGATGTACTTGACCGGAGCGGCGCCCCCGCCCGCCGCGAACAGCGTGCGGACCATGTCCTGCACCCGGCCGATGTCGCGGAGGATCGGCTGGGTGAAACTCGGTCGTCCCAGGAAATTGAAATAGGCGAACAATACGCCTTCGCTGCCGTCGAACACGGCTTCCATTTCCTCGAATGGAATCGCGCGCAACCGCGCTTCCACCGTCGTCGCCGAGATCGTGTCGCCGCGCGTCGGCTGCTGCCCGCCGTCGATTCGGTTCGTCGTGATGTTCGGCAGCGGGACGCTGGTGCGGCCAAGCTCAACCAGCTGGATTTGAGCACTCATTGCACTTATCCCCTGTACCCTGGCGAAGCGCACCGCCTTTGCGCTTCGGGAATTCGGCTGCGATCCTCGTCTCCCTTGTTCATAAACTGTAAAGCATTTGAGAGGCGCTGTTCTAGCAATATTTTATTAACGGTGATGCAGCTATCGGAAACTATTAAGGAATCTTACTTATACCGCTAATGGGCTGTGACCTCTCGTCAGCCACTATAAAAAGTGCAGGCACGTCTCTACCAAAGCGCGCGATCGTACAATCCAGTCGGGCATTTCGGTCGCAGCCTTCCCCTATCGGGTCAGCACTTCACTCCAAATTAACCATGCGCGCGCAGGTGTCGCGACCCTGCAGTGGCGCAATTGCGTCCCGCCCCCGCCGTGTCTAAACCCTTTGGCATGGCCGCGTCCTCGACGCTCCGCGCCGCGCTCGACCCGCGCTCGGTCGCGGTGATCGGCGCGTCCGAGAATCCCAACAAGATCGGTGGTCGGCCGATCCACTACCTCGGCCGATTCGGGTTCAAGGGCGCGATCTATCCGATCAATCCCCGCCGCGGTGAGCTCCAGGGCTACAAGAGCTACCCCGATCTCGCGAGCCTTCCCGAGGTGCCGGAGCTGGCGATCGTCGCCGTGCCGGGCCAAGCGGCGGTGGCGGCGGTGAAGGCCTGCGCCGAGCGCGGCGTCAAGGTCGCGATCGTCATGGCCTCGGGCTTCGGCGAGACCGGCCCGGGCGGCCTCGCGGAGCAGCGCGCCATGGTCGAGGCCGCGTGCGCCGCGGGCATGCGCCTCGTCGGCCCGAACACTCAGGGCCTCGCCAATTTCGGCACCGGCGCGATCGCGAATTTCTCCACCATGTTCCTGGAATCGCCGCCCGAGGACGGGCCGGTCGCGATCGTGAGCCAGAGCGGCGCCATGAGCGTGGTGCCCTATGGCCTCTTGCGCGCCCGTGGCATCGGCGTGCGCCACGCTCACGCGACCGGTAACGACGCCGACGTGACCGCGCCCGAGCTCGCGCGCGCCGTGCTCGAGGATCCGGCGGTTCGCCTGCTGCTGCTCTATCTCGAATCGATCGCGGACTCGGCGGTACTCGCCGATGTCGCGAAGACCGCACGCGGCCGCGGCGTGCCCGTCGTCGCCCTCAAGGCCGGCCGCACGGCGGCGGGGCAACGGGCCGCGCGCTCCCACACGGGCGCGCTCGCCAACGAGGACCGCGTGGCTGACGCATTCTTCCGCCACCATGGCATCTGGCGCGCCCGCGACGTGCCTGATTTCGTCAATGCCGCCGAGCTCTACCTCAAGGGCTGGCGGCCCGAGGGCCGCCGCCTGGTCGCGATCAGCAATTCCGGCGCCTCCTGCGTCATGGCGGCGGACATCGCAGCGGATCTCGGAATGCCGCTGGCTGTCCTCTCCGCGGAGACCCAGCGAGAGCTCGGCGCCGTACTGCCGGGCTTCGCCACCGTCAGCAATCCCATCGACATCACGGCGGCGCTGCTCGCCAACAACCGCCTGCTGGGCGCGATCCTGCCGATCGTCGGCCGCGACCCCGCGACCGACCTTGCGATGATCGCGATCCCCGTGGCGGGCGTCGGCTACGACGTCGAGGCCTTCGCGCGCGATACCGCCGATTTCTCGCGGACAACTGGCAAGCCCGCCGTGGCGATGATCCCCCAGCCGAGCGTCGCGGCGCCCTTCCGTGCCGCGGGCGTGCCGGTCTTCGCCGACGAGACGAGCGCGATCCACGCCCTCGACCAGCTCGCCCGACATCAGGCCTTGCTCCGGCGGCGCCCGGCGACGTCGGCGCCGCCGGTGGCCGTGCGCGTGCCGGAAGGCTCTTCGCGATTCCTGAACGAGGTCGAGAGCCTCGCGCTCCTGGCCGCGCACGGCATTCCCGTGGTGCCGCATCGGCTGTGCCGGAGCGAGGCCGAGGCGCGCGCGGCCTTTCGCGCGCTCGGCCCGAAGGTCGCGGTCAAGGCCTGCTCGGCGGAGGTGCCGCACAAGAGCGAGCACGGGCTCGTGGCGCTGGGCATCGCGAGCGAGGACGCGGCCGCGGCGGTCTTCGCGGAGCAGTGGCAGATGCTCGGCGCCCTCGGCGTCCCCCGCGATGGCGTGATCCTGGCGGCGATGGCGTCGGCCGCCCGCGAATGCGCGCTGGGCGCCCGTCTCGACCCCGTCTTCGGCCCGGTGGTCATGGTGGGCGACGGCGGCAAATACGTGGAGGCGATGCCGGATGTCGCGGTGCTCCTGCCGCCGTTTTCGCGCGAGGAGGTGCTCGAGGCGCTCGACCGTCTGCGCATTGCACCGCTCTTCAAGGGCGTGCGCGGCGAACCGCCGCTCGACGCAGAGACCCTCGCCGACGCCGCGCTCAACCTCGGCAACCTGATCGCCTCGGCCCAGGGCCGGATCGCCTCGATCGACCTCAACCCCGTGATGGTCGGCGCAAAGGGCACCGGGATCGTGGTGGCGGATGCGCTGGTGGAGCGAAGGTGACCTATACGGTCGCCACCGGCGTTGCCGGCGAGCCGACCGCGCCGGGGAGCCGGAGCGGCGGTGCCGTCAGGAGGAAGCGGCTCCGGCCGTGGGCGCGGAGCCAGTCCGCGAGCTCCGTCAGGTACCAGATCTCGCCGAGGTTGACGCCGAGCTTGAAGAGGCAGTGCTCGTGGATCGGCAGCGACGCGCAGTGGTCGGCCTCGCAGGGACGCGCGGGCAACGCCTCGACGGCGTAATTGTCGGCGATCAGCGAAACGAGGCCGCTCCTGGTGATCCAGTTGAGAAGCCGCTGATCGCGGCCATCGAGCGCCGCACAGCTCTCGTGCAGTCGCTTCTCGTCGGGATCCTTCCGCATCTCGAGGATCATCTCGGCGAAGCCGGTGCGCAGGCAGACCATGTCGCCTTCTTCGACTACAACCTTGTCCTTCGCCATGACCTCCATGAGCGCGTCGTAGCCGACGAGCTTGCGCGCGCGGCCGTAATGCGCCTCGAGGTCGATCATGACGGCGCGGCCCTGGATGCAGGACGTCGCCATATTCTCGACGCCGAGCGCCCGCGCGCCCGGCGTCCCCACGACCGGCGTCTCCTTGCCGCCGCGGTAGTCGATCGGGCCCACGATGTGCTCGCCCGCGCGATAGCCGTTGTAATAGACCATCTCGGGCTCGCCATCGCCGTCGGCGTCGAACAGCTGGCCGACATGGGCGAGGCTGTCCCATTGGGTCGAGTACTGCAGGTGCATGAAGACGGCATCATCGGAGATCACGTCAGTCCACTTGGCGTCGAGAGAGCGCATCGGGAAATTCATGTTGGGTCGGCCTTCGCGCACGGTCGGCTGCAGCTTCGGCGGATGGCGGCGCGGGTTGAGCTTGCTGCCGCCGGGGTAGTCGAGCGGCAGCGAGAGGCAGAAGGTGCGACCCTCCCTTACCTCGGCGATCCCTTGCAGTACCTTCTTCGGCGTCAACAGATTGAGCCGACCGCGCTGGTCGTCGGGACCGAAATCGCCCCAGGTCGAGCCGGGTGGGCGGTTCTTCCAGCGTGAATTGCTCATCGCGACTTCCTCCCTCGCAAAGAGTGGCGCCATGGGCGTTGCCGTGTATCCTTGCATCATCGCCGATAAAGAGAAGGGGAGAAACAATGGACGGCTTTGAGCGCGCCTACGTGGAGAGCCTGGGACCCAAGAACAAATTCTCGCGCCGCGATTTCGTAGCGACCGGCATTACCGCGGGCTTCGCGCTCGCGGTCCAGCCGGTGCAGGCGCAGACGGTCATCACGACGGACACGGACGGCCTGACGGTGGGCGCGATCCAGATCCCTGTCAGCGACGGCACCATCCCCGGCTATTACGCGCGGCCCAACGGCAAGGGACCTTACCCGACGCTGCTGGTGATCCACGAGATCTGGGGCGTGCACGAGCACATCCAGGACGTCTGCCGCCGGCTCGCCAAGGTCGGCTATTTCGCGGTGGCGCCGGAGCTATCGGCGCGGCAAGGCGATCCCCGCAAGTTCACCGACAACTCGATGATCATGCAGCAGATCATCAACAAGATACCGGATGCGGAAGTCACCTCGGACCTCGACGCTACAGTGGCGTGGGCCCGCAAGGACAAGACCGCTAACACCATCAAGCTCGGCGTCACCGGCTTCTGCTGGGGCGGCCGGCAGACCTGGATGTATGCGTTCCACAACCCGAAGCTCAAGGCGGCGGTGTCCTGGTACGGATTCCTCACGCACCCCGACAGCCCGATCACGCCCAAGGGCCCCCTCGACCTCGTCGACACGCTCAAGGTGCCGGTGCTCGGGCTCTACGGTGGCGCCGACCCCAACAATCCCGACCCCGTGATGCGCGAGATGGAAGCGAAACTCAAGGCCGCGAAGAAGCAGTGTGAGTTCGTGATCTATCCCGACATGCCACACGCTTTCTTCGCGGACTACCGGCCGAGCTATCGTCCCGAGGCCGCGAAAGACGGGTGGGCGCGCATGCTCGCCTGGTTCAAGGCGCACGGAGTGGTTTAGCAGGTCGCGCTATGATCGCTCGAGCCGCGGATTGATTCGCGTCAGAACCGGCAATCCGCGGCCGCAAGAGCAAGGCGCGCCGACCTCAGCGGTCTCGCCGACCTCGTAGCGGATGAGCGGCAGCGCGAAATTGTTGAGGGGCGTCGCCACCACGCGACCGGCCTCGCCGGGAGCGCAAGCCCTGCCCTCCCCGTCCAGCACCTCCACCAGCGCCTGCTCGGACTGGACATGGAAATGCTCATGCTCCGGGCATTGCAGCGCAAGCGGACCCACTTCCTCGGCCCGGTAGATATGCGCCAAAGGCACGCCCCAGGCTTGGCGGCAGGCATTGCGCGCTTCCGCGCTCAATCCTCCGCCCAGGCTCTGCACGCCCTTGAGGCTCGGCAGTTTCAGTTTTCGAACCTGGAACGCGCGCGCAAGCGCGAGCACGTGACGGGGACCGGCGAGGAGGTAGGTCGGGTCTTCCCGCTGCAGCCAATCGACCTGCTCGGCAAGCGCCGTGCGGCTGTCCAGGACGACTTGCGGTCCCGTCTCGTAGAGCACGCCCATGGGCCAACCCCAGTGCGCCTCACGCCGACCGCCGGGATAACCGGCGGCCTCGCCAAGCTGGATCTTGGCGCGCTTACCGCCGAGATCGCGCCGGTGCCAGATCTGCTCGCGCACGAAGAACGCGAGCTGCATGAACCGCGCCACCTCGCTGACGCGTGGCTGAATCGGGCCCGAACCTCTGTCGATCGACATCTCGATGACGTGACCGTGAGACGGCGGAATGGCCCGGCTGGTGAGCGCGTCACGCTGGCGCTGCACCGTCGCAGGGTCCAGGATCGGCAGCCGCTCCCAGATCTCCGCCGTCAGCGGCTCGCCTGGCCGGTAGCCCGCAGCGGAGAGCGCCGCACGGTGGTGCGGCACGGTTGCCTCCGTGTGCGCCAGCAAATGGCCCAGCTGCTGGAGCTGGTGCTCGCGAAGCTCCGCCGCTGTCCACCACTCGCTCTGCTCGAGCTGGAACTCGATCGCCAGCAGTTTCGCTTGCGCATCCGGCAGCAGCGCCGGCCACAGGACCGTGTCGGAGCCTGAGCGCGGCGGCGCCGGGAATGCCTCATGCGGCGCGCCGGTCATCGTCCGATCTTGTTCGATGGGTGGTGGCTCGGCACGCGCCTCAATGCACCCGCGCGCCCGTCCGCCGCGGCGCACGCTCCTCGGCGCGGGAATCCTCGTCGAAGAGCTCGGCGAGCCGCTCCAGCATCGTGCCGCCGAGCTGCTCGGCATCGACGATGGTAACCGCGCGGCGGTAATAACGGGTCACGTCGTGGCCGATACCGATGGCGGTTAGCTCGATCGGCGAATGCTTTTCGATTTCCTCGATCACCTGGCGCAGGTGCTTCTCGAGATAGTTGCCGGGATTGACCGAGAGCGTGGAGTCGTCCACCGGCGCGCCGTCGGAGATCACCATCAGGATGCGCCGCTGCTCATTGCGCGCGATGAGGCGATTGTGCGCCCAGAGCAGCGCCTCGCCGTCGATGTTCTCCTTGAGGATGCCCTCGCGCAACATCAGGCCGAGGCTGCGCCGCGCGCGCCGCCAGGGCGCGTCCGCCGATTTGTAAACGATGTGGCGGAGGTCGTTGAGCCGGCCCGGATTGGGCGATTTCCCCGCGCCGATCCACTGCTCGCGCGACTGCCCCCCCTTCCAGGCGCGGGTGGTGAAGCCGAGGATCTCAACCTTGACGCCGCAGCGCTCCAGCGTGCGCGCCAGGATATCCGCGCTCATCGCCGCGACGGTGATCGGCCGGCCGCGCATGGAGCCCGAATTGTCGATCAGCAGCGCCACCACGGTGTCGCGGAAATCGGTCTCCTTCTCGCGCTTGTAGGAGAGCGGATAGACGGGGTTGGTGATCACGCGCGAGAGCCGCGCCGCGTCCAGGATGCCTTCCTCGAGGTCGAACTCCCAGGCGCGCGTCTGCTTCGCCAGCAACCGCCGCTGCAGTCGGTTGGCAAGACGCGCGATCACGCTCTGCAGGTGCGCGAGCTGCTGGTCGAGCAGGTTGCGGAGCCGGGTCAGCTCCTCGGGATCGCAGAGCTCGTCGGCGTTGATGGTCTCGTCGAAGGTCGTGGTGTAGGCGCGGTAGGCCGAGGGATCGTCACCCGTGTTGCTGCCGCGCGGGAGAATGCCGGGCCGCCCGGGACGGCCCGGGTCCTCATCGCCCGCACCGGGCAACAGCTCGCCGCTCATCTCCTCGGCGCCGGCGGGATCGCTGTCATCCTGCTTGCTCTCGGGGATGCCGGACTCGAGCGCGCTCTGCGCGCCCGCGACCGAGCCTTCGCCGGATTCGTTCTGGCTCTCGGCGTCGCCGGTTTCCTCGCCCTCGCCTTCCTTGTCCTCGTTCTCGCTCGAGGCCTCGGCGTCGCCGAGGTCGAGGTCGAGATCCTTGATCAGCTTGCGCGCCGCCTTGCCGTAGGCGTCCTGGTCATCGATCACGCGGTCGAGGTCTCGGAGGTCGCGGCCGATCTTGCCCTCGAGGAACGGCCGCCAGAGATCGACCAGGCGCTGCGCTGCGGGTGGCGGCGGCGCGCCCGTGAGCTCCTCTCGGGCCAAGAGCCGGATCGCCTCCGCGAGCGTACTGTCGCTCCGCTCGGTCAAGCGATCGTAGCCTTGCCGGCGATAGCGCTGATCCAGCATGGCCGTGAGATTGGCGGCAACGCCGCTCATGCGGCGCGCGCCGAGCGCCTCGACTCGCGCCTGCTCGACGCCCTCGAAGATCGCGCGCGCCATGTCGTTCTGCGGCAGGCGCTTCGAGTGGAGCTGCGCGTCGTGATAGCGGAGCCGGAGCGCGAGCGCGTCGGCGGCGCCGCGCACCAGCGACGCCTCGTGCTGCGAGAGGTCGCGGGGCGGCATCGGGAGCCGCGCCCGCGGACCCGCAAGGCCCGGCGGCTCCGGACCATAGGTCACGGTCACGTCATCGCGCTCGGCGATCGCGCGCAGCGCCGCCGTGGTGGAGCGCTTGAAGGTCTCGACCGGCGAGGCGGGCTCGGCCATGCGGGCGTGCTCCGCGAGCTCAGACCAGCGTCGCCTGGACCCCGGTCTCCTTGAGCTCGGCGCCGAAGCAACGCTGGTAGTACTCGGCGACCGTCGAGCGCTCGAGCTCGTCGCACTTGTTGAGGAAGGTGAGCCGGAAGGCGAAAGCCAGATCGTTGAAGATCCGCGCGTTTTCCGCCCAGGTGATCACCGTCCGCGGCGACATCACTGTGGAGATGTCGCCGTTGATAAAGCCCGAGCGCGTCAAATCCGCGAGCGCCACCATGGCACTGACGGTGCGGCGGCCCTCCTCGCTGTCCCAGCTCGGCGCCTTCGCAAGCACGATCTCGACCTCTGCATCGTGGGGCAGGTAGTTGAGCGTCGCCACGATGTTCCAGCGGTCCATCTGGCCCTGGTTGATCTGCTGGGTCCCGTGATAGAGGCCGCTGGTGTCGCCGAGGCCGATGGTGTTCGCCGTCGCGAACAGGCGGAAGGCCGGGTGCGGACGAATCACGCGGTTCTGGTCGAGCAGCGTGAGCTTGCCCTCGACCTCGAGCACGCGCTGGATCACGAACATCACGTCGGGCCGGCCCGCGTCGTACTCGTCGAAGCAGAGCGCTGTCGGATGCTGCAGTGCCCATGGCAGCAGGCCCTCGCGGAACTCGGTTACCTGCTTGCCGTCGCGCAGGACGATCGCGTCCTTGCCGACCAAGTCGATGCGGCTGATGTGGCTGTCCAGGTTGACGCGGATGCAGGGCCAATTGAGGCGTGCGGACACCTGCTCGATATGCGTCGACTTGCCGGTGCCGTGATAGCCATTGATCAGGACACGGCGGTTATAGGCGAAGCCTGCCAGGATCGCGAGCGTCGTGTCGCGGTCAAAACGGTACGCCTCGTCGAGGTCCGGCGTGTGCTCGCTCGCGCGGCTGAACGCGGGAACTTGCAGGTCAGAGTCGATACCGAAGGTCTGCCGAACGGAGACTTTGATATCGGGCTGATCGAGCGGTTGAGCCGCCGATCCGTTTGAAGTCTGAGCCGAAGTCATCGGAATGAACGAGTCCTTGCGAAGGAGGGAACGGTTTCGAGGCTGACTAAATCCGCCGCCCCTGGCGAAGCGTCAAAGTCCGGGGAAATAGCTGGCCTTGAGGGTCGAGTACGCTTGATTGATCACTTTCAGCTTCTCTTCCGCCGCCCGGTCGCCGCCGTGGGAGTCGGGATGGTGGCGCTTGACGAGTTCCTTATAGCGCGCCTTAAGCGCCGAGAGCGTCAGCGGCAGCTCGAGGCCAAAGACCGCGAGCGCCTCTTCCTGCGGCGTGCGCGGCCGGACCCGCTCGGTCGCCTCTTCTGGGTCGAGCAGGCCGAAATCTTCCCAGCGCACGTGGATGCGCGCACCGAGACGGCTGCCGAGCGGCCAAGTCGGGCGCTGCCAGACGGTGTCCGATCGGATCTCCGCCTCGATCTCGGCCTCGCTCATGCCGGCGTAGTAATTCCAGGCCGCGTTATAGGCGCGCACGTGATCAAGGCAGAACCAGTAGAAGTTATGCAGCTCCGCCTTCGAGCGCGGCGCGCGAAAGTCGCCATGACCCGTGCACCCCGGATGGTCGCACGGCCGCATGGGCGGTACGTTTACATGCTGAAACGTCGTTTCGATGGCCATACGCCGCATTGCAGCAGTATGCGGAGGCGGCTTTGGCAAGACAAGCGGGGCAGTACAGGCTTGCATTTCCTGCATTTTGAGCGGGTGCAGGCTTGACAAGGCGCCAAGTCGCGCCGAGCCTCGGGCCGGCTCGACAGGAGCCCCGAACATGGGTGTCGCACACCAGATAAGAGAGAAATTGACCGCCGGACTCTATCCGGAGCGCCTTGAGATCACGGATGAATCCGATAGCCACCGGGGTCATGTGGGCGCGCGCCCCGGCGGCGAGACGCACTTTCGCGTGGAAATCGTCGCAGCAGCCTTTCGGGGCAAGAGCCGGCTCGAGCGCCAGCGCTTGGTCTATGCCCTCCTCAAGGACGAGATGGCTCAGCGGATCCATGCCCTGAGCCTCGTTGCCCGCGCGCCCGGCGAGGCCGGCTAGCCCTGGGCCTTGCGCGTTCGCCCCTACGCCGCCGCCGATCTCGATGCGCTGATTGCGCTGTTCCGGAACTCCGTCCGCCTCGTCGCCCGGCGGGACTACAGCGCCGAGCAGCTGCTCGCCTGGGCGCCGGACGAGGTTGATCGCGAAGATTGGGCGCTGCGCTTGGCTGCGAGCAGGACCTGGGTCGCAATGCTTGATGACCGCGTCGCCGGTTTCGCCAGCCTGTGGTCCGAAGGGCACATCGACATGCTCTACGTCCACGCGGAACTCCAGCGCCGCGGCGTTGGGAGCGCCCTGCTCCGCCAAGTCGAAAGTGCCGCGCGGGCGCTAGGGATCGCCGGGCTCTTTACCGAGGCCAGCATCACCGCCAAGCCCTTTTTCGAGCGCCGCGGCTTCCAAGTGATCGAGGCCCAGACAGTCGCGCGGCGCGGCGTGGCGCTGACGAATTTCCGGATGACGCGGCGGCTCTTCTGGGCAAATCCCCTCAACAACCGCTCGGAATGTGCTTCAAGGCGCAACCTGTAATTGTCGCGCGCGCAAGTACTCTCTGTCTGATTGCATCGGATTATCGCCTGCCATAGAGTGGAGGCATGCGGCGAGACATCCTGCGGAAAGGCGCCCACAACGGCTTCAAGGCACGCCTCGCGGACCCCCAGGAATCGACTCTGCGGAGCGGCAACGTCACCGTGGGTGGCCGGCGAACCAGCATCCGGCTCGAGCCCGCGATGTGGCACGCGCTGCGCGAGATCAGCTTGCGCGAAGGCAAGACGCTGCATGCGCTGGTAACCGAGATCGAGCGCGGCCGTGCACAATCGAGCCTGACCGCTGCAATCCGGGTGTTCCTACTCGACTACTTCCGGGCCGCGGCGACCGAGGAAGGCCACCGCCGGGCCGGCCATCGCCTCCCCGCTCAGCTCCCCGTATAGAACTCCGGCCAATTCCGCTTCACGACCGGGCTGTCGGTGGCGAAGGCGTGGCACGTCTCCAGGAGACGCGGACGCTTCGGCGGATTTGCCACCCGGGGGAGTTCGTTCTTCTGGAAGCGGTGCCGGTAAGGGAAAATCGTCTGGAATGCCGTGGTGCCGATCGGCCCCAACAACTCCAGCAGATGGGTGCAGCCCTGGGTCCCTCCCAACAGCTCGCGCGCCTTCGGAATGAAGCCCGGCCGGATCGAGAGGCCGACCAGCCGCTGATAATTCGGCGTCACTTCCGGACAGACCTCATACGGGCTGGCGTCGGTCACCGCCTCGACCGCGCGCACCACGAGATCGTCATCGACCGTGAGCCGCATCCACATGTCGTGGATCGGCGTGCCGGCCTCGACCTTGCCGCGCCAATCGCTGTCGAAAGCGTAGGTCTTCACGTCGGTCAGATGCGCTTCGATATCCCAGAGGCCGTCCGCACGGCGGTAGCCGCGGCAGTCGATCTCGCGGGTGTGGATGTGCTCGCGGGGAGCAGGGGCTGAGAGAGGCATGGCCGGGATTATGTAGTGGCGCGCCGCCGCGGGCGCCAGCGGTATTCCTGCCTTAGGAAGAGGCAACGGCCGCGAGGAAGTCGCGGACCGTGGCGTCCGGCACATCGCGGGCGACGAAGGCGTCCCCGATCTCGCGCGCAAGGATGAAGGTGAGCCGCCCGTCGGTGACCTTCTTGTCGTGGCGCATATGCGCGATGAGCCGATCGGGATCGGGGCGCTTCTTGCCGAGCGCGGCGAGCCCGATCGGCAGCCCCGACCCGGCGAGATGCCGGCGCACGCGGTGCGCGGTCTGTTGGGTCGTGTAGCCCAGTCGGACCGAGAAATCGAAGGCGAGCGCCATGCCCGCCGCCACCGCTTCGCCGTGCAGCAGGCCGGCGCCGAAGCCGGTCTCGGCCTCGAGCGCATGGGCGAAGGTGTGGCCGAAATTCAGCAGCTGGCGCTCGCCGCTCTCGCGCTCGTCGGCCGCGACCACGGCGGCCTTGTGAAGACAGCTCTCGGCCACGGCGCGGACCAGCGCCGCGGCATCGCCCGCGAGCAGCTTTCCCGCGTCGCGCTCCAGCCATTCGAAAAACGCGCGGTCTCGGATCAATCCGTACTTCACGACCTCCGCGTAGCCCGCGAGCAATTCGCGCTTCGGCAGCGTCGCGAGCGTCGCCACATCCGCAAGCACGAGGACGGGCTGGTGGAACGCACCCACGAGGTTCTTGCCGTGCGCCGCGTTGATCGCGGTCTTGCCGCCGACGGAGCTGTCGACTTGCGCCAGCAGCGTGGTCGGAATCTGCACATAGGCGAGACCGCGGAGCAGGCTCGCCGCGGCGAAGCCCGCGATGTCCCCCACGACGCCGCCGCCCAGCGCCACCAACAAGGTCTGGCGCTCGATGCCGAGCGCCAGGATCTCCTCGCAGAGACGGGCGAAATGGGAGAAGTCTTTTATGCTCTCGCCCGGCGGCAATATCACCGCGTGGTGTTTGATTCCGGCGCTCCGCAGTCCTGTCTCGAGCGCCGGGAGATGCAGCCGCGCCACCGTCTCGTCGGTCACCACCACGAGCGGCCGGCCCTTGGCGAGCGGTGCCAGATGAGCGGCGGCGCCTGCGATCAGTCCGCTGCCGATGCGGATGTCGTAGCCGCGGGCGCCGAGCTCGACACGGATGACGCGCGCCTCGCTCACGGCGCGTGCTCTCGGGCGACCGCGCGCGTCGCCAGATGCTGCTCGAGCGCCGTCATCACGCGCTCCAGCGTGGCCTCGGGTGGACCGTCCACGGTGTCGACGGTGACGTCGGCCTGCGCGTAGACGGGGTAGCGCTGATCGATGAGCCGCGCCAGGACTTCGCGCGGGTTGCCGTGCTTCAGCAGCGGCCGATTGCTCCGGCGCGACACCCGCTGATGCAGCAGGTCGAGATCGGCGCGCAGCCAGATCGAAATGCCGCGCTCCCCAATGAGCGCGCGCGTCTCCGGGTCCATGAAGGCGCCCCCGCCGGTCGCGAGCACATGCACGGGATTGCCCAGCAGCCGCGCGATCACCTTGCGCTCGCCCTCGCGGAAGGCCGCTTCGCCCCGCCGCTCGAAGATCTCCTCGATGGTCTCGCCTGCCGCCGCCTCGATCTCGCTGTCGGCGTCGATGAAGCCGAGCCCTAGTCGCTGCGCGAGCCGCCGGCCGATGTTGGTCTTGCCGGCGCCCATCAACCCCACCAGAACGAGGGTCCGGGGAACATGCAATTGTGGCGTGCTCATGGCCGAATGCCGCCCGAGTCGGCCCGCCCCATCGTTGAATCCGCTTGGGCGCGCCGATAAACTCACGGCCGCCTGATCGGCCCGCACCCTAGCATATCGCGGCGATCGGCGGTCAATTGCGCCCGCGGGGTACAAGAACAAATGGGCAAAGTCATCCTGGTCCTGCTGGCGGTGGTGGTGCTGGCCGTCGCCGGCGGCCTCGCGTGGCTGGCGTTCTGGGATATTCCGGCACCCAATCAGCCGATCGAGCGGGTGCTCCCCGATGCGCGGTT
>DATFRA010000030.1:0-3130 GCA_035263705.1 Allostellaceae bacterium
ATGCGTATCGATGCGCAAGCGCTGAGTCGCCGCTTCGTATAGCCGTTCGCGTCCGAGTTGCGCTATCCTCGATCGCGTCTGCAGGGGCTTTCATGACGAACCCCGATACTCCCGCGCCACGGCGCAAGAACAGTCTCTGGCCCAGCCGCCTGTGGATCGCGGCGGGCGTCATCGTGTTCATCGGCTTCGTTCTGCGGCCGCTCGGCTCCCTCTTCGGCCGCGAACTTCGCTACACCGGCATCATCGTGATCGCCGTCGGCGCGATCGTTGCCGTGATTGCCTGGGCGGACGAGCGCTGGAACCGCGGCAACACCGACAGTTAGCCAGACCGCGACTCGCCACGCGTCTTGCGAGTGGGGGAGCATCTCCCTATAGTCCCGACTTTAATGACTGGCGCCCTCGACTCCCGCGCGTATCCGCACCGGCATCTTCTGGGAATCGAGGGGCTTTCGCCGGACGACATCACCGTCCTCCTCGATAAATCCGAAGGCTACGTCGAGCAGAGCCGGCAGGCCGACAAGAAGCGCTCGCTGCTGCGCGGCCGCACGATAATGAACGTTTTCTTCGAGAACTCGACCCGTACCCGCACCTCCTTCGAGGTCGCAGGCAAGCGTCTGGGCGGCGACGTCATCAACATGGCGGTGGCCGCGAGCTCGATCAAAAAAGGCGAGACGCTGATCGACACGGCGATGACCTTGAACGCCATGCACCCGGACGTGCTGGTGGTGCGCCACCACGAGTCGGGCGCGGTGCATCTCCTGGCGCAGAAAGTCAATTGCGCCGTCATCAACGCCGGCGACGGCAGCCACGAGCACCCGACCCAGGCGCTGCTCGACGCGCTCACTATCCGCCGGCGCAAGGGCGGGCTCCAGGGTCTGGTGGTGGCGATTTGCGGCGACATCCTGCACAGCCGGGTCGCGCGCTCCAACATACACCTGCTCAACACCATGGGCGCGCGCGTGCGCGTGGTGGCGCCGCGCACGCTGCTGCCGGCGCAGATCGACCGGATGGGCGTCGAGGTGTTTCACGACATGGTCCAGGGCTTGAAAGGCGCCGACATCGTCATGATGTTGAGGCTCCAGACCGAACGCATGCATGGCAGTTTCGTGCCCTCGATCCGCGAGTATTTCCACTTCTTCGGCCTCGACGCGCGCAAGCTCGTTGCCGCCAAGCCCGATGCCCTCATCATGCATCCGGGCCCGATGAACCGCGGCGTCGAGATCGACAGCGAGGTCGCCGACGACATCGACCGTAGCCTGATCCGCCAGCAGGTGGAGATGGGCGTCGCCGTGCGCATGGCGTGCCTCGAGGTGCTGACCCGCGAGCTCGGCAACATTCCGCCGGTGAAATGAGACGATGACCGCGCGCACGCTCTTCAAGAACGCGCGCCTCCTCGATCCGGCCTCCGGGCTCGACCAGAAGGGCGACCTCCTGGTCGCCGACGGCAAGATCGCGGCAGTGGGGCCGCGCGCCGGCTCGGACGGCTCGGGGGCGACGGTCGTCCAGTGCCACGGCCATTGCCTGGCGCCGGGGCTGGTGGACATGCGGGTCGAGCTCCGTGAGCCCGGCCGCGAGCACGAGGAGACCATGGGAAGCGGCAGCGCCGCCGCGGCCGCGGGCGGGGTCACCACCATGGTGGCGCTGCCCAACACCGAGCCTGCGATCGACGACGTGGCGCTCGTGGAGTTCGTGGCCCGGCGCTCCCGCGAGATCCGCGGCGTCCACATCCGGACCTACGCCGCGGCGACCCGCGGCCTCAAGGGCCGAGAGATCACGGAGCTCGGCCTGTTGAGCGCCGCGGGGGCCGTCGCCTTCACCGACGCCGGCACGGCGATCGCCGACGCGCTGGTACTGCGCCGGGCGTTCTCATACGCCCGCACCTTCGACGCCCTCGTCGTGCAGCATCCGGAGGAGCCGAGCCTCGCCGCCGACGGCCATATGACCGAGGGCGAGACCGCCACCCGCCTCGGCCTCGCCGGCATCACGCCCGCCGCCGAGGTCATGATGGTCGAGCGCGACCTCAGGCTGGTGGAGATCACCGGCGCCCGCTACCACGTGGCGCATGTCTCCACCGCGGCCGCCATCGAGGCGATCCGCGCGGCAAAAGCCCGCGGCCTCCCGGTGACCTGCGACACTGCCCCGCCCTATTTCGCCCTCAACGAGACCGCGGTCGGGGAGTACCGCACCTTCGCCAAGCTTTCTCCGCCGCTTCGCAGCGAGACCGACCGCCGCGCGGTGGTCGCCGGGCTCAAGGACGGCACGATCGACGTCATCGCGAGCGATCATTCGCCTCACCCTCAGGATTCGAAACGCCTGCCTTTCGCGTCGGCGGAGGCGGGAGTGATCGGGCTCGAGACGCTGCTGCCGCTCACTCTGGAGCTGGTGCACAACAAGCACCTGACGCTGCTGCAGGCGCTGCGGGCGCTGAGCCAACGCCCGGCCGAGATCCTTCGGCTCCCCGCCGGCCGCTTCGCCGCGGGAACCCCGGCGGACCTCGTGCTGTTCGATCTCGACCGGCCCGGTCGCATCGACGTCAGCAGCTTTCGCTCGAAGTCCAAGAATTCGCCGTTCGACGGCCGCCCGGTTCAAGGGCGCGTGCTCAAGACCATGGTGGAGGGGCGGCTTGTCTACGGCGCGGATGGCTAGGTCACTCACGAAACCAGTGCGTTTGATCGGCGCGGGCTCCGGCTGGGGGGCGGGCGTACGCGAGACCGAGGACGGACCGCAGGGCCTGCGCGCGTTCGGCTTGGCCGAGCACCTGGCAGGGGTCGGCGTGCGCGCGAGCTGGGCGCAGATCGTCGAGCCCGAGAAGCGCTGGCATGAGGCCGGCGACCTCTCTCGGCCGGAGGTGTTCGAGCTGGTGGCGCGGCACAACGGAGCGCTCGCCGATGCCGTCGCGAAAGCCATGGCCGCCCGCGCGCTGCCAGTGGTGATCGGCGGCGATCACGCCATCGCCATGGGGACCTGGGGCGGGGTCACACGAGCCATGCGCCGAGCCCCCTTCGGGCTGATCTGGATGGATGCGCACCTCGACGCGCACACTGTCGAGACCACGCCCTCCTTGAATGCGCACGGCATGAGCGCCGCCGTGCTGCTCGGCTACGGCTTGCAGGAGTTCCTCAAAGTTGGC
>DATFRA010000031.1:0-5656 GCA_035263705.1 Allostellaceae bacterium
AGGAGCCAGACCTCATCCTCGGGCCGGAGCTCGCTATTGGACGAGAGGTTGGCGAGATCGAAGAGTGGGCTGTTGAAGCCTGCATAATCCCAATCGATCAGCCAGAGTCGATCACCGGCTTCGATGAGATTCGCTGCTAGCAGATCGTTGTGGCAGAACACGATATCGATGGCGCCGATCGCGGCCCGCAGCTCGCTGGCCACCGCCAGCAACCTCGGCAGTTCCCGGACGAACCGGCTCCCACCCTCGCTCAGGGTATGGGCGTAGTCCTGAACGACGTGGAAGACCCAGAATATCTGCACGGCCCCGCGCAGATGGCGCTCGACCTCGCGATGGCAGCGGCGCAGCAGCGGCAAGATGCGCGCCAGCATCGGCCGTGCCTGGACGTCCTCCGGCTTGAGTGTTCGGCCCTCGACGAAGCGGAGCACGAGAGCGCCGGGCTCGTAGTGTGTCACCTCGGGCGAAATGTCGGCGGCCGCCGCGGCGCGGCTCGCCGCGAGCTCGTTGCTCCGCGTGATCTGATGCACGGGAATGTCGGCACCCACGCGCACGACGAAGCGCTCGCCGCGATGGCGCACCAGATAGTTCCGGTTCGTGATGCCGCCGGAGAGCGGCTCCGGCGTCACCGGCTCACGCCAGCACGCCAAACGCGCCGCCAAAGCCCGGGCATCGGCCTCGTTCATGCTCGCCATCTTCCGTGAACGGACGGGCGATGTCATCCTGTGGGTCCTCGGAATCCAAGGGAAAGCCATGGACGAGACGAAGACGGGACAAGCGTCGACCATCGGTGCCATGTTTGGGGCGGCGGGCCGCGGGACGTTTCTCGACCTGCCGCCGGCCTCGATCACAGCGGCCGCTCGCGCCGACGTGGCGATTCTCGGCGCGCCGGTGGCGACACCTTATCCGTCGGTCGGGCCCTACTGCGCGGCCGGTCCCGCCGCGATCCGCGCGGGCATCGCCAACTGGGCGGGCGCCCGCGACCACATGGATTTCGACCTCGGCGGATCGATGGTCGCCGCCGGAACTTCTGCGGTCGACTGCGGCGACCTCGCCTGGGAGGCGCAAGATTCGGCGGGAAACCGCGCGCGGATCACCGATGCTGCCAGGGCCCTGCTCGACGGTGGAGCGGTCCCGGTCGTGATCGGCGGCGACGATTCTATTCCGATTCCGCTGTTCCAGGCCTTCGAGGGCCGCGGAACATTCACGGTTCTGCAGATCGACGCGCATATCGATTGGCGCGACGAGGTCGAAGGCATCAAGTTCGGGCTCTCCAGCACCATGCGACGCGCCAGCGAGATGGGCTGGATCGAGCGGATCATCCAGGTAGGCGCTCGCGGCACTGGCAGTGCGCGCGTGTCGGACTACAAGGACGCGGTCGCTGCCGGCGTGCGCTTCTTCCTTGCCGACGCCGTGCATGAGCGCGGCATCGAGCCCGTGCTCGCCGAGGTGCCAGCGGGCGGCAATGTACTTGTCACGATCGACTGCGACGGCCTTGACCCCACCATCATGCCGGCTGTGATCGGTCCGGCGCCGGGCGGCCTCACCTACTGGCAGGCGGTTGGGCTGATGCGGGGGGTGGCGCGGAGAGCGCGAATTGCCGCTTTCGATATCGTCGAGTTCATGCGCGAGCGCGACCGGCAGGAGCGCGGCGCGCTCACCGCGGCACGGCTGGTCGCCAACGCGATCGGCCTGATCTCGCGGCAGCGCACGAAAGGCCGGTAGCCGTGCCTTTTCCTATGCGCCAAGCTTATGTTGGAACACTGGTAACGGGAGACTGATCATGCTGGACGCGGCCTCACTGCTTTCCGGGTTGGGCATGCCGCCCTCGGCGATCGCTGACGGCGACATCGCCGTTCACTCACCGATCGACGGGCGGCGGATCGGTCTGGTCAAGAGCGACAGTCCCTCGGCGATCGACGCCAAGATCGCGAGCGCCGATGCGGCCTTTCGGCAATGGCGCACCGTGCCCGCGCCGCGGCGCGGCGAGCTCGTCCGGCTCCTGGGCGAGGAGCTGCGCCGGGCCAAGGACGATCTCGGCCGGCTCGTCACCCTCGAGAACGGCAAGATCTTCGAGGAAGGCCGCGGTGAGGTCCAGGAGATGATCGACATCTGCGACTTCGCGGTCGGCCTCTCGCGCCAGCTCTACGGTCTCACCATTGCATCGGAGCGGCCGGGCCATCGCATGATGGAGACTTGGCATCCGCTCTCGGCGATCGGGGTCATCACGGCGTTCAATTTTCCGGTGGCCGTCTGGTCCTGGAACGCGGCGATCGCGCTGGTGTGTGGCGATCCCGTGGTCTGGAAGCCCTCAGAGAAGACGCCGCTGACGGCGCTCGCGTGCAGAGCGCTGCTGGACCGTGCGGCGAAGCGGTTGGGCGGCGTGCCAGACGGGCTCCTCGAAGTGGTATTGGGGGCCCGCACAGCGGGCGAGAAGCTCGCGGCCGATTCGCGGCTCCGCCTAGTGAGCGCCACCGGCAGCTGCCGGATGGGCAAGGCGCTCGCGCCCGTGGTGTCGGCGCGCATGGGCCGCTGCCTCCTGGAGCTCGGCGGCAACAACGGCGCGATCGTGGCAGCTTCGGCCGATCTCGATCTGGTCGTGCGCGCCGCCGCCTTCGCCGCGGTGGGGACGGCGGGTCAGCGCTGCACCACGCTGCGCCGACTTATCGTCCACGAGAGCATCAAGGCGCCGCTGATCGAGCGGCTGAAGAAGGCCTACGGCTCGATCCGCGTCGGCGATCCCCTCGAACCGGGCACGCTGGTGGGCCCGCTGATCGACCGCCGCGTCTTCGAGGGGATGCAGACTGCGCTCACCCAGGCACGCGCCGATGGCGGCTCTGTCTCCGGCGGCGAGCGGGTGCTGGCGGACCGGTGGCCCGACGCCTATTACGTGAAGCCCTCTATCGCCGAGATGCCCAAGCAGACCGCGATCGTGCGCGAGGAGACCTTCGCGCCGATCCTATACGTCATGGGCTATCGCACGCTCGAGGAGGCGCTCCGCATGCACAACGAGGTACCGCAAGGGCTCGCCTCCAGCATCTTCACCAACGACCTCCGCGAGGCCGAGACTTTCATGGGCGCCGCCGGCAGCGACTGCGGCATCGTCAACGTCAACATCGGCCCGAGCGGGGCCGAGATCGGCGGCGCCTTCGGCGGCGAGAAGGAGACCGGTGGCGGGCGCGAGTCCGGGTCCGACGCCTGGAAGGCCTACATGCGCCGCGCCACCAACACCATCAACTACTCGGGTGCATTGCCGCTCGCACAGGGCATCAAGTTCGACTTGGGCTAAGCGAGCGACGCCACGATCTCGCGGAAGGCAGCCTCTGGGAAGGCCTTCAGCGTGGTCGAGCGCACGTTGCCGAGCATGCCCAGCATGAGCGTGAACCGCGCAGCGACGGCGTCGTCGGGCGCTTCATAGATCGCGACCAGGTCGTAGTCGCCCATGGTCATGTAGAAAGCCTTGAACTCGCCGCCCATCTCCTTGAGCTCACGTTTTGCGGCATCGACGCGCTTGGGCGAGTCCTTGACCTGGCGCATGCCCTGATCCGTCCAGCTTGCGAGCATCACGTAAGTCGGCATGGCGTTCCTCCTCGGACTGTTGTTAGCCGAACGACGTGCTTGCCTACCGAGGCGTTCGCGGGGCGGCTACAGATCCTTCGCGAGCCTGAGGGCGTCGTAGACGGCGGCGTGGATGTTGCGCGAGGCGACTGCGTCGCCGATCCGGTAGAGCGCATAGCCGCCGTCGGGATTCCGGACGAGGTCCTGCGGCCGGTTCGCGATCAGCGCGCCGTGGTCGATCTCGCCGAGATTGCGCGAGCCTGGCTTGAGCGCGAAGTAGAGGTCCTCGAGGGGCAGCGTGCCGTGCTCCACCACCACCTGATCGACCAGCCGCTCGCGCCGAGATTTGTCGTACTCGTTGAAGAGCGTGGCGCTCAGGCGGTTGCCGGCGCGTGCGACCTTCTCGAGCCGCAGATTGAGCGAGATGGTCGCGTTGCGCTCCGAGAGCGTCTTGAAATAGGCGGGATAGTTGGTGCCGCCGACCTCGGGCGCGAGGCTGCGCTCCGGCGTCGCGATCTCGAGCCGGCTGCCGACGCCCGCGATGAACTCCGCGATAGTGAGCCCCGCGTCGGCACCGTTGTCGTCGAACAGCAGGACGGATTCCGCCGGCTTCGCCGCGCCCGAGAGGATGTCCCAAGAGGTAGTCACGAGGTCTTCGCCGGCCTCGAGGAAGGACAGGTTCGGCACGCCGCCTGTCGCGACGAACACGACATCGGGCTCCTCCGCCCGGACGTCCGCGACCTCGGCGAGCGTATTGAGGCGAAACTGCACGCCGTGCTTCTCGCACTGAGCGACGCGCCAGTCGGAAATGCCCAGGATCTCGCGCCGGCGCGCGAGCTGCGCCGCAAGGCGGAGCTGGCCACCGGGCTCCGCGGCGGCCTCGAACACGACGACGGCATGGCCCCGCGCGCTCGCTACCCGCGCGGCTTCGAGTCCGCCGGGCCCAGCGCCCACCACCACGACCTTGCGCTTTCTTCCCGTCGAGGCCGCGATCACGTGCGGCATGGTCGCCTCGCGGCCGGTGGCGGCGTTGTGCGCGCAGAGCGCCTCGCCCCCGAAATAGATCCGGTCGATGCAGTATCCCATGCCGACGCAAGGGCGGATCTCGTTCTCACGGCCTTCCATGACCTTGCGGCCGATGTGGGGGTCGGCGATGTGGGCGCGGGTCATGCCGACCATGTCGAGCTTGCCGGTGGCGACCGCGTGGCGGGCGGTGGCGACGTCCTGGATACGCGCGGCATGGAACACCGGGAATTTCGTGATCTCGCGGATCTCGCCCGCGAAATCGAGATGCGGCGCCGAGCGCGCCCCCATGCCGGGGATCACATGGGAGAGCGCCTCGTCGGTCTCGATGTGGCCGCGGATCACGTTGACGAAATCGATGAGCCCGCTCGCCACCAGTCGCCGGGCGATCTCGATGCCGTCCTCGCGCGAAAGACCCTTCTCCCAATCCTCGTCGCAGACCATGCGCACGCCGACGATGAACTCGGCGCCCACGCTCTGCCGGATTGCGTTCAGCACCGCCATGGTGAAGCGCAGGCGGTTCTCCAGCGAGCCGCCGTACGCGTCCTCGCGCCTGTTGGTGGCGGGCGACCAGAATTGGTCGGCGAGGTGTCCGTAGCACTCGATCTCGAGTCCATCGAGGCCAGCCGCCTTGCAGCGCTCGGCGGCCACCGCGTATTGGCCGACGATGCGCGCAATGTCCCAATCCTCGGCGGACTTCGGGAAGGCGCGGTGCGCGGGCTCGCGGATCGGGCTCGGAGCCACCACAGGCAACCAGTCCCCCCGGTTCCATTGCGTGCGGCGGCCCAGATGCGTGATCTGGATCATCAGGGCGGCACCGTGCTCGTGGACGGCATCCGCGAGTTGGCGGAGCCACGGCACCACCTCGTCTTTGTAGAGCGTGATGTTGCCGAAGACCTGAGGGCTGTCCGGCGCCACCACCGAGGAGCCCCCGAACATCGTTAGCGCGATGCCGCCCTTCGCTTTCTCCGCGTGATAGAGCCGGTAGCGTTCCTTCGGCAACCCGTCCTCGGTGTAGGCGGGCTCGTGCGCCGTCGACATGAGCCGGTTGCGCAGCCGCAGGTGCTTCAGCTGGTAG
>DATFRA010000032.1:0-10896 GCA_035263705.1 Allostellaceae bacterium
GGACGAGTCCTTCCACGTGCCGGTGCCGCCGGACGGCGTGGTGTTCGCGCACGCGACCGAGGAGGTGGCGGAGATTGTCCGGCTCTGTGCCCAGCACAAGGTGCCGGTGGTGCCGTTCGGCACCGGCACCTCGCTCGAGGGTCACGTGGCGGCGCTCAAGGGCGGCATCTGCATCGACCTGTCGCAGATGAACAAAGTGCTGCGGGTCAGCGCCGAGGATCTCGACGTCACCGTGGAGGCCGGCGTCACCCGCAAGCAGCTCAACGAGTATCTCCGCGATACCGGGCTCTTCTTCCCGATCGATCCTGGCGCCAACGCCTCGCTCGGCGGCATGACCGCGACCCGCGCCTCCGGTACCAACGCCGTGCGCTACGGCACCATGCGCGAGAATGTGCTGTCGCTGACGGTCGTGCTGGCGGACGGGCGGATCATCCGCACCGCGCGCCGCGCGCGCAAATCGGCGGCGGGCTACGACTTGACGCGGCTCTTCGTCGGCTCCGAAGGGACGCTCGGCATCATCGTCGAGATCACCTTGAAGCTCTACGGCATCCCGGCCGCGATCTCGTCCGCGATGTGCTCGTTCCCGACCATCGAGGACGCCGTCAACACCGTCATGATGACGATCCAGAGCGGCATCCCGGTCGCCCGCATCGAGCTCGCCGACGACATGCAGATGAAGGCGATCGGCATGCATTCGAATCTCGACCTGCCGATCGCCTCGACGCTCTGGCTCGAGTTCCACGGCAGCGACGCCGGCGTCGCCGAGCAGGCGGAGATGGTGCAGGCGATCGCCAGCGAGCATGGCGGCAACGACTTCACCTGGACGACCAAGCCCGAGGACCGCAAGAAGCTGTGGCAGGCGCGGCATGACGCGGCCTACGCCAACAAGACGCTGGCCCCGGGCAAGCAGATTTGGGCGACCGACGTGTGCGTGCCGATCTCGCGCCTTGCCGAATGCATTAGCGAGACCAAGAAGGACATCAACGAATCCTTCATGCTGGCGCCGCTGGTGGGTCACGTCGGCGACGGCAATTTCCACCTGACGCTGATGCTCGACCCCGAGGACCCCAAGGACGTCGCCGAGGCCGAGCGCCTCAACGACCGCCTCGTCGCCCGCGCGCTCGCGATGGACGGCACCTGCACCGGCGAGCATGGCGTCGGCTACAGCAAGATGGACTTCCTGATCGCCGAGCACGGCGAGGCCGTCAGCGTCATGCGCCTCATCAAGAAGGCGCTCGACCCTGACAACATCATGAACCCCGGCAAGATCGTCCGGGTATGACGGGGACTATTGCGCCGCGACGGTCAGCCCCGTCGGGCAGGAGACGCCGGTCCCGCCGAGCCCACAGTAGCCCATGGGGTTCTTGGCAAGGTACTGCTGGTGGTAGTCCTCGGCGTAATAGAACTCCGTCGCCGGCTTGATCTCCGTGCCGATGGCACCGTAGCCGCGCGCCGATAGCGCGCGCTGGTAGGTCTCACGGGACACTTCGGCGGCGCGGCGCTGATCGTCCGAAAACGTGTAGATCGCCGAGCGGTACTGGGTTCCGACATCGTTGCCCTGGCGCATGCCCTGGGTGGGATCATGGCTCTCCCAGGACACCTTCAGCAGCTGCTCGTAGGAGACCTTCTTGGGGTCGAAGATCACCAGGACGACCTCGGCGTGACCGGTGCGGCCGCTGCAAACCTCCTCGTAGGTCGGGTTGGGCGTATAGCCGCCGGCATAACCGACGGCGGTCGTGTAGACGCCAGGCACCTGCCAGAACTTCTGCTCGGCGCCCCAGAAGCATCCGAGCGCGAACACGGCTTGCTCAAGCCCGGCCGGGAAGGGCGGCTTCAGCGGCGTTCCCGCGACCTCATGGGCGGTTGGCACGGGCATCCCGGTCCGGCGGCCCGGGAGTGCTTGCTCGGGCGTGGGCATGGCGGCCTTCCTAGACGTCGACCACATTGCATAAACTCCTTCGATTGGCGCCCATTACATAGGAACGGCGGCGCGCCGTCGACAGGGGTATCGCGCGAGCGTGAACCGCTCAGGCGAAGGCTGGCGGCGGCACGAAGCGATAGTACTCGCGCTCCAGGAGTCGCGCGAACGCGATGCAGGTGCGGTCGCCGTATTGCGGCCCCACGATCTGCACGCCCACGGGCAATCCCGACTGGGTGAGTCCGATCGGCGCCACCGTGGAGGGCAGATAGCTCACGCAGGGGTATCCCGCCCAGAACAGCTGGTCGGTTGCAGGCACGTGCTTGCCGTTGACCGCGATCGTGCGCTCATGCCGCTCGCCCACGTGGTCGTGTGGGAACGCCGCCGAGGCGGCCGCCGGACAGAGGAGCAGATCGTACTCCCGGAAGAACGCCGCCCAGGCGAGGCGCATGTGGTGGCGTTGCTCGTTGGCGGCGAGCCAATCGCGATGCGGCTGGGTGTTCGCCCGCACCATCTGAGCGAAGTAGCCGTGATCGTCGGGGGCGAGAGTGCGCGCGATCTCCCGGTTCTTGGCGAAGGCCGCATCGGACTGCCGGCCGGAGGTCGCGGCCCGCAGGAGCGCGATGTAGATCCGCTGGCAATGGGTGGTGTCGATGTCCGGCCGCGCCCGGTCGCTCACCTTAACCCGCTTCTTCGCGAGGAAATCGCCGAGCGCCTGCAGGAGGTCCTGGACGGGCCGGTCGACCTCCGAGTTGGGATCGTCGAGCATCAAGCCGACCTTGAATTGGCGCAGCGTCCTCTGCTTCGGCGCCGGCAAGCTCAGGCGATAGCCCCTGCCGTCGATGCCATCGGGCCCGGCCATCACGCCAAGCGCGACCGCGAGGTCGTCGGCGCTGCGGGCGAGCGGGCCGATCACGGAAATGTCGCTGGCGGCGACCTTTCCGGGCAGCGCGTGGCCGTTCGGCGGGCAGATGCCGAAGGTCGGCTTGTGCCCGTAAACGCCGCAGTAGTGCGCGGGGTTGCGGATCGAGGCGCCGATGTCGCTGCCGGCCTCGATGCCCGTGAGCCCCGCGGCGAGCGCCGCCGCCGAGCCGCCCGAGGACCCGCCCGGCGACCGCGCCACGTCCCAGGGATTGTTGGTGGTGCCGTAGACCTCGTTGTAGCTCTGCCAATCCGCGAGCATCAGCGGCACGTTGGTCTTGCCGAACAACGTGACGCCCGCCGCGAGGAACCGGTCGACCGCAAGCGCGTTCGCTTGCGGCCTGTTCTCGCGCAGCTCCGGCATGCCCCAGGTCGTGGGCATCCCCGCGACATCGTAGGATTCCTTGACGGTCATGGGGACGCCGTGGAGCGGGCCCCAGATGGTGCCCTTGGCAAGCGTGCGGTCGGCGGCGCGGGCGCGCTGACGGGCCGCCGCCAGGTCGGTCGCGATGATCGCGTTGAGCGCGGGATTGTGCTGCTCGACGCGCTTCAGGTAATGCTCCAGCAGCTCAAGACACCCGATCTTGCGTCGGCGCACGGCGCCCGCGAGCTGCTTCGCGGACCAGAAGTGCAGGTCGAGCATGCTCCTCCCCGATTCTTGGCTGGATCTTTCCGCATCCGGCCTTCGCGGTCGGCATGTTAGCGGCTATGCCGACGATGACCTATCTTGTTTGGTAACGATCACCCATGCCGGCCGAACCCCCGAGCCAAGATCCGCGCCTCGCTCTCCATCTGGGCGACATCACGACGCTCGCGGTTGACGCGATCGTGAACGCGGCGAACACAAGCCTTCTCGGCGGTGGCGGCGTCGACGGTGCCATCCACCGCGCGGCGGGTCGGGAGCTGCTGCAGGAATGCAGGACGCTCGGCGGCTGTCCCACCGGCGAAGCCCGGATCACCCGCGGATACCGCTTGCGGGCGCAATACGTCATCCATGCGGTGGGGCCGGTCTGGCAAGGCGGCGGCGCCGGCGAGGATGAGCTCCTTGCGTCCTGCTACCGGAATGCGCTCCGCCTCGCGGTCGAGCACGAGGTGCTCAGCCTTGCATTTCCAGCAATTTCCACGGGCATTTACCGATTTCCCGTTGATCGCGCGGCGCGGATCGCGACCCGAGAAGTCGGGGGCTTCCTGGCGCGGGACGCGCGGCTCCAGCGGGTGATCTTCTGCTGCTTCGATGCGCCAACCATGGCGCATTACCGCCGCGCGCTCGGCCTCGATTGAGATCGGACGCGGCTATTCCAGCTTCTTCTCGTCGAGATCCCGCCGAGCCTTCTCCAACTCGTGTTTCGCCTTGAGACGGTCGTCCTTGCTGCGGCCGTGCTGGATGCGATTCTCCCGCGCGCTTTGCTCGGCCGTTGCACGCTCGCGCCGCTTGCGAACCTGGTTCAGGTTGACGACATCGCCCATGCTGCGCTTGCTTCGCAAAGGTGTTGCACCGCGGGCGTCATGATACTCTATCTCCGGGGCCGCTGCGTAGCGCCTGCGCGGGGGTGAGCGGTCCCGGAGCTCGTCAGCTGTCGAGGAGTGGGCGTGCGCAAAACCGCGGTCGGCCTTGCGATCTTGATGTTCACGGCGCTGGCAGGGCTCATGCTGGCGCCGCAGTTCGTCGATCTCGAGCGGTATCGGCCGCAAATCGCGGAGCGGATCTCCAACTGGTCGGGCCGCCCGGTGACGCTCGGCGGCCCGATCAGCCTGTCGCTGCTTCCGAGCCCGCACCTGACCGCGCAAGACCTGATCGTCGCCAACGTGCCGGGTGCTCGAACGCCCGAGATGGTCCGCGTGCGCCAAGTCGATGCGGCGGTCTCGTTCTGGCCGCTGCTGGCGGGCCGGATCGAGGTGACGAGCGCGCGCCTGCTGCAGCCGGTGATCGCGCTCGAGCGATTGCCCGACGGCCGGGACAATTGGGCGTTCAGCAAAGTGTCGGCGGGGGCGCCGGCCGCTGGGCGCGTCGAGAGCGGCGGCATGCCGCTCCCGACGGCGCCGCGTATCGAGGGCCTCAAGGTCGGCGGTCTCACGATCAAGGTCGCGAGCCTCAGCATCGACGACGGGTCGGTCTCCTACCGAAACGGCGATATGCAGAAGACCGCGGAGAACATCTCCTTGAACCTGACGGGTGATGCGGTCTCGGCGCCACTCCATGCCGAAGGCAGCTTGGCGCTGCTCGGCACGACCCTTGCCGTTACCGCTGACGTGGGCCGCGTGGGCCGCGCCGATCTGCCCTTGTCGCTCATGCTGACTTCCGAGCCGTTGGGGTCCGCAGAATTCACCGGCAGCCTGTTTCTGGAGGCGGCGCAGCCGCAGGCCAAGGGCAAACTCACGCTCAAGAGCGCGAACCCCGCCGCCGCCGCGGCGCTCGCCGGTGTCGAGGCGCTACCGCCGAGCCTGGCGGCGGCCACCCGCATCAGCGGCGACCTCGATGCTGGGACCGAAGCGATCGCGCTCGATCACGTGTCGCTCGAGATTGGCGACACCAAGGGGGAAGGCGCGCTTCGCACGACATGGGGCGCATCCACTGCGATCTCGGCAAAGCTGACCCTCAATGCTCTCGACGTCGACCGTCTCCTCGCGGGGCGCGCGCCCGGCCTGGCATCCGGAGCGGCCAAAGCGGCCCCGTCAGGGTCGTCTACGCAGCGACAAGGCACCGCAGGGTGGCGGCTCCCGCCGGGCGTCACGGCGACGGTCGACCTCGGCATCGATGCCGTCACCTGGCGGCAGGGCGTGATGCGCCAAGTGCGGCTCGGAGCGGCGCTGGAGGGCGGCAAGCTGGATATCAAGCGCTTCGCCGCGTTGCTGCCCGGCGGGACCGATGTCGCGCTCGTCGGCAGCGTCGACGCCGTCGCGGCGGTTCCGCGCTTCGTCGGGACGGTTCGGGCCACCGCCGACAACCTGCGGGATCTCCTGCGCTGGGGCGGCGTGGCGGTGGAGGGCGTGCCGGCCGACCGGTTGCGGCGCGCCGCGGTCTCCAGCCAGCTCGAGGTCGACGACCGCCTCATGGAAGTGCGCGCGCTTGATCTCACTTTCGATGCCTCGCACTTGACCGGTGCCGCCACCGTCGCGATGCGGGACCGTCTGGCGCTGGGTGCCCGCATCACCGTCGACCAGCTCAACCTCGATGCCTATGTGTCGGGAGAGCCGGTACAACCGGTTCCCTCCTCACCGGGTCCCGCCGCGGCGGCGGTCACGGCAACCGCAGCCGGTGGCCTGACCCGCGTCACCGTGCCGCAGGCGATCACCGACGCCCTCGTCAGCTTCGACGCAAATGTCGACGCGAGTGTCGACACGCTGATCTGGCGCGGTCAGCCGATCCGCAAGGTGCGCGTCACGGGCACGCTGGAGAACCGCGATCTGACGCTACGCGAGCTCAGCGTCAACGACCTCGGCGGCGCCCAAGGGAAGCTCAGCGGCTATTTCCAGGGCATCGGGACGGCCGAGTCCAAGACGCAGTTTGCCTTCGACATGCGCGGGCCGGAGCTCGGCCGGGTGCTGCGCTTGTTGTCGTCGAGCGTCGCGAGCGCCGATACCTTCGGCGCGTTCTCGCTCGGCGGCGAGGTCGAGCGACAGGTCGGGAAGTTCAACCTGGACACCGACGTGGAAGTCGGCGGCGGAAAGCTCCGCGTCGTCGGCGACTCGCCGAGGGCGGACACCTGGGCGCTCACCGCGAGCCTCGAACACCCGAGCTTCAATCGCCTGATGCACCTGGCAAGCGCGCGGTATCGGCCGCAGGGCGGGGAGCTCGGACCGGTCAAGTTCGAGGGCACCTTGGAGTGGTCGCCGAACAGCGCGGTGATGCGGCAATTCACCGCGGCTGTCGGCGGCACCAACGTCGATGGCGGCGTGCAGATTGCGCTGGGGAGCCGGCCCCTGGTGACGGCGACGCTGACGCTCGACGAGCTCGCTATCGACAAATTCATGCCGGCGCGTCAAACCGCGTCGCTCGATGTGCCTGAGCGGCAGCTCGCGCCCGGCATCATGCTCGCCCAGGCCGGCGCCGCCGTGCCGCGCGCCGGCGCGGACCGCTGGTCGAGAGCCCCCATCGAGCTCGATTTTCTCAATCCCTTCGATGCCGATGTGACGGTGGCGGCAAAGGGCCTGTCCTGGGCGAATTGGCGGATCGAGGACCCTCGGGTCAAGCTCGCGCTCAAGGACTCCGTGCTCGGCGTGAGCCGGCTCTCGGGCCGGCTGTTCGGCGGCGCGCTGGCGGCGAGCGGCAGTCTCGAGGCGTCCGCGACGCCGCGCCTCCGGGTCGCGGCTCAGCTCGCAGGTGCCGATTTCAGGCAGGCTCTTGCGCCAGCCGGCACAAGCCGGCTCGAGGGCAGCTTCGACCTTGATGCCTCGTTGAGCGCAGCCGGGGTGAGCCCGCAGGAACTAATCTCGCATCTCGACGGCACGGTGTCGCTGCGCGGCCGCGACGGGACCATCGACGGCGTCAACGTTCCCGCCGTGAACCAGCGGCTGACCCAAGTGAAAGGACTTGGGGACCTCGGGTCTCTCCTCAAAACAGCGACCAGCGGCTCCACGCGCTTCAGCAAGCTCGAGGGCAGTTTCAAGCTGGCGGATGGCATCGCGCGGAGCGACGACCTGCACCTGGTCGTCGAGGGCGGCGACGGCAGGGGCAACGCGACGCTGGACCTGCCCGACTGGAACCTCTTCAGCCGCACCGACGTGCGCATGATGGGCGTGCCCGGTACGCCCCCGCTCGGCGTCACGCTCAAAGGTCCTATCGAGCAACCCGATTGGGGCCTGGACTTCAGCGCCATCGTGCGCGCCTTCGCGACGCGCGCCGTCGATCGCCTCCTAGGACCGCAGGCCGATGCCCCCGAGCAGAGCGGCGCGACGCCGGCGGAACCGGGCACCCAGGGCGATCAGCCGAAGCGGGTCAAGCCCAAGGACATCCTGCGCGATCTCCTCAAGAAACCGTAATGACCGGCACGTCGGCGGTGAGCTCGCCGCGCCGATAGCACTCCAGCACGAAAACGCGGAGCGCGCTCGAGAGGTTACCGTTGCGCGCGGCGTCGACGTTCTCGATCAGGCGATTGAGCGAGAGGCCGCGCCGCCGCGCGATTTCCCGCAGCGCCGACCAGAATTCCGCCTCGAGCGACAGGCTGGTCGCGTGTCCCAGGATCCGCACCGAGCGCTTCTTGATGATGCTGCCGGAGGCGCGCGACATCACCGCGGCTCCGGCAGCTCCGCGATGCGCTCGCGGTTGGCGTCGATGCTTTTGACGCTGCAGTGGACGAAGCTGCGGCACGCATCCGCGGGCACCGCGATGGTGCCTATGGTGTCGCGCTCGACGCGCGTGGCTTTGCTCGGAGGCATGGCTCCTTTCCTCGACCGCTCCTCTTGATCAGGGCCACCGATCAAGTGCCAGAAAATCGCCCTATCGAATTCAAGGCGCTAGGAGCTGGTGCATTCTATTGGCCATCGCGTCCTGGCGGCGCTTGCCGATCTCGATGAAGCGCTGGCGTTGCTCCATGCTCAAGGTCTCCAGGAACGGAAGCAGCGCTGTTCCAATCGCGGTCTGATAGTCACGGCGGTTGTTGGCGATCTCGGTGAAGAGTGCCGTGAGCTTCTGCGGATCGGGCTTCGGCTGCGACAGCTCGTCCCAGATCTGCCTGCCGAGCGCGAGGTTGCTGTCCCTCAGGGCGGCGCCCTTGCTTCGTACGACCTGGACAAAGCCCTGGAAGGCCTTGCGCTGATCCGGCTCGAGATTGAGCTCCTGGCCCAGCCGCATCAGCGGCGGCGTCGGCCTGACGAACTTGCTGTAGGCCAAGCCACCGATGAAGAACACGTTGAGGACGAGCGAGAGCGCAAGCGCCACCTTCACGAGCCGGCCCGTCGAGCGCGGGGGGCTCGTCGCGCCCTCGAGGGGCGCGGTCATGAGCTGGATTCCTCGCCGAAGCTCGAGAACACGCCGCTGGGCGGATCGAACAGATCCTGGCTCAAGGCGGCCGATTGGTCGCCGTTGATCAGGGTGCTGTAGGCATCGGTTCCGAGCGCGAACCCGACGAGGCTGATGACGAGAAGGCTCGCAGCGACGCCCACGCGGGCGAAGGCAATGCGCCACGTGACCCCTGGTCTCGCCCGACGGCGGAACGGCATGACCTTGGGATCCGACGCCCGCACCAGCGCCATCGCCCGGGCGAGCGCGGCATCCGGCACCGTGGCGAGCGCATCGGCTTTGGAACATGCGGCGGCGAGCACATCCTCGATAGCCTCGGGATGGAGCGCCAGCCAGGCTTCGACCTCCTCCGCAACGGCTTCGCTGAGCCGATGCTCGGCATAGGCAGCGACGAGGAGAGGATCGGGCGCGGGCGCGGCTTCGCCAGCGGCGTTCACCACCGCCGTCCGCCAATGCCGCCAAAGGGCATTTTCCTCAGCCCTGTCCATCGGTTCCGTCATGGCTGGTCTCCCTTATCATCTAGGCGGGTTTTGCCCGCAATATCCCCGCGACAAGCCGGGCTCATGGCCGTTTCGGCCCGAAATAGGCGCGCAATTTCAGCATCGCCTTGTGGTGGGTGCTGCGAACGGTTTGCGCATCGACATCGAGAGTCTTGGCGACCTCGGCCACGTCCATGTCGCGTTCGTACAGCATGGTCAGCACCAGCTGCTGGCGCGGCGACAGCAGGTCCTTTGGGAGCTTAAGCGGCTCCGCGTGGACGTCCGTGACGGCGAGCAGGCGCTCGGGCACGGCCTCGAGCGCGGACTGCGGCGGCCGGTGCCGCCGCTGCATATCGCGCGCGGTGCTGCGCGCCACGATGGTGAGCCAAGTCGAGAGACCCGCCCGTGCGGGATCGTAAGTCTTGAGCAGTCGAAAATCGTCTTTGCAGAGCCGGACGAAGACCTCCTGCATCAGGTCCTCCGCCTCGGTGCCCTCGCGCACGAGGGTGCGCACGGCGGAAAGGATCAAGCCGGCGTAGCGCCGGACGAATCCGTCCCACGCGGCCTTGTTGCCCGCGATCAGCGAGGCGAGATCCGTATCCGCCACCCGCGCTCCCCTGGTCATTCTAGGGCGCGGGCCTGGGGGTCATCCTGAGGGCGGCCCGAGGCCGACGCCATGACCCGAGTCAGGTAAGCTTGGCGAAGAAGTCGTTGCCCTTGTCGTCGACCACGATGAAGGCGGGGAAATCCTCGACTTCGATCCGCCAGATCGCCTCCATGCCGAGCTCGGGATATTCCACCAACTCGACCTTCTTGATGCAGTCTTGCGCGAGACGCGCTGCGGGGCCGCCGATCGAGCCCAGATAGAATCCGCCATGCCTGCGGCAGGCCTCGCGCACCTCGGCGCTTCGATTGCCCTTCGCGAGGGTCACGTAGCTGCCGCCCGCCGCCATGAACCGGTCGACGTAGGAGTCCATCCGGCCGGCGGTGGTCGGGCCGAAGGAGCCCGAGGCGAACCCTTTGGGCGTCTTCGCGGGACCCGCGTAGTAGATCGGATGGTCCTTCACGTATTGCGGCAGCGCCTCGCCGCGGTCGAGCCGCTCCTGCAGCTTCGCATGGGCGATGTCGCGGGCGACGATCAGCGGGCCCGAGAGCGAGAGCCGCGTCTTGATCGGGAACTGCGAGAGCGTGCGGCGGATTTCCGCCATCGGGCGCGTCAGATCGAGGCGCACGACGGGACCGCCGAGCTTCGCCTCGTCGACCTCGGGCAGGTATTTCTCCGGGTTAGTCTCGAGTTCCTCGAGGAAGACCCCTTCGGCGGTAATCTTGCCGAGGATTTGCCGGTCGGCGGAGCAGGAGACGCCGATCCCGATCGGGAGACTCGCCCCGTGTCGCGGCAGCCGGATCACGCGTACGTCGTGGCAGAAATATTTGCCGCCGAATTGCGCGCCGATGCCGGTCTCGCGAGTGAGCTTCAGCACCTCCGCCTCGAAGCCGGTGTCGCGGAACGCCTGGCCGAACTTGTTGCCGGCCGTCGGCAAGGTATCGAGATAGCGGCAGCTCGCGAGCTTCACCGTTTTGAGCGTGAGCTCCGCCGAGGTGCCCCCGATGACGATCGC